>JAFADX010000133.1 GCA_023424475.1 Pseudomonadota bacterium
TCCCTCGGCCATGATCGAGGGCCTGGCGAAGTACGGCGAGACCGACCTGCTCTGCTACCGCTCCGACGAGCCGGGGCTGGCCGACCTGCAGGCGCGCGAATGGCAGCCGCTGCTCGACTGGGCCGCCGAGGCGCATGGCGCGCCGCTCACCGTCACGGCCGGCCTGATGCCGGTGGCGCAGCCGGCGGCGAGCCTCGCCGCGCTGCAGGCGGCCGTCGCGGCACACCGGGCAGAGGAACTCGCGGCGCTCGGCGTCGCGGTGCCGGCGCTCGGCAGCCTGGTGCTGGGCCTCGCGCTGTCCGCCGGCCGGCTGGCGGCCGCGGAGGCGCATCGCCTGGCCGTGCTCGACGAGACCTTCCAGGAGCGCCGCTGGGGCGAGGATGCCGAGCGGCTGGAACGCCGCACGCGGGCGGCGGAGGAGATCGCGCTCGCCGAACGCTTCCTCATGCTGGTGCGGTCATGAGCGCACGGATCGTGGTCATCACCGGCCGCGTGCAGGGCGTGGGCTATCGCGACTGGATGGTGATGGAGGCGCTGCGCCTGGGCGTGCACGGCTGGGTGCGCAACCGCCGCGACGGCGCCGTGGAGGCGCTCGTCGCCGGCGAGGAGGCGGCGGTGCAGGCCCTGCTGCTGCTCTGCCGCCGCGGGCCGCCCGTCGCGCGCGTGGACGACATCGCCGAGGATTTCGCCGAGGCGCCGCCCGAGCCGGGCTTCCGCCGGCTGCCGACGGGATAGGGCATGCAGCAGCTGACGACCGATGCCCTGCTCGACGCCGTCCGCGGATGGGTCGGGATCGAAAGCCCGACCAACGACGCGGCGGGCGTGAACCGCGTCGCCGACCATGCCGAAGGGCTGCTGCGCGGCATCGGCGCGGCGATCGAGCGGACGCCCGGCCGCGACGGCTACGGCGACATCCTGGTCGGGCGCTTGCCCGGCGAGGAGGCCGGCCCCGGCCTGCTGGTGCTCGGCCACATCGACACGGTGCACCAGCGCGGCACCTTCGCGTACCGGCGGGACGGCGAGCGCGCCTATGGCCCCGGCATCCACGACATGAAGGGCGGCAACGCGATGGCGGTCGCCGCCCTGCGGCATCTGCACGCGACCGGGAAGCGCCCGCGCCTGCCGGTCAGCGTGATGATGATCCCGGATGAGGAAGTCGGCAGCCCCTCCTCCCGCGCCGCCATCGAGGCCGAGGCGCTGCGCCATCGCGCGGCGCTGGTGGTGGAGCCCTCCGGCGACGGCGGAAAGTTCACCGTCGCGCGGCACGGCATCGCGCGCTGGCACCTGCGCACGCTCGGCCGACCGGCCCATGCCGGCGCCTATCACGCCGAGGGCCGCTCCGCCGTGCGGGAGATGGCGCACCATATCCTCGCGCTCGAGGCGCTGACCGACCATCCGCGCAACTTCTTCGTCAACATCGGCATCGTGCAGGGCGGCACGCACGAGAACATGGTGCCCGCCGAATGCCGCGCGATCTGCTACGCGCTGGTGCCGACCGCGGCGGAGGAAAAGGAACTGCGCGACGCGGTCCATGCGCTGCCGCAGCACGACCCGGACGTGCGGACCGAGGTCACCGAGGGCCTCGGCCGCCCGCCCTTCGCGAAGACGCCGGCGATCCAGGCGCTCTACGACCATGCCGCGGCGCTGGCGGCGGAGTGCGGGCTGCCTTCGGCCGGGGAGCGCGTCGCGGGCGGCGGCAGCGACGGCAACTTCACCGGCGCGCTCGGCGTGCCGACGCTGGACGGCCTCGGCGTCATCGGCGGCGGACCGCACACGCGCGGGGAATTCGTCGAACTGCGCTGCCTGGTGCCGCGCACGCGGCTGCTGGCGCGGCTGTTCGAGACGCTGGGGTCCGGCACCGCCGGGCTCTGAACGGCAGGCCGGCACCGCAGTCCACTCCCGCGCCGGCATGGGGCTCACGGCCCCTACAACCCAAGCCGCGCCCAGGCCGCGCGTTCCTCGATCGCCGCCGCGACGGCCTCCACGCCGTCGCGCGCCCCCGGCAGCAGCCGCCACGGAAAGGGCCGCCGCCGTCCGCCCAGGCGGATGATCCGCACCTTCTCGCCGAAGCGGCGCCTGGCCTCGCCTTCCGCAGTCCCGAGCCCGTCGGCAAGGCCGAGTTCCACCGCCTCCCGCCCGGTCCAGAAGCGGCCGGTGAACAGCGTCTCCTCGGGCGCCTTCAGCCGTGCGCCGCGGCGGCTGCGGACCCAGCCCTTGAATTCCGCATGCAGCTTCGCGAGCAGGTCCTCCAGCCGGGCGACATCCGCCTCGCGCTCGGCGCGGAAGGGGTCGAGGAAGGACTTCTCGCTGCCCGCGGTGCGCAGGCGGCGCTCGACGCCGAGCCGCCCGATCGCCTGGTCGAGACCGAAGCCGGCGCTGACCACGCCGATGGAGCCCAGGATCGAGGCGGGATCGGCGATGATCTCGTCGGCCGCGCAGGCGATCCAGTAGCCGCCCGAGGCGGCGGCGTCCTCGGCTACGGCGATGGTCGGGACCTTCCTCTCTTCTGCCAGACGGCGGATGCACGCCGCGATCAGCGAGGACTGCACCGGCGAGCCGCCCGGCGAGTTGACCACCAGCATCACGGCGGCGAGGCGGCGCAGGCCGAAGGCGCGCTCCAGCACCTCCCGCGTGCCGTTGGCGCTGAGGCCCCCGGGAAACGGGCCAGGCCTGGCGGCGACGAGGCCGTCCAGGCGCACCAGGGCGACACGCGGCGGGCGGTTCAGCAGGGGAATGGCCATCACCCATAGATGCCGGCGCGGCCCGCGGCTTCAAGCCGCCCTGCCGCGGCCCCGCAGGCGCCCGAGGGCTGGCGCCCGGCGCCACCTGTGGCAGGCTGCGCGGGCATCGGTGCGGAGAGGAACATGGGTCGCGACATCCTCGGCTGGCGCAAGCTGTTCGGCGTCATGGGGCCATCCACGAACACCGTCGTGCAGCCCGACTACGACATGATGCGGCCCGCGGGGGTCACGAACCACTACTCGCGCATCTTCACGCCCAATGCCGATGCCATCTCCAACGAGAGCTTCCGCGCGGGCATCGAGGTGATCGGCGGCAACGTGCTCGACGCGGTGAGGTCGGTGCTGACCTGCGGGCCGGATCATCTCGTCATGGGCATGTCGGCGGTCACCTTCTTCGACGGCGCGAAGGGCGCCGACCGCTTCATCGCCCAGGTGCGGGAGGTCTCGGGCCTCGGCGTCACCGTGGGCTCGCATGCCTGCACGGCGGCGCTGAATGCCCTCGGCGGCGCGAGGCGGCTCGCGGTCCTCTCGCCCTACTGGCCGGCGATGAACGCCGAGGTGACGCGCTACTTCGGCGACATGGGCTTCAGCGTCGTGCGCGACATCGCGCTGCGGTGCCGTTCCTGGACCGGCATCGCGCAGGTCACGCCGCGGCAATGCGTGGAAGCGATCAAGACGATCGATGGCGACGACGTCGATGCGATCGTCCAGGTCGGCACCAATCTCCCGATGGTGAAGCTCGCCGCCATGGCCGAGCTCTGGCTCGGCAAGCCGGTCGTCGCCATCAATGCGGCGACCTACTGGCACGCGCTGCGCGCCAACGGGATCACGGACCGGATCGAAGGCTGCGGCCGCCTGCTCGAGGAGTTCTGATGACCATCCGTCCCGCGACCGAAGACGACCTCGCGGCCATCAACGAGATCTACAACGAGGTCATCGCGACCTCGACGGCCATCTACGCCGACGATCCCGTCAGCCTGGAGGCGCGCAGCGCCTGGTTCGCGGCCCGGCGCGCGGCGGGCTACCCGGTGCTGGTGGCCGACGAGGGCGGCGGCGTGCTCGGCCTCGCCACCTTCGGCGACTTCCGCGCCTATCCCGGGTTCCGTCACACGGTCGAGCATTCCGTGCACATCCGCGCCGACGCGCGCGGCCGGGGCCTCGGCGGCACGCTGGTGGCGGCGCTGTTCGAACCCGCGCTGGCACTCGGCAAGCATG
This sequence comes from Pseudomonadota bacterium, assembly GCA_023424475.1. Classification (GTDB taxonomy): domain Bacteria; phylum Pseudomonadota; class Alphaproteobacteria; order Acetobacterales; family Acetobacteraceae; genus Neoroseomonas. The sequence continues at coordinate 3,957 of JAFADX010000133.1, forward strand.
TGATGGTCGCCGGCATCGATGCGACGAACGAAGGATCGATCCGCCTGCACGAACGCCTCGGCTTCGAACGCGGCACGGTGCTGCGGGAGGTCGGGCGGAAGTTCGGGCGATGGCTCGACCTGCTCCTCATGCAGAAATTCCTCGATGCGCCGGGGGCGCCGCGATGACCGACGCGGAGATCCGCGACCTCCTGCTCCGCACGCGGCGCATCGCCGTCGTCGGCGCATCGGACCGGCCGACGCGGCCGAGCCATGGCGTGTTCCGCTTCCTGCTCGACCGCGGCTACGCGGCGGTGCCGGTGAACCCCGGCCTCGCCGGGCGGGAGGTGCACGGCGTGCCCTGCGTCGCGACGCTCGATGAGGCCGCGCCGCTCGACATGGTGGACATCTTCCGCCGCCCGGCCGAAGCGGGCGCGGTGGTGGACGAGGCGATCCGCCTCGGCGCGAAGTCGGTCTGGATGCAGCTCGGCGTGATCGACGAGGCCGCCGCCGCCCGGGCCCGCACCGCCGGGCTCGCCGCCGTGATGAACCGCTGCCCCGCCATCGAATGGCGCCGGCTCGGCCTGCCGCCGCGGATTGCAACCGGCGGGTAACAGCCCGTCGAATCGCCTTGAAACCGGCCCGGGCTCGGGCCACTTCGCCGCGCGACGGGAGAGCGGGCCGGACGGAGATCAGCCCCCGCGCCAGGCCGGGAAAGGACATCGGGGAATGACGGACGAGGAACGGCGGATCATCACCGCCTTCGTGGAGAGGATCAGCGGCGCCGCGCCGGTGCCGCAGGCATCGGCCAGCCCCTGGGGCGGGGCCGCCGCGCCGCAGCGCCCCGTGCTGCCGCCGGTCGATCCCGAGGCCGACCGCCTGATCGCGGACCTCTTCACCCGCTTCCCGGAAGCGCGCTATCGCATCACCCAGACCGCCTTCGTGCAGGAGGCGGCGCTGGTCGAGGCGAACAACCGCATCCAGCAGCTGGAATGGGAAGCCGAGAACGCGCGGCGCCAGGGCCAGGCCGCGGCAGCGCAGGCCGGCGGCGGCGGCATGCTCGGCGGCCTGTTCGGCGGCCGGTCCAATGCCGCGATGCCGCCGCCGATGCCGCCCCGCCCGCAGCCGCAGTATCCGCAGGGCTACAACCCGCAGGCGTTGCAGCAGCAGGGCCGCGGCGGGATGGGCTTCCTCGGCACCGCGGCCTCGGCGGCAGCGGGTGTCGCGGGCGGCATGCTGCTCGGCAACATGCTGATGAATGCCTTCGGCGGGCATGGCGCCGCCGCGCAGGCGGCGACACCTGCCGCCGGCGCCGATGCCACGCCGGCCTCCTCCCCCTGGACCGATCCGGTCGGCGCCACCGACGGCGGCGCCAAGGCGCCGGCGGACAGCGGCTGGGGCCAGCAGGATGCCGCGCCGGTCGAACAGGACGCCTGGGGCGCCCAGGACGACGGCGGCGACTGGGGCATGGACGAGGAAATCTGAATATCGGTTTCCCAAAGGCCCTTCGGCCTTTGGCGGGTAGGGTTCGGGGAGGGCAGCGCCCTCCCCGTTCTCATTTGCGCCTCTCATTGACTCCGCGCACGGCATGATGGTTCCTCATCGCCCATGCGTGTCCCCGACCTCGACCTCGACCTGCTGCGCGGCTTCGTGACGGTCGCCGAGCGCGGTGGCTTCACCGCTGCCGGGGTGGCTCTCGGCCTGACGCAGTCGGCCATCAGCCTGAAGGTGAAGCGGCTCGAGGACATCCTGGGCAAGCGCGTGCTCGAACGCGGCGGGCGCGGCGTGGCGCTGACGCGGGAGGGCGAGACGCTGCTCGCCTATGCGCGGCGGATGCTGGCGCTGAACGACGAGGCGGTGCGGCGCATGGTCGCGCCGCCGGTCGCCGGCCATCTGCGCCTCGGCGTCGCCGACCATTTCATCCCGCGCAACCTGGCCCCCGTCCTGGCGCGCTTCACCCAGACCTATCCGGAGGTGCGGCTGGAAGTGGAGGTCGGACGCAGCCACGAGCTGCGCGCGGCGATGGCCGACGGCGCGCTCGACCTGGTGCTGGTCAAGCGGCGCGACGGGGAGACGGAGGGCCGCCCGGTCTTCACCGAGACCATCGTCTGGGTGGCGGCACCCGGCTGGGAGCCGCCCGAAGGACGCCCGCTGCCGATCGCGATGCTGCCGCAGGGCTGCATGTTCCGCGACCGGGCGCTGGCGGCGCTGGCGCGCGCGGGCATCGCCTTCGAGGTGCTCTACACCTCGGCGTCGCTGCTCGGCGTGGCGGCGGCGGCACAGGCAGGCTTCGCGGCGACGGTGCTCGGCCGCACCGGCCTGCCGCCGGGGCTCGTCGAGATGGCGGGCCTGCCCTCCTGCGGCACGGCGGAGATGTGCCTGTTCGGCGATGCCGAGGGGCGCTCCGCCCTCGTCGAGCCGCTGGTCGGCTTCATCCGCGGCAGCCTCGAGACGCCATCGGGCTGAGCCGTCAGGGCTGCCAGGGGTCGGGGATGGCTTGGGGCGGCGCGTCGGCGAGCAGGATCTCGGCGAGGAAGCGCCGCAGCGCCCCGGCGGCAAGCAGGGGGCCGAACAGGCCGTGCCCCCCTTCCACCGCGACGCCGATGCTGCGCGTGCCCGGCAGGCCGAGGGCGAGCAGCCGCGCGCGCAGGGCATCCTGCGCCTGGGAGGCGCCATGGACGGACAACAACACGGTCCCCCGCGGCTCGACGCCCGCGATCGCCGCGTCCAGCGCGCCGCGGTCGGCCTCCGGCGCGAAGCGCAGCCGCAAGGCCGAGGGA
>JAFADX010000138.1 GCA_023424475.1 Pseudomonadota bacterium
GCCTGCGGCAGTTCGGCGGCCTCGAGCGCGGCAAGCGCCCCGTCGGCCGGCCCGGTCGCCGCCATCAGCCCGGGCAGCACGCCGAGCGCGGGATCCTGGCCCTGGACCAGGGCGGCGACCGCGGCGCTGTCCTTGCGGTCCAGCGCGCGGGCGAGGCGCGCGCGCAGGGCGGGTTCCACCCCCACGGCCTCAAGCAGCGCGGGCACCATGGTCGGCAGGGTGACATCGAGGCTGACATTCGCGACGCCGACGGCGGCGAGGGCCTCCACCGCGACGACGGCGATCTCCGCATCCGCCGCCGGGGCCGCGCCGCCGATCAGCTCGACCCCCGCCTGCGGCAACTGGCGGGAGGGCGCGAGCTGCGTCCCGCGCACCCGCAGCACCTGGCCGGCGTAGCAGAGCCGCAGCGGCCGCGCCTGTGCCCCGAGGCGCGTCGCCGCGATGCGGGCGACCTGCGGCGTGGTGTCGGCCCGGAGCCCCATCATCCGCTGGCTGACCGGGTCCATCAGGCGGAAGGTCTGCTCGGCCACCGCGGCGCCGGAACCGGCGAGGAGGCTGTCCTCGAATTCCAACAGCGGCGGCTTGACGCGCTCGTAGCCGTGGGACGCGAAGACGCCCATCATCGCCTCGACCAGCGCGGCCTCGCGCTCGGCCTCGGGCGGCAGCAGGTCGGCAAGGCCCGCGGGCAGCAGGGCCGGATTGGGCAGGTCGTCGGTCATGGCCGGCGGAGGGTGTGGCAGGGCGGACGGGCCGGGGCAAGCCCCGCCGGCCGCAGGGCCGACCGGCGCCCGCCGCCGGATCCGGACAGCGCCGCGGACTTCCCCGCCGGCCGCCGCCCGGACATGATGCCGATCCGGACCAAAGGAGAGCGGACCATGCGGCGTCGGACCTTGCTGGCGGGATCGGCCGTGCTGGCCCTGGCCGGCTGCGCGGCCGAGACGGGGCCGCCGGACTTCTCCTTCGGCGGCCAGGGCTTCCAGATCGACAACACGCGGCTGAACCTCGCCTATGCCGAACGCAACCTCGGCGACATGAGCCGCTACCGCGGCAAGCCGGCCCAGGCCGCCGCCGCCCTCGCCCAGTTCGAGGCGGCGGTGAATGGCCTGCGCAATCCGGCGGCGAATATCGGCGTGAGCGGGGTCGAGGCCGAAATGATCGCCAAGGCCATCCGGCGGGAACGCGAGGCGCTCGGCATTCCGCTGGCGATTCCGCCGGGCGAGGTCGCGGCGGCGCTCGCCGCCGCGGTGCCGCCGCTGGCCTCGGGCGACCAGGCGGGCATCCGCAGCGCGCTGTCCAACCAGGTCTTCACCCTGGGACCGGAGGCGACGCTGGCCCGGCTGTCCAACCTGCCGCCTATGCCCGAACTGGAATCGATCGCCCCGCGTCTGACCTTCTCGGCCGAGACCGAGTTCGGCGAGGGCGCGCCGGCCCGCCGCCGCTGAGCGCCCCTGCCGCCGCGCCGTGCCGATGACGACCTCATCGGCACGGCGCGGGCGATCTCAGGGTCGGGTCGGAAATGCCGGCACTGGCCCGCATTTCCGGACAGCCCCTCATACCAAGCGCAGGAAGGCCGGGACCGCGGACCGGAGGGCCGAACGCCCGAACGGGCGCCGCCGCGCATGCGGCGAAGCCAAGGACCGCGGATGCCGCCCCGCCCGGCCCATGAGGGGCACGAAGGCGAAACCTTCGGGCGCCTGATATCAGAAGGCCAGCGGCGTCGCCTGCACCACCAGCGGCAGCCTGCGCACGCCGTCCAGCACGCCGTCGGGCATCGGGCCATCAAGGCCCACCAGGCAGATCGCATCACCCCCCGGCGCGGAACGGCCCAGATGGAAGGTCGCGATATTCACCCCGGCATCGGCCAGCGCCATGCCGAAGCGGCCGATGAAGCCCGGCTTGTCCTGGTTCGTGACGTAAAGCATGTGCGGCGCGAAATCGGCCTCCACCGCGATGCCCTTGATGGCGACGAGGCGCGGCTTGTTCTCGGCGAGCAGCGTGCCGGCGATGGACCGTTCGAAGCGGTCGGTCACCACGGTCAGCCGCACCAGGGTCTGGTATTCGCCGCTGCGCTCGACGGTGGTCTCGGCGACCTCGATGCCGCGCTGCTTCGCGAGCACCGGGGCATTGACCATGTTCACCGCCCCCATCAGCGGCGTCAGCACGCCGGCGAGCGCCGCGGCGGTCAGCGGACGCAGGTTCAGTTCCGCCGCGGCACCTTCGTATTCGACGCGGATCGCCTTGATCGCGCCGTCCTGCGCCGCGGTGAGCTGCCCGGCCATGCCGCCCAGCATCCGCGCGAGGTCCATGTAGGGCTTGAGGCGCGGGGCCTCCTCGGCGGTGACGGAGGGCATGTTGATGGCGTTGGAGACCGCGCCGGTCAGCAGGAAGTCGGCCATCTGGTCGGCCACCTGCAGGGCGACGTTCTCCTGCGCCTCGGTGGTCGCCGCACCCAGATGCGGAGTGCAGACGACGTTCTCGAGCGCGAAGAGCGGGCTGTCCGTCGCCGGTTCCGTCTCGAACACGTCGAGCGCCGCGCCGGCGAGGTGCCCGGACGTCAGGGCATCGAGCAGCGCGGCTTCGTCGACCAGGCCCCCGCGGGCGCAGTTGATCAGCCGCGCGCCGGACTTCATGCGCGCGATGTTCTCGCGCGACAGGATGTTCTTCGTCTGCTCCGTCATCGGCACGTGCAGCGTGACGAAGTCGGCGCGATGCAGCAGGTCGTGGAGTTCCACCTTCTCCACGCCGAGGTCGAGGGCGCGCTTCTCCGACAGGAAGGGATCATAGGCGACCACCTTCATCTTCAGCCCGATGGCGCGGTCCGCGACGATCGAGCCGATGTTCCCGCACCCCACCAGGCCGAGCGTCTTGCCGAACAGCTCGACGCCCATGAAGCGGTTCTTCTCCCACTTCCCGGCCTTGGTGCTTGCGCTCGCCTCGGGGATCTGCCGGGCGAGGGCGAACATCATCGCGATCGCGTGCTCGGCCGTGGTGATGGCGTTGCCGAAGGGCGTGTTCATCACCACCACGCCACGCGCGGTGGCGCTGGTCACGTCCACATTGTCCACGCCGATGCCGGCGCGGCCGACCACCTTGAGGTTCGGCGCGGCCTCCATCAGCTCGCGCGTGACCTTGGTGGCGGAGCGCACCGCGAGGCCGTCATAGGCGCCGATGATCCCGCGGATCTCGGCAGGCTTGAGGCCCGGCTTGAAGTCCACCTCGATGCCGCGGTCCCTGAAGATCTGGACGGCGGCGGGCGACAGCTTGTCGGAAATCAGAACCTTGGGCATCGGTCAGGCCACCACGACTTCGGATTCAACGGTTGCGAGCGCCCAGTCCAGCCAGGGCAGCAGCGCCTCGATGTCGGAGGTCTCGACGGTCGCCCCGCCCCAGATCCGCAGGCCCGGGGGCGCGTCGCGATAGGCACCGGCATCGAGAGCGACGCCCTCCTTTTCGAGCAGCGAGGCGATCTTCTTCGCCGCGGCCGCCTGGGCCTCGGCGCCCATCACGGCGAACCAGGGCGCGGTGATCTTCAGGCAGATCGAGGTGCAGGAGCGCGTCGCCGGGTCTTCGGCGAGAAAGTCATAGCCAGGCCCGGTCGCGACCCAGCGCGCGATGGCGGCGAGGTTCGCCTCCGACCGCGCGATCAGCCCCTTCAGCCCGCCGACGCTCTCCGCCCACTTCAACCCGTCGATCGCATCCTCGACGCAGAGCATCGACGGCGTGTTGATCGTCTCGCCCTTGAAGATGCCCTCGTTGAGCTTCCCGCCCTTGGTCATGCGGAAGATCTTCGGCAGCGGGCGGTCGGGGCTGAAGGATTCGAGGCGCGCAACGGCCCGCGGGGACAGCGCCAGCATCCCATGCGCGGCCTCCCCGCCCAGCACCTTCTGCCAGGACCAGGTCACCACATCGAGCCTGTTCCACGGCAGGTCCATCGCAAAGGCGGCCGAGGTCGCGTCGCAGATTGCGAGCCCTTCCCGCGCGTCGCCGATGAAATCCGCATCCGGCAGCCGCACGCCGGAGGTCGTGCCGTTCCACACGAAGACCACGTCGCGGCTGGGATCGACCTGCGCGACATCCGGCAGCCGGCCATAGGGCGCCTCGATGACGCGCGCATCGGCCAGCCGGAGTTGCTTGACGATATCGGTCGCCCATTCCTTCGAGAAGGATTCCCACACCAGCACATCGACGCCCCGCGCGCCGAGCATCGACCACAGCGCCATCTCGACCGCGCCGGTATCCGAGGCCGGCACGATGCCGAGCCGCCAGTCCGCCGGCATGCCGAGCACGGCGCGCGACCGCTCGATCACCTCGCTGAGGCGCGCCTTGGGATCCTTCGCGCGATGGCTGCGCCCGAGCAGCGCGCCGTCCAGCGCGGCCAGCGTCCAGCCGGGACGCTTGGCACAGGGACCGGATGAGAATGCGGGATTCGCCGGACGGACCTCCGGCTTGGGGGTGGCGATCGCCATGATGCTGCTCCCTCTCAGAAGCGAATGCGCCCCGGTGGGGGGGCGTGGCCCGGGCGGAGGGTTACGCCCGGGGACCGGGTCCGATCAAGCCTTGATCGACAGGGCGATGATGGACGTCATCGCATCGGTGGATTGCGCCGCCGACGCGGCTGCGGCCTTGTCCGCCGCCGCGATCAGGTAGCGTTCGGCAAGTTTCCGCACTGTCCGGTCATCCTGCAGGCTGCCGATCGTCAGCCGCGACGACACCGCCCGCCCCTGCGCTTCCACCGACTGGACCGCGATCTGGTCCGGAAGCCCCAGCGCCCCGGTCACCACCCGCCGCAGCACCGGATCCCCCAGCAGGTCGTAGACGTCCGTGGCGTTCTTCGCCGATTCCAGGAAATAGAGCGCATCCGACAGTCCGGCCTGCCGTTGGTCGAGGCCCGAGCGATACTGGTACTTCAGGTAGGCCGCGGTCAGCCTGTCGATCATCGCGGGATCGCGCAGCCCGTCGAGCCCGGTCCGGTGGACCCCGAGCGTCTCCGCCGCCGCCTGCCAGGTGCTGCCGAGCGCGGCGGCCAGGCCCTTCTCGTCGGACGGGTCCGACAGCAGCGCGCGGCGCACCATGCCGGCATGGCCCTCCTGCCCCGCAAGGCCCAGCGCCGGCAGGATCACCTTCAGGATGCGCGGGTCCTGCAGCGCCGCCTCGATGCTGCCGGCCTTGTCGAGTGCGGCGCGGAAGCGCGCCAGCGCGGACAGCGTGACCGGGTCCTTCTTCTCCTGCGCGACGCCCTTGGCCTCCGCGCCATCCTCCGTCGCGCGGCGCAGCGCCGGAATGGCCTGCGCCGCCCCGCCCGAAGCGGTGCCGGACGCCGACACGCCGAACAGCGACTGCACCTGGGCGAGCGTCAGAGCCATGCCCCACCCTGCGGCACGGCGGATGAAGCCGTGGTTAACCCGCGATGCGCGAGGGGTCCACCGTCACCCCATGATCGAGCGGCCCATGCCCCGTGCCGTAGCCCGGCGCCGCCGCGATCGCCGCCCGCACATAGGCCCGCGCCCGCACCACCGCGTCGCGCAGCGACATCCCCTGCGCCAGTCCCGCCGCGATCGCGCTCGCCAGCGTGCAGCCCGTCCCATGCGTGTGCCGCGTCGCGATGCGCGGGGAGGCGAATTCCTCCGCCCCGTCGGCCGTCACCAGCAGGTCGGTCACCACATCGCCCTCGAGATGCCCGCCCTTCAGCAGCACGGCCGGCACGCCCAGGCCGCGCAGCGCCGCCGCCGCCTCCCGCATCCCCGGCACGCCGCGGATCGGCCGGCCGACCAGGACCTCGGCCTCGGGCAGGTTCGGCGTGATCACCGTCGCCAGCGGCAGGAGCCGGGCTTTCAGCGTCTCCACCGCATCGGGCGCCAGCAACGGATGCCCGCCCTTGGCGACCATCACCGGGTCGGCGACCAGCGGGATGCCCCCGGCACGCGCGGCGATCTCCTCGCACACCGCCTCGATCACCGGGACGTCGTGCAGCATCCCGGTCTTGAGCGCGTCGGCGCCCAGATCATCCAGCACCACGGCGATCTGCTGGCGGATGAAGCCGATCGGCACGCCCGCCACGCCATGCACGCCAAGCGTATTCTGCGCGGTCAGCGCGGTGATCGCGGTCATCGCGAAGCCGCCCAGCGCGGTGACCGCCTTGATGTCGGCCTGGATGCCGGCACCGCCGCCGGAATCGCTGCCGGCGATGATCAATACTCGTCCGTTCATGGCCGCTCCGGAACACGGGGGGAGAAGGGAACTTCTCCCCCCGTACCCCCCTCAACCTTCTTTGGGATTTGGAGACTGACAGCGGCGGACGGTGCCAAAAAGACAGAAAAAGGGAGGGGGTTCGGGGGAGGTTCCCCTCCCTGGCCTTCACGCCCTGGCTTTTTCGCGGATCGTCCCGGCCAGCCGCGACACCGTGGCCTCGACCAGCGTCTCTTCCTCGGCCTCCGCCATCACGCGGATCACCGGCTCCGTCCCGCTCGCCCGGATCAGCACCCGCCCGCGCGCGCCGAGTGCCGCCTCCTCCGCCGCAATCGCCGCCTTCACGCCCTCGTCGCCCAACGGCGAGGCCCCGGCATAGCGCACGTTCACCAGCCGCTGCGGCAGCGGCGTGAAGCAGCGCAGCACCTCGCTCGCGGGGCGCTTCTCCTCCACCAGCACGGCGAGGACCTGCAGCGCCGCGATCAGCCCGTCACCCGTCGTGCCGAAATCGGGCATGATCATATGGCCCGACTGCTCGCCGCCGAGGTTGCAGCGCTCCTCGCGCATCCGCTCCCCGACATAGCGGTCGCCCACCGCCGTGCGCAGCAGCTTCAAGCCGCGCTGCCCGAGGAAGCGCTCTAGCCCCATGTTCGACATGACGGTCGCGACGACGGCCCCGCCGCGCAGCCGCTCCTGCGCGTGCCACGACCGCGCGATGAGCGCGAGGATCTGGTCCCCGTCGATCACCTGGCCCGCCTCGTCCACCAGCACCACGCGGTCGGCGTCTCCGTCGAGCGCGATGCCGAGATCCGCCCGCCTCTCCTGCACCAGCGCGGCGAGCTGCGCCGGCGCGGTGGAGCCGACACCACGGTTGATGTTGAACCCATCGGGCGCGACGCCGATCGGCACCACCTCCGCGCCCAGTTCCCACAGCACGGTCGGCGCCACCTTGTAGGCCGCGCCATGCGCGCAATCGACGACGATGCGCAGGCCCTCGAGCGTCTGGCCGCGCGGGAAGGAGGCCTTCGCCGCCTCGATGTAGCGGCCGGGCGCGTCGTCGAGCCGGCTCGCGCGGCCGAGGCGCGAGGGCGGCACCAGCGCCTCCGCCAGATCGCCGGCCATCAGCGCCTCGATCGCGGCTTCCTGCTCGTCGGTCAGCTTCAGGCCATCCGGGCCGAACAGCTTGATGCCGTTGTCCTCATAGGGATTGTGGGAGGCGCTGATCATCACACCGAGATCCGCCCGCAGCGAGCGCGTCAGCAATGCGATCGCCGGCGTCGGCAGCGGACCGACCAGCACCACGTCCATCCCCGCGCCGACGAAGCCCGCGGCCAGCGCCGGTTCCAGCATGTAGCCCGACAGCCGCGTGTCCTTGCCGATCACCACCCGGTGCCGGTAGCTGCCGCGGTTGAAGTAGCGCCCGGCCGCCTGGCCGAGCCGCAGGGCCGTCGCCGCGTCCATCGGCGCCCTGTTGGCGGTGCCGCGGATGCCGTCCGTGCCGAACAGGCGGCGGGCAGGCGCGGGCGGCGGGGTGATGTCCTTGGGCATGGCGTGCATCCTCTGGCCCTTCCCTACAGCGCGCGGCAGGGCCGCGTCCATGCGCCGGTTTGGCGCGGCGCGGCGCCCATGCTCTGCTCCCGGCCAGGCAAAGATGGAGTGAACGCCCCATGGCCACCGTGCCCACCGCCCAGGTCCCCGCCATCCACCACCGCCGCGTCGGCGACATCACCCTGACGGTGGTGAGCGACGGCTTCCTCGATGGCTCGATGGCGGTGCTGCAGAACATCACGGTCGAGGACTCCTCCGGGATGCTGCGCGCGGCCTTCCGGCCGGTGCCCCGGCGGACCTCGCTCAACTGCTTCATCATCCACAGGCCGGGCGGCCGCGTCGCGCTGATCGACACCGGCGCGGGCGCGCACATGCAGAAGAGTTCCGGGCAGTTGCCGAGGAACCTGGCCGCCGCCGGCATCGCGCCGGAAGAGATCGACACGGTGCTGCTGACCCACATGCACCCCGACCATTCCAACGGCCTTGCGACGCCTGACTGGACCGCCGCCTTCCCCAGGGCCGAACTGGCCATGCACGCGGCCGAGCACGCCTACTGGACGAGCGAGGAGGCCGAGGCCGAGGTCGCCCGGTCGGGCCAGGGCGTGCCCACCGGGGGCGCCTATTTCCCCATGGCGAAGCGGCAGATGGCCCCCTATGCCGACCGCATGCGCTTCTTCGCCCATGGGCAGGAGGTCTTCCCCGGCGTCACCGCCCAGCACTTTCCCGGCCATACGCCGGGGCACTGCGGCTTCCTGATCGCCTCGGGCAGCGAGTCCCTGCTGATCTGGGGCGACATCGTCCATCTGCCCGAGGTGCAGGTGCCGAAGCCCGAGGTGACGATCCTCTTCGACGTCGATCCGCCCCAGGCGGCGGCGACGCGCCGGCGCGTCTTCGACATGGTGGCGACGGAGAAGACCCATATCGCCGGGATGCACCTCCATTTTCCTGCGACCGCGCACCTGGCGCGGGAGGGCGGGACCTACCGCCTCTATCCGGAGGCCTGGACGCAGGTTCTCTGACCCCAGGCCGGGAGGGCCCGCCCCGGCACCGCGAAGCCGCCGGGCCGGGTGAAGCGGCCTCCGGTGCGGGGGCAGTCGTCCGCCCTCTCCGCGCGCTACCCCGGCGCGCGCCCGACCGCGCAGGCCCGCCAGACGGCAAGCGCCTGCACGGTCTCCGCG
>JAFADX010000207.1 GCA_023424475.1 Pseudomonadota bacterium
GCCCAGGCCGAAGCCCGGCTGCGGGAGGCGGCGAAGCTGGGCTTCACCGCCGCCACCCTGCCGCGGCGCGTCGCGCGCGGCGCGCGGCCCGCCGCCCCGCCGCCCGGCATGGCCTTGACCGAGACGGGCCACCTGGCCGACCTCGTGGCGGTTTTTGCCGAGAAGTCCGTGAAGCCGCGTCGCGCCGGGCCGTGACGCGGTGCGGCCCGGCCGCTATAGGGGGCGCGATGACCTGGGTTGACGGCGTGTTCGCGGCGGTGGTGCTGGTTTCGGCATTGCTCGCCTTCTTCCGCGGGCTGGTTCGGGAAGTGCTGAGCCTCGGCGCCTGGGTGGGCGCGGCGGCGGCAGGCTTCTTCGCCAGGCCCTTCCTGCTGCCGCACACGACGCAGTACATCGACCCGCCCTGGGCGGCCGATGCCGTCGGCGCGGGCGCCGTCTTCCTGGTCGCGATCGTCATCCTCAAGGTGATCACCAACATCATCGCCGACCATGTCCAGGATTCATCCCTGGGTGGCGTGGACCGCGTGCTGGGGCTGCTTTTCGGCGCGGCCCGGGGTGCGGTGCTGCTGGTGCTTGCCTATATCCTCGGCGGGATGTTCGCCCCCGAGACCAGGAACTGGCCCGAGCCTGTGAAGCAGGCGCGGAGCCTGCCCCTGATCGCCGAGGGCGCGCGCATCGCCATCGCGAATGTGCCCGAACCCTACCGGCCGCGCCTGGTGCCTCCGCCGGGGTCGCCCGGCCCGACCGTCGACGAATTGCTGCGCCCGCCGGCGCGTACCGATTGAGGACTGCCATGGACGCCCTGCGCGACTGGGACGACGACAAGCCGCATGAGGAATGCGGCGTCTTCGGCGTGTGGAACGGCGGCGACGCCGCGGCGCTGACCGCGCTCGGCCTGCATGCCCTGCAGCACCGCGGGCAGGAGGCGGCCGGCATCGTCACCCTCGACGAGCAGGGCCTGTTCCACGCGCACAAGGGCCTCGGCCTGGTGGGCGACAACTTCGGCGAGGCGAAGGTCATCGCATCGCTGCGCGGCGGCGCGGCGGTGGGCCACAACCGCTACGCCACGACCGGCGAGACGGCGCTGCGCAACGTCCAGCCGCTCTATGCCGATTTCGAGTTCGGCGGCTTCGCGGTCGGGCACAACGGCAACCTCACCAACGCCCAGGCGCTGAAGCGCGCGCTGGTGCGGCGCGGCTGCCTGTTCCAGTCCACCACGGATTCGGAAGTCTTCATCCACCTGATCGCCATCAGCCTCTACTCGACGGTGCTCGACCGGCTGATCGACGCGCTGAAGCAGGTGCAGGGCGCCTACAGCCTGGCCGCACTGCACAACGGCGCGCTGATCGGGGCGCGGGACCCGCTCGGCGTGCGGCCGCTGGTGCTCGGGCGGCTGGCCAACGGCGGCCACGTCCTCGCTTCCGAGACCTGTGCGCTCGACATCGTCAATGCCGAGTTCGTCCGCGATATCGAGGCGGGCGAGATCGTCGTCATCAACGACGAGGGCGTGCGCAGCGTGAAGCCCTTCGGCCGGCACGCGAGCCGCTTCTGCATCTTCGAGTACATCTACTTCGCGCGCCCGGACTCCGTGATGGAGGGCACGCCGGTCTACGAGACGCGCAAGCGCATCGGCGCCGAGCTCGCCCGCGAATCCGGCGTCGCCGCGGACGTCGTCGTCCCGGTGCCCGATTCCGGCGTGCCCTCGGCCATGGGCTACGCGGCCGAGGCCGGCATCCCCTTCGAGCTCGGCATCATCCGCAACCACTACGTCGGACGCACCTTCATCGAGCCGACGGACCAGATCCGCCATCTCGGCGTGAAGCTGAAGCACAGCGCGAACCGCCCGATGCTCGAGGGCAGGCGCGTCATCCTGGTCGATGATTCGATCGTGCGCGGCACCACCTCCCGCAAGATCGTCGAGATGGTCCGCCAGGCGGGCGCGAAGGAGGTGCACATGCGCATCTCCTCCCCCCCGACGACGCATTCCTGCTACTACGGCATCGACACGCCGGAACGCGCGCAGCTCATGGCCGCGAAGCACGACGTCGACGAGATGGCGCGCATCATCGGCGCCGACAGCCTCGCCTTCATCTCCCTGGACGGCCTCTACCGCGCCCTCGGCCGCCAGGGCCGCGACCCCGCGAAGCCGGAGTTCTGCGACGCCTGCTTCACCGGCGAGTATGCCATCCCGCTGACCGACTGGCAGGACAACGCCGACCGTCAGCTCTCCCTCCTTCAGCCGGCCGGGCAGTAGCCAAGGGGGGATCGCCCGGCAGGGCCGTCACGCCGCGGGCGGCGGCACGGCGAGCACGTCGCATTCCAGCGTCCGCAGCGCGGTCTCCGCCACACTGCCGAGGACGAGCCGGCCGATCAGGCCATGGCCGCGCGTGCCCATCACCACGAGGTCCGGCGACAGGCGCTTCACTGCCGCGTGGAGGGCATCGGCCGGCAGGCCCTCCTCCAGCACGATCGACGGCAGCCGCGACGCCAAGCCGGGATCGATGCCGTGCAGGAAGCGCGCGAGCGCGGCGCGCGTCTCCGCCGCGGTCGTCGCGACATGGCCCTCGACGGCCGCGGCCGGCAGGTCCGCGAGCATCATGCTGCCGCGCCCCGGCTGGTGGAAGGCATGGAAGACCGTCCATTCCGCGCCGGCCGCCAGGCCGAGCCGCAACGCCGCCCGAACCGCATCGGCCGAACGCTCGGACATGTCCACCGCGGCGAGCAGGCGACGGTAGGGCCGTTCCGCGGAACGGTTGACCATCAGCACGGGGCGGTGGCCGAGCCGCATCACCCGCTCGATCGTCGTGCCCGCGAACATGTCGCGCAGCAGGCGCTTGCGGTGCTCGCCCATGACGATGAGATCGGCCTGCTCGGCCCCGGCGACGCGGATGATGGTGTCGAAGGCGTCGCCCGTCTCGACACGCAGCCGCGGCCGCAGGCCCTGGAGTTCCGGGACGCCGCGGGCCTGACCCGCCAGCAGCGCCGCCACCTCCCGCCGCCCGGTCTCCACCAGGATCCTGGGCTGGTCGTCATCCACCACCGACAGCATCACCAGCTCCGCGCCGGCCTGGCGCGCCAGCAGCGCGGCGCGGCGCACGGCACGATCCGAGCGGGAGGACAGGTCGGTCGCGCAGAGGATCCGCATCGCAGCTCCCGTGGATGACATGGCGTTCATCGAGTCTGTGCGGCCGGGGGTGCGAGGGCAAGGCCCGCGGCCCGGCGGGAACGCCCGCGCCGCATCATGCCCGCATCACGAGGAGATAGGACAGGTAGGCGCCATAGGCGGCCACGAACAGCGTGCCCTCGAGGCGGGAGACCTCCTGGCGCGACAGGAAGGCCGGGACGCAGGCGAGCGCGACCAGCACCATGACCGGCAGGTCGACCCGCAGCAGTTCCGCGCTGACCGGCAGGCCGGCGGCGGGCACGAGGCAGGTCACGCCCAGGATCAGGAAGATGTTGTAGACGCTGCTGCCGAGCAGGTTGCCGATCGCGATGTCGCGCTCCCGCCTCAGCGTGGACAGGATGGTGGTGACGAATTCGGGTGCCGAGGTGCCGATGGCCACCACCGTCAGCCCGATGAAGGTGTCCGACACGCCCCAGATCCGGGCCAGCGACACCGCGCCGTCCACGAACACGTCCGCCCCCGCGACGACCACCGCGATGCCGGCCGCCAGCATCATGGCGGCGAGGGCGGTCGTGCGCGTGCCCGGCGCCGCGCCCTTCGGGCCGCGGAATTCCCGCGCGAACTCGACGCGCACGGCCCGGCTCTCGTGCAGCGCGGACCATATGACCGTCGCGGTGTAGACGACCCCGCAGGCCACCAGCAGCATGCCGTCCCGGCGCGAGAGGGTTCCGTCCAGCGCCATGCCGAGCACCATGGCCGCGGCGGCAACGATCACCGGCAGGTCCATCCTGATCGTGCGCGCGCGCAGCGCCAGCGGATGGATCGCGGCGCTGAGGCCGAGGATTAGCAGCACGTTCACCGTATTGGTGCCGGCGATGTTGCCGACCGCCATCGCGCCGTTCCCCATCAGGGCGGCATCGATCCCGACGGCGAGTTCGGGCGCGCTCGTGCCGACCGCCACCACCGTCAGGCCGATGATGATCGGCGGGACCCCGAGCTGCCGCGCCAGCACGGCGCCGCCCCGCGTCAGGAGTTCCGCACCCAGGATGAGAACGATGAGGCCGGCCAGGCACTGGCCCATGGCTGCGATCATGGAGCGACGCTATGCGGTGGGGCGGTCCCGGGTCCAACCCCGGCCGGTCCGGCGGCGCCCCTTTCGAGTCGTGCGCAGGGTCCGGTAAAGGGCTTCGCTCCGGTGGGGCCTTCCGCCGCCCCTTGTCCCATGAGGCTTTGATGACATCCCTTTCCGGCCGTATCGCCCTGGTCACCGGCGCCTCCCGCGGCATCGGCGCCGCCGTCGCCGTGGAACTCGGCCGCCGCGGCGCGCAATGCGTCCTGGTCGCCCGCACCCAGGGCGGGCTCGAGGAAACCGACGACGGGATCCGCGCTGCCGGCGGCCCGGCCGCGACGCTGCTGCCGCTCGACCTGCAGAGGAAGGCGCAGGACGTCGACATGCTCGGCCCCTCCATCGTCGCCCGCTTCGGCCGGCTCGACATCCTGGTCCATGCCGCGGGCGTCCTGTCGAAGCTGACGCCGGTCGCGCATATCCAGCCGCGCGACATGGAGGAATCCCTCGCGGTGAACCTCTCGGCCGCCTGGCGGCTGATCCGCACCTGCGACCCGCCGCTGCGCGCCGTGCCGGGGGCGCGCGCGGTGGTCCTGACCGATGCGGTGGCCGCGGCGCCGGCGGCCTATTGGGGCCTCTACGGCGCCGCCAAGGCGGGCATGGACCATCTGGTGCGCTGCTGGGCGGCCGAGATCGCCAGCAGCACGCTGCGGGTGAATCTCTGCGACCCCGGCCCGGTGGCCACGCAGCTCCGCGTCGCCGCCTTCCCCGGCGAGCCGCCCGAGAGCCTGCGGACCCCGGCCGACGTGGCGCCGGCCATCGCCGACCTCTGCGGCGAGGCCGAGACCCGGCACGGGGCAACCATCCGCCTGGCGCCCTGAGAACCCGTCCGGAAACGCCGTCACCGGCCCACGCCCGGGCTCCATCCCGGACACTGTCGTTGGATGGCCGGGCGGAGGCGCGGGCCGGGGCCGGTCGCGGAAAGGCGCCGCATGGCGCGCTTCCGGACAGCCCCTGACCCCGGTGCCCCGCGGATGCGGCTGCCGGGACGACGCCGCGGCCATCGGCCCCGGCG
>JAFADX010000250.1 GCA_023424475.1 Pseudomonadota bacterium
CCCTGCGCCTGCGTCCCGAGGCCGGCGCGCCGGAGATCGGCCGCGTCGCCGCGGGCACGGCGGTCCAGGTCCGCCCGGCGCAATCCGGCTTCGCCCTGGTGGAAGGCGACGGCGGCTTGCGCGGCTATGCCCCGACGGGCGCCTTCCAGGCGGCGGGCTATGCCCCGCGGGCGGTCGCCACGGCGGGGCAGGGCAGCCGCGTCCGGACGCTGGCGGCAAGCAACATTGCCCGGCGCGACAACTTCGCCGAGAGCCTCGGCCTGGCCCGCGAGGCGGCTGTTTCGGGGTTCGAGCTGGCGGCCTGAGCGGCGGCCTGGAGCCGCGCGTGCCGCGTATTCCGATGAGCGGCGCCGGCGGCGCCCCCAACCCGGTCACCCATCCAGGATGCCGGCATTGGCTGGCCGGGCCGGCGCCGGCGTTTCCGGGCGGACCCTGGAGCATTTCCGGCGAGCCTGCGTTCACCTCCAAAGCTCCAGGTATTTGTTTTTGCGAGCATCTTCACCTGTCCGGATGGGTTCATCCGGACAGGGTCTGCTCCAGAGACGTTCCCGTTCGCCCTGGCTCACGGCAACGCCTCCAGCCCGTTGTTTCTGCGGGCATCTTCACCCGATCAGGCGATTCCCCCTGATCGGGATCTGCTCCAAGGCCGACTCGCGTCCCGCGTTGTTTCCGCGGTCCCGGGCCGGTATTCTGCCCAGCCATAGGGGAACAAGATATGAACGATCTGTTCGGCCGGGGCGGTGCGCGGAAGGGCGCCGTTGGGCAGAGCGACGGCTATTCGGCCAAGGACATCGAGGTGCTGGAAGGGCTGGAGCCCGTCCGGCGGCGCCCCGGCATGTATATCGGCGGCACCGACGAGAATGCGCTGCACCACCTCGCGGCCGAGGTCGTCGACAATGCCATGGACGAGGCCGTGGCCGGCCATGCCGACCGCATCGAGGTGACCCTCTCCGCAGGCAACTGGATCACGGTGCGCGACAATGGCCGCGGCATCCCGGTCGATCCGCATCCCAAATTCCCCAAGCTCTCGGCGCTGGAGGTGATCCTCACCACGCTGCATTCGGGGGGGAAGTTCTCGGGCAAGGCCTATGACACCTCGGGCGGCCTGCACGGCGTGGGGTCCTCCGTGGTGAATGCGCTGTCCGAGCGGCTGGAAGTGGAGGTGACGCGCGACCGCCGGGTCTTCACCCAGGCCTATGAGCGCGGCAAGCCGGTGACGAAGCTGAAGGAGACCGGGACGGCGCAGAACCGTCGCGGCACCATGGTGCGCTTCAGGCCCGACCCCGAGATCTTCGGCAGCCTGGAATTCCGCCCCGCGCGGCTGTTCCGCCTGTGCCGGTCCAAGGCCTATCTGTTCCGCGGGGTCGAGATCCGCTGGTCCTGCGACGCCTCCCTCATCAAGGACGACACGCCGGCCGAGGCGGTGCTGCATTTCCCGGGCGGGCTGTCGGACTTCCTCGCCTCGGCGATCGAGGGGCAGGCGACCGTGGTGCCCGCACCCTGGGCCGGCCAGGCCGAGTTCCCCGAAGAAGCCGGCCGCGTGGAATGGGCCGCGACCTGGGTGGAACGCGGCGAGGGCTTCCTCAACACCTACGCCAACACCATCCCGACCCCACAGGGCGGCACCCACGAGGCCGGCTTCCGCTCGGCGCTGGTGAAGGGCCTGCGCGCCTATGGCGAGCTCAAGAAGGAGAAGCGCGCGGGCAACGTGACGGCGGAGGACCTGCTCGGCGGCCTCGCCGGCATGCTCTCGGTCTTCGTCCGCAACCCGCATTTCCAGGGCCAGACCAAGGACAAGCTGACCAACGCCGAGGCCACGAAGCTGGTCGAGAACGCGCTGCGCGACCATTTCGACCACTGGCTCGCCGGCGATCCCGCGACGGCGGACAACCTGCTCGCCTTCGCGATCGAGCGCGCCGAGGAACGCCTGCGCCGGCGCGCCGAGAAGGACACGCCGCGCAAGACCGCGACGCGCAAGCTGCGGCTGCCCGGCAAGCTCGCCGACTGCTCGCGCGAGAGCGCGGAGGGGACCGAGCTCTTTCTCGTCGAGGGCGATTCCGCGGGCGGTTCCGCCAAGCAGGCGCGCGACCGCGAGACCCAGGCCGTGCTGCCGCTGCGCGGCAAGATCCTGAACGTCGCCAGCGCCTCCACCGAGAAGCTGCGCCAGAACCAGGAGCTGAAGGACCTGATCGAGGCGCTCGGCTGCGGCGTCGGCGACCGCTTCGACATCGCCCGCCTGCGCTACGGCCGCGTCGTCATCATGACCGACGCGGACGTGGACGGCGCGCATATCGCCGCGCTGCTGATGACCTTCTTCTACAAGGAATTGCCCGAACTGGTGCGCGAGGGCCGCGTCTACCTGGCGCAGCCGCCGCTCTATCGCCTGCAGGCCGGCGGCGTGTCCGTCTATGCGATGGACGACGCGGATCGCGAGCGCGTGCTGAAGAAGCGCTTCAAGGCGAACCAGAAGGTCGAGGTGAGCCGCTTCAAGGGCCTGGGCGAGATGCCGCCGGCCTCGCTCAAGGAAACCACCATGGACCCCGGGAAGCGCACGCTGCTGCGCGTGGTCCTGCCGGCCGAGGACCGGGCGCGCACCAGCGAACGCATCGAGGCACTGATGGGCCGCAGGCCCGAGCTGCGCTTCCAGTTCATCCAGGAGAATGCGGCGAGCGTGGAGGCGGAGGCGCTCGACGCATGATCCCGGCCGGGCGTGGGACAGGGTTCGCCCGCCGCGCCCGGCCCCTCAGGTCACCGCGAACTTCACGGCCGAAAGCGCGGCGATCAGCCATACCGCGCCATGCACCCCGCCCGGCCGCCCGGCCAGCGTCTTGCCGCCGGCATAGGCGATGAAGCCGAGCCCGATGCCTGTCGCGATCGAGAAGGTGAACGGCATCGCGAGCGCGGTGACGATCGCCGGCATGTATTCCGTCGCGTCCTCCCAGTCCAGCTCCTGCAGCGCCTTGGCCATGAGGCAGGCGACGAAGACGAGCGCGGGCGCCGTCGCGAAGGCCGGGATGGAGGTGGCGAGCGGCGCGAGGAACAGCGCGAGGAGGAACAGCACGCCGACGGTGACGGCCGTGAGGCCGGTGCGGCCGCCCGCCTGGATGCCCGCCGCGCTCTCGATGTAGCTGACCGTGGTGGAGGTGCCGAGCAGCGCGCCGGACATGGCGCCGGTGGAATCCGCGAAGAGTGCGCGGCCGAGGTTCGGCACCGTGCCGTCCCTGTTCATCAGCCCCGCGCGATGGACCGTGCCGATCAGCGTGCCGGTGTTGTCGAGCAGGTCGACGATGAAGAAGGTGAAGACGATGCCGGTGATGCCGAGCCCCAGCGCGCCCGCGATGTCGAGCTGCAGGAAGGTCGGCGCGAGGGAGGGCGGCAGGCTCGCGATGCCGTGGAAGGTCGTGAGGCCGAAGGGGATGCCGGCCGCCGCGGTGGCCAGGATGCCGATCACGATCGAGCCGGGCACGCCGCGTGCCGACAGCCCGGCGATCGCCAGGAAGCCGGCGCAGGCGATCAGCGTCGAGGGTTCCGTGATCGCGCCGAGCCCCACCAGCGTCGCCGGGTGCGCCACCACGAGGCCCATGTTCTTGAGGCCGATGAGCCCGAGGAAGAAGCCGACGCCGGCCGCGATGCCGAACTTCAGCGAGACCGGGATGCCGTTCACCAGCCATTCCCGCACCCGCAGGATCGAGACCGCGAAGAAGATCAGGCCCGAGAGGAACACCGCGCCGAGCGCCACCTGCCACGGCACGCCCATCCCCTGGACGACCGCGAAGGCGAAATAGGCGTTGAGCCCCATCCCCGGCGCCAGCGCGATGGGGAAGTTCGCGATCACGCCCATCAGCATCGAGCCGATCGCCGCGGCGAGGCAGGTGGCGACGAAGGCGGCGCCCTGGTCGATGCCGGCCGCGGCCATGATCGAGGGATTCACCACGACGATGTAGGCCATGGTGAGGAAGGTGGAGAGGCCGGCGAGGATCTCGGTGCGCGGGTCGGTGCCGCGCTCGCTCAGCCGGAACAGGCGCTCCATGCGGGTGGACCTCCGTGAGGGAATCGGGCGCAGGGTATGCCGCGAATCGACCGGAAATCGCGGGGGCGCGCCGCCCTGGCGCCCGGTGGCGGGCAGTTGGCGCGGCGGTGTTGCATCCCCGTCGCGCCGACGGATTTCGCCTTGCCGCGACCTTGCCCTAGGCTCCTCCGGTCCAAGGCCGAGGAGCCGCCCGATGCTGCCGTCCCAGCGCCACCTCTTCGACATTCCCCGCGAGGTCGCCTACCTCAACGCCGCCGCCTGGTCGCCGCTGCCGCTGGCGGTGCAGGAGGCCGGCCGCATGGGGGTCGGCCGCAAGGGCCGGCCCTGGGATGTCGATCCCGCGCTGCCGAACCGGGTGATCGAGCGCGCCCGCGCCGCCGCCGCCGCGCTGATCGGCGCCGCGGCCGAGGATGTCGCGGTGGTCTCCTCGGTCGGCTACGGCGTCGCGACCGCGGCGAAGGTCTTCGCGCCACCCGCGGGCAGCCGCGTCCTGGTGCTGGAGGACGACCATTCCTCCCCGGTTCTCGAATGGATGGTGCGCGCGCCCGCGCAGGGCTTCACGGTCGAGACGGTGAAGCGCCCCTCCGACGGCGACTGGACCGCGGCGGTGGAGGCGGCGATCGCGCGGCCCGGCGCGCCGGTCTCGCTCGCCTCGATCTCCAACGTCCACTGGTCCTATGGCGAGGCGCTCGACATGGACCGTGTCGCCGCCGCGCTGAAGGCGAAGGGCGCGGCGCTGCTGGTCGATGCGACGCATGGCGCGGGGATGATGGACCTCGACGTGAAGCGCCTCGACCCCGACTTCATGATCTTCCCGACCTACAAGTGGGTGCTCGGGCCCTATGGGCGCGGCTTCGTCTATGTCGCGAAGCGCTGGCAGAAGGGCGTGCCGCTCGAACAGACCGCCTTCGGCCGCAAGGGCGTCGCGGCCGAGCGGGCGCCCTATTTCGCCGACCTCTCCTACGTCGACTCCGCCCGCCGCTACGACATGGGCGAGCGCGACCACTTCGTCGGCCTCGAGATGGCGGCGGTCGGGATGGAGATGATGGCGGGCTGGACCCAGCCGGCGATCGCCGAACGCTGCGCCATGCTGACGGCGCGGCTGGAGGACGGGCTCGCTGCGGCGGGAGGCCTGTTGCCGAAGCGGCACCTGCGCGCGCCGCACATCCTCTGCGTGTCGTTCCCCGGCGGCATGCCGGCGGGGCTGCCGGAGGCGCTCGCGGGGCAGGGCGCCCATGCGGCGCCGCGGCTCGGGCGGCTGCGCATCAGCCCGCATGTCTACAATGACGAGGAGGATGTGGACCGCTTCGTCGCGGCGTTCCGCGCGGTTGCGCGCAAGGCGGCGTGACGCGCATGGAGGGGCCGCGCCCCTCGGCGCAATGAAGAAGGGCCCCGCGCGACGCGCGGGGCCCTTCGTGACGTCCGGTCCGCGCGGGATCAGACGGAGTAGTACATCTCGAACTCGACCGGGTGCGGGGTGTGCTCGAACCTGAACACCTCGGTCCACTTGAGCTCGATGTAGGACTCGATCTGGTCCTTGGTGAACACGTCGCCGGCGAGCAGGAACTCGTGGTCGGCGGCGAGGGATTCCAGCGCCTCGCGCAGCGAGCCGCACACCGTCGGGATGCCCTTCAGCTCCTCCGGCGGCAGGTCGTAGAGGTCCTTGTCCATGGCGTCGCCCGGATGGATCTTGTTCCGGATGCCATCGAGGCCGGCCATGAGCATCGCCGAGAACGCCAGGTAGGGATTGGCGGTCGGATCCGGGAAGCGCACCTCGACGCGCTTGGCCTTCGGGCTCGTCGCGTAGGGGATGCGGCAGGAGGCGGAGCGGTTGCGCGCCGAGTAGGCGAGCAGCACCGGCGCCTCGAAGCCCGGGATCAGGCGCTTGTAGGAATTGGTGGACGGGTTGGTGAAGGCGTTGAGCGCCTTGGCGTGCTTGATGATGCCGCCGATGTAGTAGAGCGCGGTGTCCGACAGGTCGGCGTAGCCGTTGCCGGCGAAGACTGGCTTGCCCGCCTTCCAGATCGACTGGTGGACATGCATGCCCGAGCCGTTGTCGCCGTAGACCGGCTTCGGCATGAAGGTCGCGGTCTTGCCGTAGCTGTGGGCGACGTTGTGCACGCAGTACTTGTAGATCTGCATGAAGTCGGCGTGCTGGATGAGCTGGCCGAACTTGGTGCCGAGCTCGTGCTGCGACTGCGCCACCTCATGGTGGTGCTTCTCGATCGGCAGGCCCATCTCGCCCATGGTCGAGAGCATCTCGGCGCGCAGGTCCTGCTCGCTGTCCACCGGCGGCACGGGGAAGTAGCCGCCCTTCACGACCGGGCGGTGGCCCATGTTGCCTTCCGGATAGTCCTTCAGGCTGGCCTTCGGGCCTTCGATGCTGTCGAGCTCGTAGATGCCGTAGGTGCCGCCGGTGCCGAACTTCACGCTGTCGAAGATGAAGAACTCGGCCTCGGCGCCGAAGAAGGCGATGTCGCCGATGCCGGTGGACTTCAGGTACTCCTCGGCCTTCTTGGCGGTGCCGCGCGGGTCGCGGGTATAGCGCTGGCCGGTCGAGGGCTCGTAGATGTCGCAGAACAGGATCAGCTGCGGCTTGGCCGAGAAGGGATCCATCACCGCCGTCGCGGCATCCGGCATCAGGATCATGTCGGACTCGTTGATCGCCTTCCAGCCGGCGATCGAGGAGCCGTCGAACATGATGCCTTCCTCGAAGATCTCGGGTTCGATCGTCGAGACATGCTGGGCAGTGTGCTGCCACTTGCCGCGCGGATCCGTGAAGCGGAAGTCCACGTATTCGACGCTGTGCTCCTTGAGCATCTCCATCACCTTGGAGACGGCGGAGCCACCTCCGGCGGCGGCGGGCTTCTTGGCCATGATGTGCGGTCCTGTTCCCTGACTGCGAAAACCCCGAATGCCTGATGCCCGCGCCGCGGCTTCGGTGCCCCGCGGCGTGGTCCCGGCTTCCCCGGCGGGCCGGCCTGCTCGCCGTCCCTCCGGTCCTGTCAGGCCTGGCGGGCGGTCCGTGCCGCGGCCGGGCCTGGCACCGCCCCCCGCCGGGGAAGGGGCGGCGTGACGGCTGGGCTAGACGGCGTCCTCGCCGCGCTCGCCCGTGCGGATGCGGATGACGTCGTGGATGTCGGAGACGAAGATCTTGCCGTCGCCGATGCGCCCGGTGCGCGCGGCGGCCTGGATCGCCTCGACCGCGCGGTCGAGCATGTCGTCCGCGCAGACCACCTCGATCTTCACCTTGGGCAGGAAGTCCACGACGTATTCGGCGCCGCGGTAGAGTTCCGTATGTCCCTTCTGGCGGCCGAATCCCTTGGCCTCGATCACGGTCAGGCCCTGCAGGCCGATCTCGTGCAGCGCGTCCTTCACCTCGTCGAGCTTGAAGGGCTTGATGATGGCCTCGATCTTCTTCATCGGCTCCTGTCCAACGACCCTGCGCCTTGCGGCGCGCGAGCCCTTCCTCCCGGTTCGTTCCCGGTTTCGTTGACGACCCTGATCCTGGCGTGCGCCGCGGCCGCGGCCGCGAGCACGGTGGCGGTATTGCACGCGCCATGCCGGGCCAGCAATCGGCGCCTCCGGCGGAAAATCGCCGGGTCAGGCATGGTGTTGCCCGCTCGGGTGGCATGATGCCCATTAATTGGGCTGGAATTGCCCACGTCTTGCCGGCCCCGGCGGCCGGTCCCATAAGCATCCATCCCAACCTTCCAGGACACCGCGCCCGGACGATGCGCCCGCAGAACGCCCTTCTCTCCGCCACCGGCACGACGATCTTCACGGTGATGTCCGCCCTGGCGAACCAGCACCAGGCGATCAATCTCGGCCAGGGCTTCCCGGACTACGACGGACCCGAGGACGTGGTGCGTGCCGCGGCCGAGGCGCTGCTCGACGGCCGCAACCAGTATCCGCCGATGACCGGCGTGCCGGAGCTGCGCAACGCCGTCGCGGCGCACAACGGCCGCTTCTACGGGCTCGAGGTCGATCCGGATGCCGAGGTGGTCGTCACCTCCGGCGCCACCGAGGCGATCACCGCCTGCCTGATGGCCGTGCTGAACCCGGGCGACGAATGCGTGCTAATCGAGCCGCTCTACGACACCTATCTTCCGGTGGTGAAGCTGCTCGGCGCGGTGCCGAGGCTCGTGCGCCTGTCGCCTCCGAGCTGGGAGCTGCCGCGGGCCGAACTGGCCGCCGCCTTCGGCCCGAAGACCAAGGCGGTCCTCTTCAACACGCCGATGAACCCGACGGGCAAGGTGTTCACGGCGGCCGAGCTCGCCTTCATCGCCGACCTGATCGCGCGCCACGACTGCTACGCGATCTGCGACGAGGTCTACGAGCACCTGACCTTCGACGGCTGGAAGCATATCCCGCTGATGACCCTTCCGGGCATGCGCGGGCGCTGCATGCGCATCGGCAGCGCGGGCAAGACCTTCAGCCTGACCGGCTGGAAGGTGGGCTACATCACCTGCGACCGCTCGCTCGCGCCGAACGTCGCCAAGGCGCACCAGAACCTGACCTTCACCACGGCGCCGAACCTGCAGCGCGCGGTCGCGGTGGGCCTCGCCAAGGACGACGCCTATTTCGCCGGGCTGGCGGCGCATCTGCAGCAGAAGCGGGACCGGCTGGCGACGGGGCTCGCGCGCCTCGGCTTCGGCGTGCTCGAGACCAAGGGCACCTACTTCATCACGACCGACGTCCGGCCGCTCGGCTGGAACGGGGACGACGTCTCCTTCTGCCGCACCCTGACCGAGGATGCGAAAGTGACGGCCATCCCGGTCACCGCCTTCTACGCCAGCGAGGACGCGCCGAGCCACTACGCCCGCTTCGCCTTCTGCAAGGGCGATGCGCTGCTGGACGAGGCGCTGGCGC
Source organism: Pseudomonadota bacterium (assembly GCA_023424475.1). GTDB lineage: Bacteria > Pseudomonadota > Alphaproteobacteria > Acetobacterales > Acetobacteraceae > Neoroseomonas. The sequence continues at coordinate 8,903 of JAFADX010000250.1, forward strand.
GCATGGAGCGCTGGCTCGTCGCCCGCGGGGCGGCGCCGAGGGCCGAGGCCGGCTGACCGCGCCTTCGGCGCCGGGCCAGGTGGCATTTCCGGGCCCGGCGCCGTATCCAGGTTGTGGTTCCGGGGGCATGCCCGTATCGCGCTCCGGTCGTCGCGGGGATGCCCGCCATGAGGCGGGATGATCCTCCCGGCACATCGCCCGGGAGGTTCACCGGCGGGCTGCAAGCGCCGTCTCGAGCGTCTCAATTCCAGTGGAAATTCGTTATATCGTCGTTATGCTAAATCCGGTATCATTTTCAGTCCCGCTGCCACCATATCTTGCGTCTGATGTCGATCATCCAAAAATTGATAATCGTTGATTAATTGCAAATGCTCGCGTGATTGTGTTTACTGCACCCATCGGATGTGTCCTGGGGGTGCAAAATGTACGAACAGACGCAACGGGTCCGTCAGTCCGGCCCAGAATCGTTCAACTACGGCCTTTCCTCCGATGCGCGCGCGGCGATCATGCTGGGGATGGTGGCCCTGGTCTTCGGCTTCGGCGCGGTCGCCGCGGCGGCCTATGTCGGTCTCTTCCTGACCGTGCCGTCGATCGCCCTTCCGGGCGGCCTCGATTCTGTCGATCCGCACCTGCTTGCCATGATCATGGCGGCCTCGGGGACCGTCACCACGCTGCTTGGCGGGCTGACGCTCTACAAGTCGCAGGAGATGTGACGTCCGGCCGGTCGCCTGGGGGGGATGATCCGCGGCGGCGTTGCAACTGCGACTGGCATGGGCCGGACCCAGGGGGGTGTCCGGCCCATGTCGCGTCCGGGGCCTATCCGGTGGTGTCGCGCAGGTAGGGCTCGACGGTCCCGGTCAGCTTCAGGGTGAGCGGCCGGCCCCTGCGGTCCAGGGACTTGCCCATGCTCACCCGCACCCAGCCCTCGGAGACGCAATACTCCTCGACATTCGTCTTCTCCTGGCCGCGGAAGCGGATGCCTACCCCGCGCTGCAGCAGCTCCTCGTTGAAATAGGGGCTGGACGGATCGGTGGAGAGGCGGTCGGGAAGGGTGTCGGTCATGGTGCGGGTCTCGATTGGCCGGCCGTGATCTGGAAGTCCGGCCACGGGGTAGGACAGGCGGCGCGCTCTGCCAACCGGTAAAGGCGATCGCGCCGCGGCCCTGCGCTTGCGCGCGGCCGGCAAGGGCCCGCGGCCGCCGGCAAGCCCGGATCCTCCCACCCGCCGCCACAAGTGCGGCGAAGCCAGGGGCCGCGGATGCGGCACGCCCGGCCCATGAGGTGCACGAAGGTGAAGCCTTCTTCGGCCGCCTGGTGTCAGACGGGCGGGCGGATGCCCACGACGCCCGTCATCGACGTGAAGCTGGCGTCGTAGCGGGCCTGGCCGAGATACCAGTCGACATAGGACAGGAACGTCGCCTTGTCCTTCAGCGCGATCTGGAAATAGTTGGAATCGAACAGGTGGTAGCGGTTGTCGCGGCCATGCCGCAGGGCGATGGCGTGTGCGCCGCCCGGCCCGCGCATCGTCACGCCATAGCAGCCATAGGCCTTGGACATGATCGCCCAGAACAACTTGGCGCTCGGCTTCGTGTCCCACTTCGCCCGCAGCCCGTCGGACAGGGTGCACTGGAAGGCGGAGGTCGCGACCTTCCAGCCATCCGTCCAGTCCGTGCGCTTGATCGCATCGGACAGGTTCTGCGCCATGGTCGATTGCCAGGGCGGGTTGTCGCAGGTCTTGTCCCCCGCGATGGGGAAGTTCTCGCCCTTGTACTGCAGCGACACCCAACTCGAGGCGAGGCCGATGCAGTAGCCGTCATAGGCGCTCCCCCAGGGGCCCGGCTGGGTCAGCACGGGCGTCTGCGCCTGGTCCATCGCGAACACCAGGTGACCCTTGGTCTTCGCATCCGTCTGGATCGCATCCCACTTCATGCCCGGTCCTCCGAACGATGGCCTGGATCATCGCACGGCGGAACGGATGCGCATCTGAAATGGATCAGGCCGCGGCGTGTCGGCCCGGAGCGAGCGCCATCAGCGCGAGCCCCTCGGCGACCGAGACGAACTCGCCGCCCGACAGGACGCGCGCCGCCCCGAAGCGCTCCGCAAAGATCCGCCGCACCGCCGGCACGAGGGAGGTGCCGCCGGTGAGGAACACGCGGTCGATCGCCTCGGGCGCCAGCGCCGCGTCGGCCAGCGCCGCGTCCACCGCCGCCGCGATGCGCCCGAGCTCCGGCCCGATCCAGTCCTCGAAATCTCCGCGCGCGATCTCCGTGCGCAGCGCGAAATCGCCATGCGCGAAGTCGAGCACCGCCGCCTCCTGCACCGACAGCGCCGCCTTCACGCCGGCCACGGCGCGGTAGAGCGCGTAGCCCGCCTCGTCCTCGATCAGCCGGATCAGGTGGTGCAGGCGCTCCGGGTGCTCCGCGGTGCGCGCGACCTCGGCGATGTCGCGCAGCGTGCGCGGCGCACGCATCATCGAAAGCTGGTTCCAGCGCGCGAAGCTCGTGAACCAGGCCGGCGGCACCGGCAGCACCTCGCCGCCCATCACGCTGTAGCCCGTGCCCTTGCCGAGGCGGGGCGAGACGACCCGGTCGATGATCCGGTAGTCGAAGGCATCGCCCGCGATGCCGACGCCCGCATGCCCGAGCGCCGCGACCCGCCGTGGCGGTCCGGGATCGAAGCGCAGCACCGAGAAGTCGCTGGTGCCGCCGCCGAAATCGGCGACCAGCACGGTCGCGGCGCGGTCGAGGTCCCGGGCGAAACGATGGCCCGCGGCGGCGGGTTCCAGCCCGACCTCGACCTCCGCGAGCCCGGCTGCCGCGAAGGCGCCGCGCAGCCGTCCCTCGGCGAGTGCGGCGTCGCCGCGCTGCGCCACGAAGCGCACCGGCCGGCCGACCGTGACCCGCGCGCCCGCGAGGTCGTCGCGGAACGGCGCGAGGAGCCGGCGCAGGAACGACCCGATCAGCGCCTCGAGCGACCAGCCCCGGCCGAGGATGCGCGTCTCGGTGAAGCTGGCCTGGGCCAGGTAGCTCTTCATTGACATGATCAGCCGGCTGGCCAGCGGATCGTCGAGATAGGCCTCGATCGCCGCCGGTCCGGCCTCGTGATGCGGGCGGCCGTCGTCGCCGGTCCAGAAGCAGAGGACGGAGCGGAACACCTCGCCGGTCGGATGGCGCAGCGTGGTGACGGACCCGTCGGGGCGCGCCACCGCGACAACGCTGTTCGTCGTGCCGAAATCGATGCCGATCGCGGGGCGCATGAGACGTGGTCCGGGCGGAGGGGAGGGCGCGTTGAAGCCTTTCGCGTGCCGGATGGCAAGGCGGGCGGGGCACAGCCCGCGGGAAAGGCCGAAGGGCCCGCGCAGACCGCGAACGGGTCAGGGAAGGCGGCGGCGCAGCGCGGCGCCGAGGCGGCGGCAGGCGTCGCGCAGCGCCACCGGCGCATGGCCGGAATAGCCGATCACGAAGCCGTCGGGGCCTTCGGGCACCAGGCGCAGTTCGGACAGCAGCCAGCCTTCGACGCCGGCTTCCGCCTGGACCTCCCGCGCAAGGCCGGGGGGCAGGCCGTCGGACAGCGTGGCGAGGAGGTGCAGGCCGTGGTCGGGACGGTCGAAGCGGAGGCGGCCGCCGGCGGCACGGCCCAGCTCCTCCATCACCAGGTCGCGCGCGGCGCGGTAGCGCGTGCGCATCCGCCGCAGGTGCGCGGCGAAGTCGCCGCTGTCCATCACCTCGGCCAGCGCGCCGCCCGTGAGCGGGGAGGGAAAGCGGTCCGACACCGCCCGCACCGCCAGGACGCGATCCATCAGCGCCGCCGGCACCACCACGAAGCCGATCCGCAACCCCGGGAACAGCGTCTTGGAGAAGGTGCCGAGATAGATCACGCGCCCCGCGCCATCGATGCCGGCGAGCGCGGTCAGCGGCGGACCGGCGAAGCGGAACTCGCTGTCGTAGTCGTCCTCGAGGATCCAGGCTTGCTCCGCCCGCGCCCAGTCGAGCAAGGCCAGCCGCCGTGCCATGGACATCGTCACCCCGGTCGGGAACTGGTGGGAGGGCGTGACATAGGCGATGCGCGCCCCCGGCGCCGCCCGGCGCCCTTCCGCCACGTCGATGCCCGCCGCATCGACCGGCACCGGCACGAGCCGGGCGCCCAGCGCCTCCAGCGTCCGGCGCGCCGTGAGGTAGCCCGGATCCTCCATCCACACCACGTCGCCGGCCCGCAGCAGCGCCTCGGCGCAGAGCCGCAGCCCCTGCTGCGTGCCGCTGGTGACGAGGATGCGGCCAGGATCGCAGGCGACGCCGCGCGTCGCCGCGAGATGTCGGGCGATGGCCTGGCGCAGCGCCTCGCTGCCGCGGGGGTCGCCGTAGCCGAGCTCCGCCGGACCGGCATGCAGCACGCGGTCGCGCAGCGCGCGGGCGAAGCGGCGCAGCAGCGCCGCATCCTGGCTG
>JAFADX010000292.1 GCA_023424475.1 Pseudomonadota bacterium
TGCCATGGCTGCCGGCCGAGGCGCTGGCACCGCCGCCATGGCCGTTGCCGCCGCCGCTCCCATTGCTGCCGCCGGGGCCGCCGGCACCGGCCGAGCCGCCGCCGCTTCCTCCGCCACCATTGCCACCGCCACCATTGCCGCCGCCTCCTCCGCCACCGCCACCGCCACCGCCACCGCCACCGCCACCGCCTCCACCACCGCCACCGCCTCCACCACCTCCGGCAGCATGGGCTAGGTTGCCGAAGTCGGTGGGCAGCACAGGCAGCAGTGTGAAGGCAAGCGCGCCGCCGAGCAGCAGCAGGCGGGCCGTGGGACGAAGGAATTCGAAGCGAGGCATCGGTCAACCTTCCACCGGCCGGGGCCGGGCGAGGGATCGCAACAACCGGGACAGGATACGCCATGCCGGCCCTGCGTGTCGTGCCCGGCGTCTGGAGTGGCTCCCGTTCGTTACGGCTCGCGGCACCCTCTCCAGCCTCCTGTTTCGGCAAGCCTCTTCGCCCGATCGGGCGATTCCACCCGGTCGGGATCGGTTCTAGAGACGTTCCCGTTCGCCCTGGCTCACGGCAACGTCTCCAGCCCTTTGTTTGTGCGAGCATCTTCACCCGATCGGGTGATTCCACCTGATCGGGATCTGCTCTGGAGCCGTTCCCGTTCGCCCTGGCTCACGGCAACGCCTCCAGCCCTTTGTTTCTGCGAGCATCTTCACCCGATCAGGTGAGGCCACCTGATCGGGATCTGCTCTGGAGACGTTCCCGTTCGCTCTGGCTCACGGCAACGTCTCCAGCCCTTTGTTTCTGCGAGCATCTTCACCCGATCAGGTGAGGCCACCTGATCGGGATCTGCTCTAGCGCCCCCTTTCCTTCCGCCAGGCCTCGAAGATGGGGCGGTTGGCCGTGTCGGTCATGGGATAGAGGCCGCGAATGGTGTGCCCGGCGGCGACCCGTTCCTGGACGAAGTCCTCGAAGACCGTCTGCTCGAAGGCCTCGTCGGCCACGTCGTCGGCGATGTGGGCGGGGATGCAGACCACGCCCTCTCCGTCGCCGACCATGATGTCGCCAGGGTGCACGCCGACGCCGGCGCAGGCGACCGGCACGTCGAGATCCACGCAATGATGGTGGATCAGGTTGGTCGGCGCCGAAGGCTGCGCATGATAGGCCGGCCAGCCCATCCCGGCGATCTCCGGGCTGTCGCGGAAGCCGCCATCCGTCACCGCGCCGGCGACGCCGCGCGCCTTCAGCCGCGTGACGAGGATGCCGCCGGCCGACGCCGCGCGCGCATCGCCGCGGCTGTCGATGACGAAGACGGCGCCCGGCGGGCATTCCTCGACACCTTTGCGCTGCGGATGGGTGGGGTCCTTGAAGACTTCGAGCCGGTCGAGGTCCTCGCGCGCGGGGATGGTGCGCAGCGTATAGGCCGGGCCGACCATGCGCGGTGCCTCGGGGCTGAGCGGCTTCAGCGCCAGGAAGACGTTGCGGAAGCCGTGCTTGAACAGCACCGTCGTCAGCGTTGCTGTCGAAACCTGGGCGAGCTTCGCCCGCGTCTGATCCTTCATGGCGTCCTCATGCCGCGATGCCGGGGCGATTCCGCCCGGCCGCGGCAAGCGCGGCGATCCATCTCATGGACCCGCTCCTCCCCCGGTCGTTCGTCAGCGCAGCGGCCTTCGGATACGATGGTCCAGCGCCCGGCGGCCTCACAAGCCGGAATCGCCAGACACGCGGAACGAAAACGCCATGCCCGACAACGGCGCCCAGAAGCGCTCCCGCTCCTATCTTCTTGCGGTCGAGGACCAGGACTTCCTGCTGCGCGACGAGATGCGGCCCTTCCGCTTCGGCATGGAATACGCCAAGGCTGAGCTCGCGCTGCGCGACTGGGGCGTGCGCTCGACCGTCGTCGTCTTCGGATCCGCCCGCGTGCCGAGCCCCGAGCAGGCCGAGGCCCTGGCGACGGCGGCGAAGACGACGGCCGAACGGCGCGCGGCGAAGCGCGCGGCGGAGCGCAGCCGCCTCTACGAGGATGCACGGGCCTTCGCGCGCATCGTCTCGTTGCGCGGCGGCGCGCTCGCGGTCACCGGCGCGCCGCGGGACAACGTGATCGCGACCGGCGGCGGGCCCGGCATCATGGAGGCGGCGAACCGCGGCGCGGCGGAAGCCGGCGCGCCCTCGGTCGGGTTCAACATCACCCTGCCGCACGAACAGGACCCGAACCCCTGGTCCACCCCGGCGCTGACCTTCCGCTTCCACTACTTCGCGATGCGCAAGATGCACCTGGCGATGCGGGCGAATGCTCTGGTGATCTTTCCCGGCGGCTTCGGCACCTTCGACGAGCTGTTCGAACTGCTGACCCTGGTGCAGACCAACAAGGCGACGCCGCGGCCGATCGTGCTCTATGGGCGGCCCTTCTGGGAAACCGCGGTGAACTTCCCGCTGCTGGTCGAGGAGGGAATGATCGACGAACACGACCTCGGCCTCTTCGAGGTGGTGGACTCGCCGGAGGAAGCCTGGGCGAGCCTGATGCGGCGAGGCCTGCACGCGGCGCCGCCGGTGGCGGCGGCCGAGGCGCCGCTGGCGCATCCGGTGCGGCGGCGCAAGCCCGAGGACGAGAGCATGAAGAAGCCGGGGCCGTGACGGCCGGGCCGGAGGGCCTTGCTCCTCCGGACTTCGCCACGGGATGCTCCGGGGACCGCCGGGTCAGGATGGTTCGGGCAGGCAGGCCGCCGACAGCAGCGCGAAGGCGCGCGCGCGATGGCTGATGCGGTGCTTCTCTGCCGGGTCCATCTCGCCGAAGGTGTCCTCGCGGCCATCCGGGACGAACATCGGATCGTAGCCGAAGCCGTGCTGCCCGCGCGGCGGCCAGGCCCAGCGGCCCATGGCGCGGCCCTCGAAGGCTTCGAGGTGGCCGTCCGGCCAGGCGAGGACCAGCGCGCAGGAGAACCAGGCGGTGCGGTCCTCGAAGTCCTGCGCCGCGTCCATGACCTTGCGCATGGCGTCGGCATAGTCGCGCGAACCGTCGGGCTGCATGGCCCAGTCGGCCGTGCGCACGCCGGGCGCGCCGGAGAGCGCGGCGACCGAGAAGCCGGAATCGTCGGCGAGCGCCGGCAGGCCGGCGGCCTGCGCGGCGGCCCTCGCCTTGATTGTGGCGTTGCCGATGAAGGAGGTCTCGGTCTCCTCGGGCTCGGGCAGGCCGAGTTCGCCGGCGGAGACGGTCTCGATGCCGTAGGGGGCGAGCAGGGCGGTGACCTCGCGCAGCTTGCCCCTGTTGTGGGTGGCGATGACGATGCGCTCGCCGCGGGAGAGGCGGCGGTGGGAGAAGGGAACTTCTCCCCCCGAACCCCCCTCAACCTTTTCCGTCATCTCGTGCCGCCCTCCGCTGCTCGTTTCCAATTACCAAAGAAGGTTGAAGGGGGGCATGGGGGGAGAAGTTCCCTCTCTCCCCCCCATTCTCACAATCCCACGGCTTCCCGCTGCTTCTGGAACAAGGCCGCCGTTCCTGCCTTGGCAAGCCCGAGCAGCGCATTGAGGTCGGCCTCGGTAAAGGGCGCGCCCTCGGCGGTGCCCTGGACTTCGACGATGCCGCCCGCGCCGGTCAGCACGAAATTGGCATCGGCGTCGGCCTTGCTGTCCTCGGCATAGTCGAGGTCGAGGACGGGCGCGCCCTGCCAGACTCCGCAGGAGACCGCCGCCACCTGGTCCTTCAGCGGGTTGCGGGTGAGGATGTTCATCCGCCGGCAGTGCTCGAAGGCGAGATGGAGGGCGACCCAGGCGCCGGTGATCGAGGCGCAGCGGGTGCCGCCGTCGGCGGTGAGAACGTCGCAGTCGATCAGCACGGACATCTCGCCCATCGCCTTCATGTCGGTCACGGCACGGAGGGAGCGGCCGATCAGGCGCTGGATCTCCTGCGTGCGGCCCGATTGCTTGCCGCGGGCGGCTTCCCGGTCGCCGCGGGTATGGGTGGCGCGCGGCAGCATGCCGTATTCGGCGGTGACCCAGCCCTGGCCCTGGCCGCGCAGGAAGGGCGGCACCTTGCCCTCGACCGAGGCGGTGCAGAGCACCTCGGTCTGCCCCATGCGGATGAGACAGGACCCCTCGGCATGGCGGGCGAAGCCCGGTTCGAGGCTGACGGTGCGGAGGGCGTCGGCGGCGCGGCCGGAGGGGCGCATGGGCAAGGATCCTGGTAGCCGGGGAGGCCCGGCTTCTACACCGCCGGGCCGGGCCGTGCACCCCGGGCGCGGCCGGGGGGCGCTTCCGGGGTCTCACCGCCGTTGACCCGCGCCGGGGGCGTCCATACCTTTCGATCCAGGCGATGAAGATGGGTCCCACCGCAAAATCCGAGGGCCTGATGCTTGGCCTCAGCCTCTCGGGCCTCGACAGCCGCAGCGCCGCGATCCTGCGGGAGCTGGTGGAGACCTATGTCGAAACCGGGGAGCCGGTGGGCTCGCGCACGCTTTCGCGGCGCCTGCCGCTGGGGCTTTCGCCGGCCACGATCCGCAACGCCATGGCCGACCTCGAGGAAGCCGGGCTGCTCTACGCGCCGCATACCTCGGCCGGGCGGCTGCCGACGGAACGCGGGCTCAGGCTCTTCGTGGACGGGCTGCTCGAATTCGGGGCGCTGGGAGAGGACGAGCGGGACGCGATCTCAGCCCGCTGCGCCGCCTCGGGCCGGTCGCTCCAGGATACGCTGGGCGAGGCGGGGCAGATGCTCTCGGGCCTGGCCGGCGCGGCCGGGCTGGTGGTGGCGCCGACCTCCGAAGGCGCGCTGCGCCACATCGAGTTCGTGGCGCTCGGCCCGGGCCGGGCGCTGGTGGTGCTGGTCCACAATGACGGACAGGTCGAGAACCGCGTCATCGAGGTGCCGGCCGGGCTGCCGCCATCGGCCCTGCAGCAGGCGTCGAACTACCTGAATGCGCGGCTGGCCGGCCGGACGATCGAGGAAGCGCGCGGGATCATCGCGGGCGAGATCTCGGCCAACCGCACCGCGCTCGATGCGCTGACGCAGCAGGTGATCGAGGCGGGGCTGGCCACCTGGTCCGGCGGGCAGGGCGGCTCGCTGATCGTGCGCGGCCAGGCGAGGCTGCTCGAAACCATCGACCAGGCCGCGCGGGTGCAGGAGATCAAGCGCCTCTTCGAGCGCCTGGAGCAGCAGGAGACGATGCTGCGGCTGCTCGACCTCGCGCAGCGGGGCGAAGGGGTGCAGATCTTCATCGGCGCCGAGAGCGGCCTGTTCGACAGCGCGGGCCTGTCGATGGTGGTCGCCCCCTTCCGCAACGGGCAGGAGAAGATCGTCGGCGCCATCGGCGTGATCGGCCCGACGCGCATCAACTACGGCAAGGTGATCCCGGTGGTGGACTACACCGCGCGGGTGATCGGGCAGTTGCTGGGCTGATCCGCGCCGCGGGTGTGGCGGGGCCAAGGGCCGCGGATGCGGCCCGGCGTGCGAAGGGCACGAAGGCGAAACCTTCGGGCCTGGGATCAGGCTCTGTCGGCCGCGATGATGCGGGCGCCGGCGCCGCCGCCGCCCTGCGCCTCGCCGGCTTCGAGTGCCTTCTCGAGCGCCCTGCGGAGGGAGGAGAGCTTGCGCTCGTTCTCGACCTTCAGGCCGAAGACGTCCTTCACGTAGAAGACATCGACCGCGCGTACGCCATAGGTGGTGATGTGCGCCGAGGCGATCTGCATCCCCTGGTCGCTGATCGCGGCGGTGACTTCGTGCAGCAGGCCCGGCCGGTCGCGGCCGTTCACCTCGATGACGGTGTGGGTGTTGCTCGCGTGGTTGTCGATGACGACGCGCGGCGGCACCGTGACGGCGCGCAGCCGGGCGGGTTCGCGCTTCAGCTTGCGGATCTCCTCGCGCAGCCGCAGCCGGCCCGAGAGGGCCTGTTCCACCAGCACCGAGAGGCGCGCGAGGCGGTGCGGCGCCTCGAAGGCGCCGCCCTGGGTGTCCTGCACCCAGAAGGTGTCGAGCGCCATGCCGTCGGTCATGGTGTGGATGCGCGCATCGACGATGGTCGCGCCGGCGACGGCCAGCGCCCCGGCGATCTTGCTGAACAGGCCCGGATGGTCGGTGCAGTAGACCGTCACCTCGGTCACCGCGCGGCTTTCGAGGACGCGGGTGCGGACGGTCAGCGGCGCCTTCTCCTCCTTCGCCTCCTGGATCATCGCGGCGTGACGCGCATGGGTCTCGGGGTCGAAGGAAAGCCAGTAGCCGGGGTAGCCGAGCTCGAGGAAGGCATCGACCTCGGCCTTGGGCCGGTCGGCGAGCAGCAGGGCGGCGGCTTCCTTGGCGCGGGCGACGCGCACGTCGCGCTCGGGCACTGAGAGGCCGCCGGCGAGCACCTCGGCGACGCGCCAGTAGAGCTCGCGCAGCAGGGTCGCCTTCCAGTTGTTCCACACCTTCGGCCCGACGGCGCGCATGTCGGCGACGGTCAGCACCAGCAGCAGGCGCAGGCGCTCGGGCGACTGCACCACCTCGGCGATGTCGAGGATCGTCTTCGGGTCCTCGATGTCGCGCTTGAAGGCGGTCTGGCTGATCAGCAGGTGATGCAGCACGAGCCAGGAGACCGTCTCGGTCTCCTCCGGCGTCAGGCCGAGCAGCGGGCAGATGGCCTGGGCGAGCTGGGCCCCGGTCTCGGAATGGTCGCCGCCGCGGCCCTTGGCGATGTCGTGCAGCAGCACCGCGACATAGAGGGCGCGGCGGGATTGCAGCTGGCCGACGAGCTCGCTGGCAACCGGGGCGATCTCGTTCAGCTCGTTGCGTTCGAGCGAGGCGAGGATGCCGACCGCCTCGATGGTGTGCTCGTCCACGGTGAAGACGTGGTAGGTGTCGAACTGCATCAGCCCGACGATCCGTTGCCAGTCCGGCATCAGGCGGGAGATCAGCCCCGCCTCGTTGATCATGCGCAGCCAGACCGCCGGGTCGCGGCCGGTGAGCAGGTCGAGGAACTCCGCGCTCGCCTCCTTGTCGCCGCGCAGGCGGCTGAGGTGGCGGGCGTGGCGGACGATGGCGCGGAAGGCGAGGGGATGGATCTCGAGCCCCCGGTCGCGCGCCATGCGGAAGATCCGCAGCATCAGCACCGGGTCGATGGTGAAGTCGTGGCCGGGGGCGGCGATCACCTTGCCGTCGGCGAGCGCGAAGCCGGCCTCGGTCAGCGCCTTGTCCGAGGCCGGCACCACCGCCGGCGGGCCGAGCGAGGCGCGCTGGATCGCGGGTTCGAGGATGCGGGTGAAGCGCGCGACTTCCCGGACGTTGAGGAAGACATGCTTCATGAAACGCTCGACGCCGTCCTGCAGGCCATGGCGCGTGTAGCCCATGCGCGCGCCGACCACGGGCTGGAGGTCGAAGGTCAGGCGCTCCTCGGCGCGGCCGGTCACCAGATGGAGGTGGAAGCGGACGGTCCAGAAGAAGTTCCAGGCGCGCTTGATGGCGCGCGCTTCCTCGGCGATCAGCAGCCCGCCGCCGGGGGTCGAGGGACCGACCAGCTCCGGCATCCGCTGCACGTTGAAGGCATAGCGGGCGAGCCAGTAGAGCGTCTGCAGGTCGCGCAGCCCGCCGCGGCCTTCCTTGATGTTCGGCTCGACGAGGAAGGGGCTTTCGCCGAAGCGGGCATGGCGCTGGCTGCGCTCCTCCCGCTTGGCCGCGAGGAAGGGCTTGAGGCCCCATTCGGCGCGCGCCTTGCGGAAGGCCGCGGCGAAACGCTCGAAGACGGCGGCCTCGCCGGCGACGTGGCGGGCGTCGAGCAGTGCGGTCAGCACCGTCGCATCGCCCTTGGCGTCGACGATGCAGTCCCCGCGCGAACGGGTCGCGTGGCCGACCTTCAGCCCGAGGTCCCACAGCAGGTAGAGCATGAATTCGACCGACTGCTTGCCGCGCGTGCTCATGTGCGCGTCGGTCAGGAACAGCAGGTCGATGTCGGAGAAGGGCGCGAGGACGCCGCGGCCGTAGCCGCCGGTCGCGACCAGCGCCCAGGGCTTGTCGCCCGCGACGGGCGGGATGGTCGCCTCGGTATAGGCATGGATCGCGACCATCACGGTGTCGGTCAGCGAGGCGAGCCACCGCGCCGCGCCGAGGCCCGAGACGTCATGTGCCTCGAAGGCCTGCTGCACGCGGTTCTGGATCCGCCCGAGATGGCGGCGGAGAAGCGCGACGGCCTCCTCGCGCGGGACCGGCCGGCCGGCCGGAATGAGGTCCGCCAGGATCGAGGCGAGGACGACAGGCGGCTCCCCCACCACGGGGACCGGCCTGGGAGCCGGACCCTCGGCGGATCCAGCGGTCGGGCCGGCGTCGTCCAGGGAAGTCATCGATCGGTAGACTATCTACTCCGTGCCGGGAGGGACAGGCCCCAGCAGCGATTTCATGCGGTAGAGCGCATCGAGCGCCTCCCGCGGGCTGAGCGAGTCCGCGTCGATCTCGGCCAGCGCCGCGAGGGCCGGGTGTTCCGGCGCCGCCGCCGGCGGTGGCGGAGCGGCGGGGCGGGCGAACAGCGGCAGTTCGTCCGACAGCGGATCGAGGCCGCGGGCGCGGGCTTCCAGTGCCTTCAGCACCTCCTGCGCGCGGGCGAGCACGGGGCGCGGCACGCCTGCGAGGCGTGCGACATGCACGCCCCAGGATCGTTCCGCCGCGCCGGGGCCCACGCGGTGCTCGAATACCACCTCGCCGCGCCATTCGCGCACCTGCATGTGCGCCGGCGCGAGTTCCGGCAGCTTGCCGGCCAGCGCGGTCAACTCGTGGAAATGGGTCGCGAAGATGGTGCGGCAGCGGATGCGGTCGTGCAGCGCCTCGAGCACCGACCACGCGATCGCGAGGCCGTCCCAGGTCGCGGTGCCGCGGCCGACCTCGTCGAGCACCACGAGGGAGCGTGAGGTCGCCTGGTTCAGGATGGCGGCGGTCTCGGCCATCTCGACCATGAAGGTGGAACGGCCGCCGGCGATGTCGTCCGCCGCGCCGACGCGGGAGAAGAGCCGGTCCACCAGCCCGAGCCGCGCCCGCTCCGCCGGCACGAACAGCCCCGCCTGGGCGAGGATCACCAGCAGCGCGTTCTGCCGCAGGAAGGTCGACTTGCCGGCCATGTTCGGCCCGGTCAGCAGGCAGAGCCGGCGCCCCGCCGAGAGGTCGCAGTCGTTCGGGACGAAGGCGGGGCCGCGGGCGCGGGCGAGGGC
>JAFADX010000302.1 GCA_023424475.1 Pseudomonadota bacterium
GCGCAGGGGCCTGGTACTGGCTCCGCTCGGGCCCCGTCGAGCCGCCGCCGAAGCCGGAGGCGCCGGCAGTCGTGCACGCGCCGCCGGCGATGCCGGCCGAGCCGGCGCCGCCGCTCGCCGACGCCTCGGCCATCTATGATTACCGTGCGACGGCGCCGACGGTCTTCCGCCTCGCTTCCAATCCCCGCGTCTTCGTCGTGGACGCGCCGAACCTCGACGTGCAGGGCGCGATGTTCAACCGCGTCGCGGCGCTGGTGGAGAAGGCCGGGCAGCCGCGCGACAGGCTGCTGAACGACGCGGAACTCGCGGCGGCGATCGAGCGCAGCGGCGACACGCCGGCCACCTACTACTACGGCCACAACTACCGCGGCCGCGACCTCGAGCGCTTCTTCGCGCTCGCCGACCGCGACGGCATCGCGCTGAACCCCTTCGAGCAGCAGCTGCGCCGTGAAATCCGGCGGGTGCGTGAACTGGTGCCGCTGCCCGGCCAGTTCGCGGTGATCTCGGTGCCGGGCCTCGATCCGCGCGTCGACGGCACGATGCGCCGCGCCATCCTCGACCACGAGATCGGGCATGGCGAGTTCTTCACCAACGGCGCCTTCGCCGAGCATGTCGCGCAGGTGTGGCGCAACGTCTTCACCGAGCAGGAGCGCGCCGCCTTCCGTGCCTACCTTGCGCGCGAGGGCTACGACCCGGCGCTGGAGGAGGTGATGATGAACGAGGCGATGGCCTACCTGGCCTTCACGCCCGACCGGCGCTTCTTCATGCCGAGCCATGCCGGGCTGACCGATGCGCGCGCGGCGGAACTGCGCGACGCCTTGCGCGCCCAGGCGCCGCGCTAGGGAGATTCCCGTTCGCCATGGCTCACGGCAACCTCTTCGGCGCCTTGCTTTGGCGAGCATCTTCGCCCGACCGGGTGAGCCCGCCCGAACGGGATCCGCTCAAGGGAGCGACAGGTCCGGGATGCGTTCATCCATGTCCTTGATGACGGCGCCGGGACGCGGCCGATGAGGGAATTCGTCACCCGTGTCCGGCAAGCGGCGACCCGGGCGGGAGGGGCCTACATCCCCTATTCCCAGTGCCTCCAGCCGACCGCCTCGCTGATCCGGAACCTGCCCGCGCATGCCGGCGGGATCGGCCAGGCGCTCTGCGCCCGCTGGATCGCCGAGCACGCGAATGAGCGGTCGATGTGGAACTGGCTCTGCACGCCCGGGACGATGGATGTGCGGCCGGGCATCGTCGCCAGCCTGATGATCGACTTTGCCGCGGGGCGGGAGGCGGGGAGCGCGCCGCAGGGCTGCGGGCTGCCGTTCCAGGATGCGGCGGAACGATATCTCGCGCGGCACGGCCTGGTCCGCAGCCGCTTCGCGCCGGCCAGCATGGCGCGGCTGAACCGGTTCGGCAGCGGCGCGGCGCTGGGCGCGCGCCTGGCCCGCGACCTCGACCCGGATCTCTGGGGCGGACGGTCGGTGTATGTGCTGGTCTCGCTGGTTGGGCCGGGCGGGGGGCACGCGCTGGCGGCCCATCTGGGCGGGCAGGAGATCTGCCTGTTCGACCCGAACTTTGGCGAGTTCGACTTCGGCAGCCGGCGGTCCTGCAAGGACTTCCTCCGGGACTTCTGGCGCGCGTCGGGCTACCGCGACGAATTCGACGGCTGCGCCCTGCTGGACTTTCGCCGGAAGGCGAACTGACGCCGGAGCGTTGGAGCATGTTCCGATCTGTCGGAACCGGCGCCGGCTGATCGAAACCGCTCCAGAGCAGATCCCGATCAGGTGGAATCACCTGATCGGGTGAAGATGCTCGTAAAAACAAAGGGCTGGAGACGCTGCCGTGAGCCAGGGCGAACGGGAACGGCTCCAGTCGCGGCGCGCGGTCGGGAAGCGCAAAGCGCGACCTTCGTGGTCTTGGCCTCAGCGCGGAACGCGGGAGAGCAGGCCGAGCACCGCCGCCCAGTGGCGTTCCGCCGCGACCGGGTCGAAGCCGGCCGAGTCCGGCTGGGCGAAGCCGTGATGCGTGCCCGGGTAATGTTCGATCCGCCGCGCCGCGCCGCTCGCGGCGACGGCCGCCGCGACCTGCGCCGGCACGCCTGCGGGGATATAGGGGTCGTGTTCGGCGAAGCAGAGATAGGCTTCCCCGCGCGCCATGCGCGGAAGCCAGAGATGCGGGCTGTCCGGCGCCTCGGTGACCATGCGCGTGCCGTAGAAGGAGGCGGCGGCGGCGATGCGCTGCGGTGCCTCGGCCAGCGCCTGCAGGGCGAAGCGCCCGCTCATGCAATAGCCGACGGTGGCACCCGGATGCGCCGGGGTCACGGCGAGGGCATCGAGCATCGCCGGCAGGTCGGTGCGGAACTCGGCATGGCCGTAGCCGCGCGCGAGGTTGAAGATGCGCTCGCGTTCGGGGTTGCCGTCCTGGCTGAAGGCGGCGCGGTCGAAGCCGACCTCCCGCGTGTGGCGCCAGTAGAGGTTGGGCAGCAGGACCCGGTAGCCCGCGGCGGCGAGACGTGCGGCCATGCCATGCAGTGCCGGCCGTACGCCCGGCGCGTCCATCAGCATCAGGACCGCCGGCGCGCGCTCCGCCCCGGTGGCCGGGGCGTAGAGATGCGCGTTGATCGCGCCGCCCGGCGCGGGGATGTCGAGGGCTGCCGCGGTGACGGCCATGGTGCCGCTCAGCGCCGCGCCACGGTTTCGACGACGATCGGGCGGACCACGACCCGGGTGCCGCTGGCGCGCGCGTTGCGGAGCGCCTCGGCCAGGGCGGTCAGATAGGCCTGCTGCGCTTCCACCACCGGGCGGCTGTTGCCGAAGAGCGGGCGATCCGAAGCGATGACGACCGCAAGGTCGGTGCCGAAGGGTTCGTCGACCTCCCATCCGGTGAAGGTCCCGGTCGGCTGGCCGAGCCTGATGCGGGCACCCGCCTGATAGAAGGTCGAGGGCACGAGGTTCGCGACCTCGCCCGACTTCATGAAATAGGCGAGGTAGAGATGGGCCGGCCAGTCCGGCATCTGCACGTCGAACTGCAGGAGCTCGCCCTTCTGCAGCGGCTGGCGCCCGACCACCTGCACGGACGGCGCCGCCCCGGCCGGGCCGAGCACCGGCCGGAAGAGGTCGAGCGCCGCGCAATAGGGGCCGTCGAAGGGAGAGAGGGAGAGCTGGACGACGTCCTCGGGGACGCCCCGGCCGGCGAGGTTCTGGCGGACCTGGGCCTCGTCCCCCCGCCGCACCACGCCGGCGAGCGACATGGTCCGGTCACTGGCCGACCAGGCGATGAGCGAGCAGGGGGTCTGTGTCGCGAGCGCCTGGGCAGCGGCCCGCAGGTCGAGCCGGGCCATCGCGAGCTGCTGCTGGCGCGCGGCTTCGTCCCGCGCGGCCTGCTCCCGTGCCGCTTGGTCACGTGCCGCTTGGTCACGTGCGGCTTGGTCTCGCGCGGCCTGGTCGCGGGCGGCCTGGTCACGTGCGGCCTGGTCCCGTGCGGCGGCCTCGCGCGCGGCCGC
>JAFADX010000350.1 GCA_023424475.1 Pseudomonadota bacterium
GCGCAGGGCGGTCTCGAGCGCCTCGGCCCCGAAGGGGCGGGAGACGACGGCATCGAACCCCTCGGCCAGGGCCCTCTGGCGCGCGATGTGGTCGACCCCGGGATCGAGGCCGAGCAGCGGCAGGCCCGCATGGCGGCCGCCCGGCGCGCGCAGGGCGGCCGCGGCGCTCCGGCGGCGCGGGCCGGTCGTCGTCACGCACATCACCACCGCCGCATAGGGATGCAGCGAGAGCCGCAGTTCCGCCGAAGGCCAGTCGTGCACGAAGGTCACGAGGTGGCCGGCCGCTTCCAGCATCCCGCGCACCACGGCGGCATTGCCCGCGCGCGGATCGACGAGCAGGAGGCTGAGGGGCGCGCCGGTCACCTCGGACATCGGGTGCCTCAGGCGGCTTCCGCGCGGATCGCGTCGGTCAGGGTGTTCACGATGCGGTCCACATGCGGCTTCTCGACGATCAGCGGCGGGGAGAGCGCCACGATGTCGCCGGTCACGCGCACCAGCACGCCGTTGTCGAAGCAGCGGCGGAACACGCCCATCGCGCGCGCGCCGGGCTTGCCCGGCCGCGCGGCGAGCTCGATGCCGCCGATCAGGCCGAAGTCGCGGATGTCGATGACGTTCGGCGCGTCCTTCATGGAATGCATCGCGTCCTGCCAATAGGGCTCGATCGCCCTGGCGCGGCCCGGCAGGTCCTCCGCCTGGTGGAGCTGCAGCGTCGCGATGGCGGCGGCGGCGGCGAGCGGATGGCCGGAATAGGTGTAGCCGTGGAAGAACTCGATGCCGCCGGCCACGCCGTTCACCACCGCGTCATAGACGCCGTTCCTGACCGCCACCGCCCCCATCGGCACGGCGGCATTGGTCAGGCCCTTCGCCATGGTCATGATGTCCGGCGTCACGGCGAGCCGCTCGGCGCCGAAATTGGTGCCGAGGCGGCCGAAGCCGGTGATCACCTCGTCGAAGATCAGCAGGATGCCGTGCCTGTCGCAGATCTCGCGCAGGCGCTGCAGGTAGCCCAGGGGCGGCACCAGCACGCCGGTGGAGCCCGCGACGGGTTCCACCATCACCGCGGCGATGGTCTCGGCACCGTGCAGTGCGACCAGGGTCTCCAGCGTATCGGCCAGTTCCACGCCGTGCTGCGGCAGGCCGCGGCTGAAGGCGTTCTTCGCCGGCAGGTGGGTGGAGGGCAGGTGGTCCACATAGGGCAGCAGCGCGCCGAACTGCTTGCGGTTGCCGCCGATGCCGCCGACCGACATGCCGCCGAAGCCCACGCCATGGTAGCCGCGCTCGCGCCCGATCATGCGCACCCGGCCGCCCTCGCCGCGCGCCTTGTGGTAGGCGAGCGCGATCTTGAGCGCGGTATCGGCGCTCTCGGACCCCGAATTGGTGAAGAAGACGCGGTCCATCCCGTCGGGCGTCATCTCCGCGATGCGGGAGGCGGCCTCGAAGGCGATGGGGTGGCCGAGCTGGAAGGTCGGCGCGTAGTCGAGGATGGCGGCCTGCTTCTGGATCGCCTCCTTGATCTCGACGCGGCCATGGCCGGCGTTGCAGCACCACAGGCCGGCGGTGCCATCGAGGATCTCCTTCCCCTCGGGCGTGTAGTAGGACATGCCCTCGGCGCGGGCGAGCATGCGCGAGGTGTCGCCCTTGAAGTACCTGTTGTCGGAAAAGGGCATCCAGTAGGCGTCCAGGGAATTCGGACGCGGCACGCTGATCTCGTTCATCGGGGGCGCTCTCCAGCCTCGG
The DNA here is from genome assembly GCA_023424475.1 of Pseudomonadota bacterium. Classification (GTDB taxonomy): domain Bacteria; phylum Pseudomonadota; class Alphaproteobacteria; order Acetobacterales; family Acetobacteraceae; genus Neoroseomonas. Next base: position 1,738 of record JAFADX010000350.1, read on the forward strand.
CAGGCGCGCAAGGAACACCCGGCGGGGTCCCGGGGCAAGCGCGGGGGCTTGCGCGGACCGATAATTCTGGGGCCGGATAGATGCGGAACGGGGGCGGCGGGGTGCCGGGACGTGCATGACGTCGATCCGGCGGGCCTCATCGCGGTCTTCGCCGCGATCGCCGTTGCGTCCCTCATTCCCGCCTTGTTCCCTCGGCTCGGCATCCCCGGCGTGGTGCTCGAGATCGCGGCGGGCGTGCTGATCGGACCCCATGTGCTCGGTCTCGCGGCGCCCGGGCCGGTGATCACCGTCATCGCCGGGATCGGGCTGGCGACGCTGTTGCTCCTGGCCGGCTTCGAGGTCGATCCGGATGTGCTGACCGGCCGCCCGCTGCGGGTCGCGCTGCGCGGGTGGCTGCTGTCGGGCGTGCTTGCCGCGGGGGCGGCCTTCGGGCTGGCGGCGATGGGGCTGATCGCCGCGCCTCTGCTCACCGGCCTTGCGCTGACCACGACGGCGATCGGGGCGCTGCTGCCCATCCTGCGGGATGCGGGCCGGCTCGGTCCGCCCTACGGGCCGATCATCCTGGCCGTCGGAGCGATCGGGGAGGCGGCGCCGCTGATCGCGCTTTCCCTCATCCTGGCCGGCGGGGCAGGCGCTGTCGGGCAGGGGCTGGTCCTGATCGCCTTCGCCGCGGGCGCGGCCGCCGCGGTCGCCATGGCCTCGCGCACCAGCCATGGCGCCTTCGCCGCCCTGGTGGCGCGCGCCATGGGGAGTTCGGGGCAGTTCCCGCTGCGATTGACGATGCCGGTCATGGTGATGCTGGTCGTGCTGTCGGAGGGGCTGCGGATCGACATCGTCCCCGGCGCCTTCGTTGCCGGGGCCATCACGCGCGCGGCCATGCCCCACAGCCAGCACGAGGACCTGCTGGCGCGCTTCGACGGGCTCGGCTATGGCCTGCTGATCCCGGTCTTCTTCCTCGCCTCGGGCATGCATATCGACCTGCCGGCGCTGATGGCCAGCCCGCAGGCGCTGCTCATGGTGCCGGTCTTCGCCGTGCTGATTTCGCCGTGCTGATGCTGCTGGTCCGCGGGCTGCCGCTGCTGCTGCTCACGCGCCGGGACCTCGACGCGCCGCGCCGCCGGGCGCTTGCGCTGCACGCGGGCACGCAACTGCCGCTCGTTGTCGCCATCGCCACGATTGCCACCGCCCGGGGCCAGATGCCCGGGTGGCAGGCGGCGAGCCTAGTCGGTGCGGGCATCGTCACGATGCTGGTCTATCCGACGCTCGGGCTGCGCCGTCTCGCGCATCGGTGACGGTACGATGCGCCTGATTCACGGCACGTCGCCCACTCCCGTTCCTGCGGGCATCGTCATCCGCATCGGGCGATTCCACCCGATCGGGCTCAGCTCCAGGCCCTGCCCTTCGCGCACCGCGGCCCCCGTGGCATGGTCCGCCCGCGCCGGGAGGAGGGCGCGCGCATGGCCAAGGGACGCCTCGTCATCGGCAGCAAGCGGTATTCGTCCTGGTCGCTGCGCGGCTGGCTGGCCGTGCGGCTCGCCGGGCTCGATGTCGAGGAGGTGGTGATCCCGCTCGCCGGCGGCACGACGCCCGCGGTGCGGGAGGCGACGCCGTCCGGAACCGTGCCCTACCTCGAGCATGACGGCGCGCGGGTGTGGGAGAGCCTCGCCATCGCCGAATACTGCGCCGAGCGCGTCCCCGGGCTCTGGCCGGCGGGCCGCGCCGCACGGGCCCATGCGCGGGCCATCGCCTCGGAGATGCATGCCGGCTTCCGCGGCCTGCGGATGGCGATGCCGATGAATCTCGGCCGCAGCTTCCCCGGCCGGCGACGCACTCCCGAGGCGCTGGCGGACATCGCGCGCATCGAGGCGATCTGGGCCGAGGCCCTGCAGGCCCATGGCGGGCCCTTCCTGTTCGGGGAGACCTTCGGGCTGGCGGATGCGATGTACGCGCCGGTCGCCACGCGGTTCCTGACCTGGGCACCGGACCTCGCCGTGCCGTCGCACGACTATGTCGCGGCGGTGCGCCACCATCCGCTGATGGAGCGATGGTACGACGAGGCCGCGGCCGAACCCTCCTCCTGGCTGATCGAGAAGTACGAGAACCCCGCATGAGCACTGCCGTCGCCCTCGACCATGCCGGCATCGCCGCGCGCGACCTGGCCCCGATGTGCGCGGCCTATGAGCGGCTCGGCTTCGCGCTCTCGCCCATCGCGCAGCAGAGCGGGCGGCGCCGGCCGGACCTGCCGGTGGAGACGTTCGGCTCGGGCAACCGCTGCGCCTTCCTCAGGCACGGCTATATCGAGCTGATCGCGATCCTCGACCCGGCGCTCTACGACAACACGCTCAACGCCTTCCTCGCGCGCTATCCGGGCATGCACATCCTGGCGCTGGCGATGGAGGACGCGGAAGGCAACCTCGCGCGGATGCGGGCGGCGGGGATCGACATTCCCGGCATCGCCTGGCTCGAGCGTCCCGTGGAACCCGGTGGGCCGATCGCGAAATTCGCGCGCCTGCCTTTCCCCGATCCGCCTGAAGGCCGCGTGCAGCTCATCCGCCACCTGACGCCGGAACTGGTGTGGCAGGAGAAGTGGATGGACCACGCCAACAGGGCGGTGGCGCTGGAAGAAGCGATCCTCTGCGCCCGGGAGCCGGCGGAGACGGCGGCGCGCCTGTCGCGCGTCTCCGGCCTGCCGGTCGAGCCCGACGCGGCCGGCGGCTTCCTGTTGCGCCTGCCTGGCGCCGCCGGTGCCGCGGGCCCCTTCGCGCCGGTGATGGAAACCCGCGTGCGCGTGCTGACCGAAGCGGCGCTGCCCGGCGTGCTGCCGGGCGTGACGCCGCCGGCCTCGCCCTTCATGGCGGGGATCGTGGTGCGGACCGGGGATGGCGGGGCGGCGGCGCGGAAGATCCTGCAGGGGCTGCCGGCCGTGGAGGCGCCGCAGGGAGTGATGGTGCCGCCGGCCTTCGCGGCCGGCGCGGCGGTGGTGTTCGCGTGACGGGGGGAGAAGGGAACTTCTCCCCCC
>JAFADX010000371.1 GCA_023424475.1 Pseudomonadota bacterium
GCCCGCCGCGGGCCCGCCGCGGCGCGCCAGCACGTTGTCCCGCGCCGCGCGCGCCGCTGCCGGATGCCGGTCGGGCCGCAGCGCATTCGGCCGCCGCGCCAGCGCCACCAGCAATGCCGATTCCGCCGTGTCGAGCTGCGTCGCCGGCCGTCCGAACCAGGTCAGGCTGCCGGCGCGGATGCCCTCGATGTTGCCGCCCTGCGGCGCCAGCGTCAGCCAGATGCCGAGGATCTCGTCCTTGCTGAAGCGGGCTTCGAGCTGGAAGGCGCGGAAGATCTCGATGACCTTGGAACGCAGCGTGCGCGGCCGCGGCTCCAGCAGCCGCGCGGCCTGCATCGTCAGCGTCGATCCGCCGGAGACCACGCGGCCCGCGCGGATCCACTGGGCGGCGGCGCGCAGCAGCGCCAGGGGATCGACGCCGGGATGGGACCGGAAGCGGCGGTCCTCGGACGCGATCAGCAGGTCCACCAGCTGCGGCGCGACGTCGGCTGGCATGGTGCGCAGGCGCCAGTAGCCGCCCGGGGCGGGCAGCACCGACAGCGTGCGGCCCTCGCGGTCGAGCACCTCGACGCCCGCAGCGTTCAGCCGTGTGAGGTCGGGTGGGAAGGCACGGTCGAGGGCGAAGGGTGTCGCGATGGCAGCGAGCGCCACCGCGGCCACCGCCAGGCGCCCGATCACTCCGCGCGACTGGAGGGGCGCTGCCCCTCCAGGCCTCCCCGCCAAAGGAGTGAGGGCCTTTGGGAACCGTCGCTTGCAGATGGTGTCCAGAGGCCTTTCGGCCTCTGGCGGGGTGATGCGGAGGGGCAGCGCCCCTCCGCCTCCCCACCGTGCCTCGTCACGGCAGCACCGAGATCCGCGCCGTGTTCTGCCGCGCGAAGATCCCCGGCCGGTACATGTCCTGCGCCTCGCCGCCCGGCAGCTCGAAGCTGCCCGGCGTCACCGCGCGCAGCCGCACCGCGACGCGCGCGAAGGGCCGCTGCGGCGTCAGCGTGACCGCGGCGGCATAGCGGTCGTCCAGCGCCGGCTGGCTGTCCACCCCGGTCAGCGTGCCGAGCCACGGCATGCCGGCGATGTTCCCCGACGGCAGGCGGGAGGCGATCTCCCACCCCGCCGGCAGCCCGTGGATGATCATCGCCTCGTGCCGGTCGTTGGTCTCCGCGCGCAGCTCGATGAGCAGCACGAAGGACGTGTTCTGCCGCAGCTGGTCGAGGTCGAGCGGCTGCCCGTCCAGCGCGAAGAAGCGGCGCGTGATGCGCAGGCCCTCGCGCGCCGCGGGCAGCGGGTCGCGAGGGATGCCGTTGATCGACACCGAGGCCCAGACCGGCGCGATGCCCAGGTTGCGCGCGGTGCCCGGCCCCGTCAGCGGCATCGCCACCACCGGCTGCACCGCCAGCGCGGAGCCGTTCACCGCGACATGCGCCGCGCGCGTGCCCTGGCCCAGCAGCTGCGCGGCGAGGACCGCCCAGGCCTGTTCCTGCGTGCTGGCCCGCTGCGGCGTGAACTCGGCGCCGGGCAGGACCTGCATCGCCTGGTTCAGGCGGTCCTGCATGACGCCGCTCTCGCGCAGCAGCGCGGCGGTGGCGAGCGCGTCGCGCGCCGCGCTGCCGTAGTCGAAGCCCCAGAACCGCCGCCCCGTCGAGGTCAGCGCCGAGGAGAAGGCGAGCTGCGCCCGCTGCGTGTCCCCGGCGCGCGCGAAGGTGGCGGCGAGCTGCGCCCGCGAGATCTGCGTCGGCATCTCGTTGAGCTGCTCCATCAGCCGGCGCGCCGCGCCGAGGCGCGGCTGGCCCGCCAGCGACAGGGCGTAGAGGCGATAGGCCTGCGCCGCGCGCTCCTCCGGCGTGTCGGCCGCGGTGTCCTCGATCGCGTCGTCGAGGAAGCGCAGCGCCTCCCGCAGCGCGCCCTCGGGCACCGTGGCGCCCGCGGTGCGCGCGCGGATCAGCGCCTCGACCGCATAGGGCGTCAGCCATTGCTGCGCCTCCCCGCTCGCGCTCCACATCGAGAAGGACCCGTCGAAGCGCTGGCGGTCGAGTACCGCATCCACCGCGCGCTGCAGCCGCGCGGCCCGGTCGGGGGCGCCTTCCTCGGCGAGCCCGGCCGCGAGCGCGAGCGCCCGCGAGGCCGATTGTTCGAGGCAATGGAGCGGGAATTCCTCCACCGCCCGCAGCATGCCCGCGGCGTCGTAGCGCACCGCCGCGCCGAAGGAGGCGGTGGCGCGCCAGGCATTGCGCACATAGCGGTCGATCGGTGGGTTGAGCGGCATCTCGACGCCCGGCGGCAGCTCGGAGCCCGCCACCTCCGTCACCCGCGCGCGGGAGGAACGGATGGTGATCCGGCTCTGGCGCTCGACGCGGAAGCCGCCGGGGCCGGTGACGGCGAGATGCAGCGTGCCCTCGCCGCCCTCGGTCGCGCGCAGCGTGGTGAAGGGCTGCGCGCGCGCGCCGGTGGCGAGCGTCGCCGCCAGCCGCCTCGGGCCTTCGATCGTGAGGCCGCCGCCCGCGCTCAGCTCCGCCGCGATCTCGCCCTGCGGCAATTCGATGTTGTGCAGCAGGACCGAGATGCGCGCCTCGTCGCCGGGGGCGAGGAAGCGCGGCAGCAGCGCCTCCGCCACCACCTGGTCGCGCACCGTCAGGGATTTCGATGCCGCGCCGATGCGCGTGCCTTCCCAGGCGACGGCCATCAGCCGCAGCTCGCCGGCGAAGTCGGGGATGTCGAGCGGCACCATCGCCGTCCCGTCCGGCCCCGCCCGCACCACGCCGGAGAACAGCGAGACGAGGCGCTGCGGCGGCTGCAGCGCGTCCGCCGCGGCGTCCTCGTCGCCGCCCTGGCGCAGCACCGCGAGCTCGCCTTCCGGCGGGGCGATCAGCCGCCCGTAGTCGTCGCGGATATCGACGCCGAGGCGCCGGCGGCCGAGGAAATGCGCGCCCGGATCGGGGCTCGCGAAATTCGTCAGTTGCAGGATGCCCTCGTCCACCGCGGCGAGGGTCAGCAGCACCGGGCCCGAGGCATTGGCGATGCGCACCGGCACCTCGAGCCGCTGGCGCGGCCGCGCCAGCTGCGGCGTGTCGATCGTCACGCCGAGGGTGCGCGGCGCCGGGTCAATGCCGAGCCAGGCAAGGCCGAGGCCGCGGCCGGGCTGGCCGTCGCGGCTCTCGCCGGCGCGGAAGACCGTCACGGCGACATAGGCGCCGGGGCCCCAGGCGGCGTCCACCGGCACCTCGACCTCGGCACCGCCCTGCGGGACCTCGATCTCGCGCAGGCTCACCAGCCGGTCGGAAAGGATCGCGACCGAGGCATGGCCGCCGAAGGGCGGCGTGATGCGGATGCGCGCCGTGTCGCCCGGCGCATAGGACTGCCGGTCGGCCGCGACGTCCACGCGGTCCGGGACCTCGGCGCTCTCCACCCCCGCCCAGCCGGAGCGGAAGCGGATGGAGGTGATGCCGAGGCCGCTGGCATCGCTCACCTCCAGCCGGTAGCGGCCGAAGGGCAGGGAGCGGGCGAAGCGGCCGCGCTGCTGCGCGGTGACGCGGATCTCCTGCGAGTCCACGGGCTCGTCGCGCCACACCGTCTCCCAGCGCGCGATCGACCCGCGCACGACGATGCGCCAGTTCGGCCGTTCGCGGACCAGGCGGACGCGCAGCGTGCCGGGCACGGCGCGGCCTTCGGGCGAGACGGCGGCGAGGTCGAAGGCGGCCTCCGCGCCCGCGTCGATGGCATCGCCCTCGAAGGCGGGCTTCACGGCGACCAGCGTGCCGCGCGCGCGCACGGGCACGGTGAAGCGGGTGCGCGTCTCGCGCCCGCCCGGCTCGCTGACGGAGACCGTGACCTCCCCCTTCACCGGGCGCGTGGTGTCGGGCGCCTGCGGCAGGTCGAGCGTCAGGGTGGTGCGGCCCTGGTCGTCGGTTTCCGGGATCTGGAACGTCAGCAGGTCGGGGGCGAATTGCTCCTGCGCCAGGCCGAAGCGCCAGCCGCGCCAGCCGGGGAAGGGTTCGGGATCGGTCAGCAGGCGCATCTCGGCCTGGCCGGAGAGGCCCGAGCCCGGCGCGCCGTAGAGGAAGCGCGCGACGACCGGCACCTCGAGCCCCTGGGGACCGGGCACCAGCGGTCCGGGGGCGGGCCCGGCGGTCACCGCCAGCCGCTCGGGCAGGAAGGCTTCCACGCGGAAGGTGGTGCGGCCGACCGGCGGGGCGTCGGGGTCGGTCAGTGCCTCGAGCGTCCAGGCGCCGAAGGGCGCGCCGGCCGACAGGCGCAGCGGCCAGTAGATGGCGCCGCCCTCCTGGCGCGGCGGCACGATCTCCTGCGCGACCTGGCCGTTGGGGCGGCGCAGGCGCAGGCGGATCGGCAGGTCGAGCGGCCGGCCCGCGGGGTCGCGGATCAGCGCGGCGGCGTTGACCGTCTCGCCCGGGCGGTAGATGCCGCGGTCGAGCCACAGGAAGGCATCGACCGGCCCGGGATGCGGCTGGCCGGTGGCGCCGCGGTCCGACAGGTCGAAGGATGCCGCCTCCAGCGAGAGCGAGGCGAGGTCGCCGCTCGTCTCGGCATGGACCGCGACGGGCGCCAGCGGCCCGGTGCCGCGCATCAGCGCCATCGGGAAGCGGGCGAGCCCGTCGGAATCGGTGCGGGCCTCGGCCAGGATCTCGTTGTTGCGCGCCATCAGCATGACGCGCAGGCCGGGCGTGGCGGTGGCGGATTGCAGGCTGCGCGCCTGCACCGCGAGGCCATCGGCGCCGCGCCAGGCGGTCAGCCCGATATCGGTGACGAAGAAGGGCAGCGCTGCCCGTTCCGCGCCGCCGCGGCGGCCATCCTCCTGGCTCAGCACCAGCAGGTAGGCGCCGGGGGCGGCGTTGCGCAGCACGTCCGGCAGCGGCAGGACCGAACGGTGGGTGCGGTTGGGCTCGACCCGCTGCAGTTCGGCGCGGCCTTCCCAGAGGATCCGGCCCATATCCTCGCTGATCGAGGAGGCGGACCAGGGTCCCAGCGCCTCGCCCGGCGTCCAGTCGCGGCCCATCGGCACCAGGTTGCGCTCGGCGACCCGCACCAGGCGCATCGCCATGCTGGTCACGTTGACCGTGGCGACGCCGATCCGGGCCTCCTGCCCGCGCGGGAGGATGAAGGAGGATGTGTCGAAGGCGATGCGCGGGTCGCGGTTCGGCATGGCGATCGCGACGGGCGTGTCCTGGCGCAGGTTCTGCCGGCCTTCGCCGGGCAGGCCGGCGCGCAGGATCAGCCGCGTCGAAGTGCCCCAGGGCAGGCCGGCGACGCAGAGGACGTCGCCCTCGCGCTGGACGGCGAGGGAGGGGATCGGCGGATCGGCGCGGATCCAGTCGCCGGGGTTCCAGTCCGTCCGGCGGGCCGGCGGGTTGGTGAAGGTGATGCAGGCGCGGGCGGGGTCGGCGTCGGGCTCGGTGGCGACGCGGCGGACCAGCATCCCGGCGGCGCGGCGAGCGGCCTCCAGCCGGTCGCGGTTCTCCTGGCTGTCCGAGCGTTCGAGGATGGCTTCGAGCGCCTCGATCTGCTGCACGGGGCGGTCGAGGCGTTGCAGAGCCTCGGAGAGGACGAGCAGCGGGGCGATCTCGGGCTCGCCATAGGACGCGAGCTGGAAGGCGCGCCAGCCCGCCTGCAGGGCGCGCCGGTTGTTGGGGGGCTGGCGACGGAGCTGCGCCTGGGCCAGGGCGAGCCAGTGGTTGCCGTTCGACTGGCCCATGCCGATGCGTTCTTCCCACGCGGTCGCGGCGGCGGCGTAGTCGCCGCGGCCTTCCGCCTGGGTCGCGCGCAGCTCGGCGGCCGCGCGCTGCTGCGGGCTGGCGCCGGCGGGGAAACGCTGCTGCATCTCCCGCTGGTAGGCGCCGGCGTCGCGGCTGAGCCCGGGCAGGTCGAAGGTCTGCGCCACCGCCATGCCGGGCAGGGTGAAGGCGAGCAGGAGCAGCAGGCGGATGAGGCGCATGGCGGTTCCCGGGTCCTCGGCGTGGGGCCGGGAGGATGGCACGGCCCGGGTGCCGAGTGCACGCCGCCCCGCGCCGCGATGTGAAGCAGCTCACACGAATGGGATGGGCCGGCGAAGGCCCGGCCTGGAGCAGATCCCGAACAGGGGGAATCACCTGAGCGGGTGAAGATGCTCGCAAAAACAAATACCTGGGGCGTTGGTGGTGAACGCAAGTTCACCGGAAATGCTCTAGGCTGCGGCGTCGCGCAGATACGCCGCGAAGGTCGCGGCAGCGGCCATCAGGTCGGCGGTCTCCATGGCTTCGCACGGGTTGTGGCTGCCATGGGCGTTGCGGACCAGCAGCAACCCGGTCGGGACGCCCTGGGCGGCGAAGTTCGCCGCGTCGTGGGAGGCGGGCGAACCGAGCGGCATGCTCGCGACGCCCATGCGCGCCGCGGCGGCGGCCAGCCCGGCCTGGATCGCGGGGTCGCAAGGCCCGACCGGGGCCGCGTTGCGCGGGCCGGGATCGATGGCCACGCCGCGGCGTGCGCCGACCTCGGCCAGGATGGCCCGGAAGCGGCCCTCCAGGGCGGCGAGATGGCCGGCATCATAGGCGCGCAGGTCGATCGAGAAGGTGAAGTCGCCCGCGACGACGGTGATCTCGTGCCTCGCCGTATCGGTATGGAAGCGGCCGATGGTGAAGGCCATGGCGCGGCCCGCCGCCTCCTCCTCCGCCCACAGCGCATCGAGGGCGGCGTAGATCTCCGCCCCCGCCAGCGCGGCGTCGCGGCGGAAGCGGCGGGGCAGGCCGACATGCGCGTCCTCGCCCGTGATCCTGACGGCGGCGTGGCGGATGTTGCCGGGGATGCCGGTCGCGACCGCAACGGGAATACCGGCTTCGACCAGGCTTGGCGCCTGCTCGATATGCGCCTCGAGGAAGCAGGCGACGGGTCCTGGCGGCAGCAACCGCGCGCCGGGGCGGATCGCCGCGGGATCGCCGCCGCAGGCTGCGATGTGCTCGGCGAGCGTCAGCCCGCTGTCGGCGCGGCGGCGGTCCAGTGCCTCCGGCGGCAGGATGCCGAGTGCGGCGCGGCTGCCGATCAGGCCGAGGCCGAACCACACCGCCTCCTCGCAGCGGAAGGCGGCGACGGTGATGTCGGCGCGGGGTGCGAAGCCCGTCGCATGCAGGGCCGAGACGGCGGCCAGCGCCGCGATCACCCCCGCCGCCCCGTCGAAGTTCCCGCCGTGGCGCACGCTGTCGAAATGCGAGCCGAGCACGACCCGTGGCGCCGCACGGTCCGCGCCCGGCCAGGTCATGTAGAGGTTCGCCGCCGCGTCGCGCACGACCTCAAGGCCGAGCCGCCGCGCCTCGGCGATGGCGAGGTCGTGCGCGGCGTTCTCGCGCTCCCCGAAGGCGTGGCGCGTGATGCCCGGAGGATCGGCCCCGATCGCCGCCAGGCGGTCGAGCATCACCTGCACGCGCGGCGCCTCGGCCGCGAGCGCGGCGGGGAGGCTCACGCGCGGAGTTCCGCCATCACCTCGCCCGTGTGCTGGCCGAGCGCCGGCGCCTGCGCCTGCCAGTGGCCGAGCCCCGGCAGCATCGGCAGCGGCACCTCGCCAAGCTGCGGCTGCTTCACCCGCGACGCCGCGCCATAGGCGGCGACATGCTCGTTGGCGAGCCAGTCGAGCGGCGTGTTCACCCGGTCCGAGAGCAGCCGCGCGCCCTGCAGCCGCGCGATCCATTCCGCCGAGGGCCGCTTCGCGAAGACCTCGCGGATGATGGCGTAGAGCGCCTCCCGGTTCTCCCAGCGCAGCGGGAAGGTGGCGAAGCGCGGGTCGGCCTTCGCCTCCGGAATATCGAGCGCGTCGCAGATGGCGAGCCATTCGCTCTCCCGCACCAGCGTCACCATCACCCAGGCGCCGTCCGCGCATTGGTAGGCCCCGGCCGGCGCATTGGGCGGGGCGGCCGACTTGCCCTGGTAGCCCCATTCCGCGATCTGGTGCGTCAGCAGGTTCGAGGTCGCGGCCATCAGCGACATGTCGATGACGCGCCGGCGCTTCGCCGTGTCCTGGGCGCGCGCCGCAAGCGCGACCTGCACGGCCGAGAAGGCGTAGATGCCGGTCGCCATGTCCGAGATGAACGGCCCCGCCTTGTGCGGCGAGCCGTCCGCGCCGGCATTGAGCGAGACGAAGCCCGAGAAGGCCTGCGCGACCGAATCGGTGCAGGGGCGCTCGCGATAGGGGCCGGACTGGCCGAAGCCGGAGATCGAGAGGCAGATTGCGTCCTCCTTCGCATTCTCCGGCCCGAGGCCGATGCGCGCGGCGACGCCGGGACGGAAGGCCTCGATCAGCACGTCGGCCCGCGCCGCGAGCTTCGCGGCGGCCGCGCGGCCCTCGTCCGCCTTCAGGTCGAGCACCACGCTGCGCTTGCCGCGGTTGAAGCAGACCGTCATCACCGAGACGCCATCCTGCGCCGAACCGAGCCCGCGCGACCAGTCGCCCTCGGCGGGCTCGAGCTTGATGACGTCGGCCCCGCAGGCGGCGAGCATCATGCCGCAATAGGGCCCGGCGATCCCCTGGCCGGCATCGAGCACCCGGATGCCCTTGTAGGGGCGCATCGCCTCGTCCATCGCGTTTCCTCCAGCGTGATACCGGCCTATCCTGCCGCGAAGATGCAATTAGGGAAGGGGACCCTATGAAGATCACGCGACGCGCGGCGCTCGGCACCGTCCTGGCCGCGCCCGCGCTGGCGCAGGGCTGGCCGAGCCGGCCGGTGCGCTGCATCGTGCCCTACCCGCCCGGCGGGCCGACGGACCTGGTGGGCCGCGTCGCGGCCCAGCGCGCGCAGCGGGAACTCGGCCAGCCGCTCGTGATCGAGAACAAGCCCGGCGCCTCGGGGACCATCGGGTCCGCGGAAGTGGCGCGCGCCGCCCCGGACGGCCAGGTCTTCCTGGTCAATGCCTCGGCGCACGTGATCATCCCGCACATCAACCGCAGCCTGCCCTACGACGCGCTCAACGACTTCACGCCGGTGACGAACATCGCGACGGTGCCCCTGGTCGCGCTGGTGAACCCGCGCCTGCCGGTGCGCTCGCTGCGCGAACTCGCCGACCATGCGAAGGCCCATCCGGGGCAGGTGAGCTATGCCTCCTCCTCGATCGGCGGGGCGCAGCACCTGGCGGGCGAGATGTTCAAGCAGATCGCCGGGGTGGACATGGTGCACGTGCCCTACCGCGGCGCCGGGCCGGCGATCCAGGACCTGATCGCGGGCAACGTGCAGGTGATGTTCGACAGCGTGCCGGCCGGCGCCGGCGCGGTGCGCGAAGGGCTGCTCAGGCCGCTCGCGGCGCTCGACCCACACCGCATCGCCGTCTATCCGGACCTGCCGGCCTCGGCCGAGGCCGGCTTCCCGGACCTCGTGATCTCGACCTGGTACGGCTTCTGGGCGCCGCCGCGCACGCCGATGGCGATCGCCGGGCGGATGCGGGCCGCCGTCGCGGCCGCGGTCCAGGATCCGGAGGTGCAGGCCCGTCTGGCAACCCTCGGCGCCACGCCGGTGGCCGATTCGCCTTCCGACTTCGACGCCTTCTGCCGCCGTGAGTCCGGGAAGTACGGCGCGATCGTGCGCACCGCCAACATCACCATGAACTGAGACCGCATGCGCGCGATCCTCTGCGAGTCCTGGCGGGATTTCGACGAGCTCGAGATCCGCGATGTCCCTCCGCCGCCGCTGCGGCCGGGCGGCGTGCGCATCCGGGTCGCGGCGGCGGGCGTGTCCTTCGCGACCCAGCTCGTCGTCGCCGGCAAGTATCAGCGCAGGCCGCCGCTGCCCTTCGTCCCCGGCACCGAGGTGGTGGGAACGGTCATCGAGTCCGCGCCGGGCGCCGAGGCCCCGCCGCCCGGCACGCGCGTCTTCGCGGTGCTCGACTGGGGCGGCTATGCCGAGGAAGCGATCGCCGACGACATCCACGTCATCCCCATCCCGGATGGCCTGCCGATGGAGCCGGCCGTCGCCTTTCCGATCTCCTACCCGACCGCCGGGTCGGGGCTGCTCTGGCGCGGGCGCATCGCCGCCGGGGACTGGGTCCTGGTGCACGGGGCGGCCGGCGGCGTGGGCCTGGCAGGCGTCGAGATCGCCAGGGCGGTCGGCGCCCGGG
>JAFADX010000072.1 GCA_023424475.1 Pseudomonadota bacterium
GCCCCGATCGCCGCCACGGCCGGGGAATGCGCGCGCGGCGCGACGCCGAGCTGGGAGAAGCCCTGGTCCAGCAGTGCCGCCATGTGCCGGTCGCGCTCCACCCAGGAGGAGCCCCCCATGGTCACGCCGATGAGGCGCACGCCGTCGCGCTGGGCCGAGGTCACGATGTTGAAGCCGGAGGCGCGGATATAGCCGGTCTTGATGCCGTCGGCGCCTTCGTAGTCGCCGAGCATGCGGTTGTGGTTGCGGATCACCCGCCGCCCCCAGTTGAAATGGAGCGTGCTGAAATAGCGGTAGCGGTCGGGAAAGTCGCGGATCAGCCGCAGGCCGAGCGTCGCCATGTCGCGCGCGGTGGTGATGTTCTCCTGGTCCGGCAGGCCCGAGGCGTTGCGGAAGGTCGTGCGCGTCATGCCGAGGGCGCGCGCGCGCAGCGTCATCAACTGGGCGAAGCGGTCCTCGCTGCCGCCGAGATGCTCGGCGACCGCGGCGGCGACGTCGTTGGCGCTCTTGGTGACCAGGGCGAGGATCGCCTGCTCGGTCGTCAGCGTCATGCCGGGCGGGATGCCGAGCTTGGAGGGCGGGCGGGACGCTGCCTCCTCGGTCATGCGGATCGGGCTGTCGAGGCGCAGGCGGCCGTCGCGCAGGGCCTCGAACACCATATAGAGCGTCATCATCTTGGTCAGCGAGGCGGGATAGCGTTCCTCATCCGCGCTGGCGGAGAGCAGCACGGAACCCGAGCGCGCGTCGACGACGATGGCCGAGTAGCGGTCGCTGCCGATCTGGGCGACCGCGGGGCTCGGCAGGAACCAGGCGGCGAGAGCCAGCAGGCAGGCCAGCGTCGGACCCATGGCGCGGCGGGGCCGCATCGGCGGCATCTCGGCGCGGTCTCGGCTCATGCAGCAACAACCCCTCCGGCCGGCGCGCCCCCGCGCGCCCGCCCCCCATGCATGGGTCCGAGGATAAGGGCCGGAGCATGGCGGCGTCCAGTCGAAACCGACACCAAGGATCCTTTGGCGGCAATGGGTTAACCGATCCTGTTACATCATGCCCTGATTTCCCGCGCCGCGATGCCGGAGGAGCGGTCGAAGTTTCTTATGGTGCAGTGCAAAAAATCCTTGCGGCCGCGAGTCCGAATTCGCTACACGCTCATCATGTTGCAGCGCAGCAAAGCGGTCCGGAAGCCCGGATCGAACAGGCAGGGCGGGGCCAATCCGGTACCCGTCATCGATGACGAAAGGGACCAGGACATGGCTGAGACCAAGGCCGACGTGAAGAAGATCGCCGCCGACGGTGCGGCGCAGGCGCAGAAGATGGTGACCGAGGGCACTGCACAGGCCCGCGTGGCGATGGAGAAGAGCATGGAACAGATCACGAAGGGGGCCGAGGGCCTCATGAAGGCGACCGAGGAGATGACCGAGTTCGGCCGCGGCAACCTCGAGGCCTTCACGAAGGCCGCCCAGACCTGGGCCGTCGGCACGCAGGACCTCGCCCGCCAGGCGATGGCGCTGGCCCAGGGCCTGACCGATCACACGCTCGAGGGTGCGAAGGCGCTCGCGGCGGTGAAGAGCCTCAACGAGGCCGCCGAGGTCCAGGCGAAGTTCGCCAAGGCCGCCATGGAGAAGGCCGTCGCCGAGTCCGCGAAGATGCAGGAAGCCGTCTTCAAGCTGACCGAGCAGGCCGTGGCGCCGCTCAGCGCCCGCATGACGGTCGCCATGGAGAAGATGTCGAAGCCGCTCGCGGCCTGACCGCGAGACGGACGTCCGGCCGGTTCCGCCAACTCCCCCTCCCCCGACGGCGGATGGCCGACGAAGGGCCCGGTTCCGGGCCGCTGCCCCTGATGGGGCGGCGGCCATGGGCCGGGCCCATTCGCGTGAGGGTCGTCCGGAAGCGCCGGCCGAGGCCCGCGCCCGTACCCGGCAACCTCGTGCGGACACATTCTGCGCAAGGTTTTCGCTCGGCCCTTCACCTCGGGCCACGCCCTCCGATATCCTGCGATGCGGCGCCCCGTTGCCGGAGGCGCCAGAGGTAACCACCTAGTGCAGCCATGAGCGACCAGGACAAACGCACCGGCGGCGGACAGGGCGGCGACGGATCCCAGACCGGGGTCGTCGTCAAGACACGCCCGCGCACCAAGAAGCCCGCCATGTACAAGGTGCTGATGCTGAACGACGACTACACGCCGATGGAATTCGTCGTGCACGTCCTCGAACGCTTCTTCCAGAAGAACCGCGAGGAGGCGACGCGCATCATGCTGCACGTCCACCGCCGCGGCGTCGGCGTCTGCGGCGTCTTCACCTACGAGGTCGCCGAAACCAAGGTCACGCAGGTGATGGATCTGGCCCGCCAGAACCAGCACCCGCTCCAGTGCACCATCGAGAAGGAATAGGCACAGGGGTCGCAGAGCCCTGGGGGGAGGCCTACATCACGATCGTATCTTCGGTGCCGCGGCTACCCGGCGAGGCCGGCGCGGCACCCTTAGGGGAGCGTCACTGACATGCTGTCACGCAACCTCGAGCAGACGCTCCACCGGGCCCTGGCACTGGCCAGCGAACGGCGCCACGAATACGCGACACTCGAACACCTGCTTCTCGCCCTCGGCGACGACCAGGATGCCGTGACGGTGCTCCGCGCCTGCGGGGTCGATCTCGACCGGCTGAAGCGCGACCTCACCGAATTCCTCGACAAGGACCTCGCGGGCCTGGTCACCGAACGCGGCGGCGACCCGAAGCCGACCGCCGGCTTCCAGCGCGTCGTCCAGCGCGCGGCGATCCATGTGCAGTCCTCGGGCCGCGACGAGGTGACCGGGGCCAATGTCCTCGTCGCCCTGTTCAGCGAGCGCGAATCCCACGCCGTCTATTTCCTGCAACTGCAGGACATGACGCGGCTCGACGCGGTGAACTTCATCTCCCACGGCATCGCCAAGGCGCCCGGCCGCTCGCAGCCGCGCCCGGTGCAGGGCTCAACCTCGTCCTCCTCGTCCGAGGAAAGCCAGGAGAAGGAAGACAAGCCGCGCGGCGGCCGCGGCCAGGACGCGCTGTCGAACTACTGCGTCAACCTCAACAAGAAGGCGCAGCAGGGCAAGATCGACCCGCTGATCGGACGCGACCCGGAAATCGAGCGCACCATCCAGATCCTCTGCCGGCGCACCAAGAACAACCCGCTCTACGTGGGCGATCCGGGCGTCGGCAAGACGGCGATCGCCGAGGGCCTCGCCAAGCGCATCGTCGAGGGCGACGTGCCCGAGGTGCTGCTCAAGTCGACCATCTACGCGCTCGACATGGGCAGCCTGCTCGCAGGCACGCGCTACCGCGGCGACTTCGAGGAACGGCTGAAGGCGGTCGTGCAGGAGCTGGAGAACCAGGCCGGCTCGATCCTCTTCATCGACGAGATCCACACCGTGATCGGCGCGGGTGCCACCTCCGGCGGCGCGATGGATGCGTCGAACCTGCTGAAGCCGGCGCTTGCCCAGGGCACGCTGCGCTGCATCGGCAGCACGACCTACAAGGAATACCGCAACTACTTCGAGAAGGACCGCGCCCTGGTCCGCCGCTTCCAGAAGATCGACGTCAACGAGCCGACGGTCGAGGACGCGGTGAAGATCCTGCAGGGCCTCAAGACCAACTACGAGAAGCACCACAAGGTCCGCTACACGCCCGAGGCGATCCGCGCCGCGGTCGAGCTGTCCGCCAAGTACATCCACGACCGCAAGCTGCCCGACAAGGCCATCGACGTGATCGACGAGGTCGGCGCGAGCCGGATGCTGCTGCCCGAGAACAAGCGGCGCAAGACGGTGACGCTGAAGGACGTGGAGGACATCGTCGCCAAGATCGCGCGCATCCCGCCGAAGTCGGTCTCGACCGACGACCGGGAGCAGCTCAAGAACCTCGAGCGCGACCTCAAGGCGATGGTGTTCGGCCAGGACAAGGCGATCGATGCGCTCTCCGCGGCGATCAAGCTGGCGCGCGCCGGGCTGCGCGACCCGGAGAAGCCGATCGGCAACTACCTCTTCTCCGGCCCGACCGGCGTCGGCAAGACCGAGGTGGCGAAGCAGCTCGCCAAGACCCTCGGCATCGAGCTGATCCGCTTCGACATGTCGGAATACATGGAGCGCCACAGCGTCTCCCGCCTGATCGGCGCACCGCCCGGCTATGTCGGCTTCGACCAGGGCGGCCTGCTGACGGACGCCATCGACCAGCACCCGCATGCCGTGCTCCTGCTCGACGAGATCGAGAAGGCGCACCAGGACCTCTTCAACATCCTGCTGCAGGTGATGGACCACGGGAAGCTGACCGACCACAACGGCAAGACCGTAGACTTCCGCAACGTCATCCTGATCATGACGACCAATGCGGGCGCGGCGGACATGGCGAAGCCCGCGATCGGCTTCGGCTCGGCCGTGCGGGTCGGCGAGGATACCGAGGCGATCCAGCGGATGTTCACGCCGGAGTTCCGCAACCGCCTCGATGCCACCGTCCCCTTCGCGAGCCTGACGCCCGAGATCGTCGGCCGCGTGGTCGAGAAGTTCGTCATGCAGCTCGAGGCGCAGCTCGCCGACCGCAACGTGACGATCGAACTGTCCAGCGCGGCGAAGGAATGGCTTGCCGAGAAGGGCTACGACCCGCTCTACGGCGCGCGTCCCCTCGCCCGCGTCATCCAGGAATACGTCAAGAAGCCGCTCGCCGAGGAACTGCTGTTCGGCAAGCTGGTGAAGGGCGGTGCGGTGAAGGTCGGCCTCAAGGACGGGGTGCTGGCCTTCGACATGGTCGAGGCGGCGCCGGCGGCCCTGCCGAAGCCCGAGGAAGGCGAGGGCGACGCGGAGCGCGAGCCCGAGACGGCCGAATGACGGGAACGCCCACGACCGCGCTGCTGGTCGTGGACGTCCAGAACGACTTCTGCACGGGCGGCGCGCTGCCCGTTCCCCACGGGGAGCGCGTCGTGCCGCTGATCAACGTGATCCTGGCGCAGTACGATACCGTCGTGCTGACGCAGGACTGGCATGCACCGGACCATGCCTCCTTCGCCTCCCGGCATCCCGGGCGGAAACCCTTCGAGACGATCGCGATGCCTTACGGCCCGCAGGTCCTGTGGCCGGACCACTGCGTCATGGGCAGCGCGGGTGCGGCGCTGCGCGAGGATCTCGACACCACGGGCGCCCAGCTCATCCTGCGCAAGGGCTGCCGCCGCGCGGTCGATTCCTATTCCGCCCTCCTCGAGGCTGACCGCGCGACCCGCACGGGGCTCGATGGCTGGCTCTCCTCGCGCGGCGTGACGGAGGTCCATGTCTGCGGCCTGGCGACCGATTTCTGCGTCGCCTGGACTGCGCTCGACGCGCGGGCCTTCGGCTTCGACGTGACGGTGATCGAGGAAGCCTGCCGCGCCATCGATCTCGACGGCAGCCTCGGCCGCGCCTGGGCCGCCATGCGGGACGCGGGGGTGCGGCGCGGAGTCCTCGCGGATATCCTGCCGGCCTGACGGCGCGATCCTGCGCCGGCACGGCAGGGGAAACCGCCATGAGCGCCATCAAGGACTGGTCCGCCTATTCCGCCGCGCTGCGCGAGCGCGGCAAGGAACTCGGGCAATTGCACCCGGAGATCGTGAAGGGCTTCGTCGCCCTGAACAACGGCGCGGCGAAGACGCAGCATCTCGATGCCAAGACGCGGGAACTGATCGCGCTCGCGGTCGCCATCACCACGCGCTGCGAAGGCTGCATGGATGCCCATGTGCGCAAGGCGCAGACGGCCGGCGCGACGAAGGAGGAGATGGCCGAGGCGCTCGGCGTCGCCATCGCGCTCAACGCCGGCGCGGCCTTCACCTATGCGTTGCACGCGCTGGATCGGGCGGGGGAAGGGTGAGGGCGCCGGGCTGCAATGGCCATTCCAGACATCAAGGATCTCGTCCTGCCCGTCCTCGTGGAGATCGGGCAGGGCAATGGCCGCCCGGCCGGCCTGCGCCGGCGTCTGGCTGACCGATACGAGCTTTCGCCGGAAGAGCGTGCCCAACTACTGGGCAATGGCCAGACGGTCTTCGGCAATCGCATCGCCTTCGTTCTGCGCTACAGCGGCCCGGCCGGGGCGACCCGCAAGGCCGCGGACGGCGCCTATGCGCTCACCGAATTCGGGCGCGAATTGCTGGCAGCGACACCGAAGGACGCCGCCGACGCGATCATGAGACGTCTGGGCCGATCCAACCGGGATACAGCCTGCGCAACGGCGGATGGGGCCGTCCCGTCGCGGGCCTTCGACGTGCCTACACCCGCGGAGCGGCTCGACGACGTGGTGCGGGAAATCGACGGCATCCTGGAACGCGATCTGCTGGAAGCGGTACGCCTCCTGCACCCCGCCGCCTTCGAACGGCTGGTCGTCCGGCTGCTCGAGGCGATGGATTATGGCTCGGCCTCCCTTCGGCAGGGCGGTGCGGGTGATGAAGGGGTGGACGGCATCGTGAACGAGGACAAGCTCGGCCTCGGGCGAATCTATGTCCAGGCCAAGCGGTACCGCGAAGACAGCGCCGTGAGCCCCGCCGCCGTTCGCGAATTCGTCGGGGCGCTGACGAATGCCGGCGCTGCGAAGGGGGTTTTCGTGACCTCGAGCACCTTCACCGCCGCGGCACGCAAGGCGTTGCCGCGCGGCAACGGCGCCGCGAGGATCGCTCTCATTGATGGGCCGAGGCTCGTGCGCCTCATGATCGAGCATGACATCGGCGTCAGGACAATTCAGACCATTCGCATCAAGGAGGCGGATCTGAGGGATCTCGATCCCGACGCCATGGATGCCTGAGTTTATCCCAACGCCCTCCGCGCCATCTCCAGCGCTGCCTTCTGTTCCTTCGTCACCTTCGGATAGCGCAGGTCGAGCCCTTCCAGCGCCTCGACGATCGCCGCCACCACGACGAGGCGCGTGAACCACTTGGCGTCCGCCGGCACCACGAACCACGGCGCGTGCTTCGCCGCCGTGCCACGGATCGCCGCCTCGTAGGCGTCCATGTAGGCGTCCCAATGCGCCCGCTCGGCCACGTCGCCGGCCGAGAACTTCCAGTTCTTCTCCGGCTCCTCGATGCGGGCGAGGAAGCGCTTCTTCTGCTCGCCCTTGCTGACGTTGAGGAAGAACTTCAGCACCACCGTGCCCTGCCGCGCGAGGTAGCGCTCATAGGCCGCGATATCCTCGAGCCGTTCCTCCCAGATGTGCCTGCCGGCCAGCCGCGGCGGCAGCTTCTCGCCTTTGAGGATCTCGGGATGCACGCGCACCACCAGCACTTCCTCGTACCAGGAGCGGTTGTGGATGCCGATGCGCCCGCGTTCGGGCAATGCGGTGGAATGCCGCCAAAGGAAGTCGTGGTCGAGTTCGACCGAGGTCGGCGCCTTGAAGGAATGCACCTGGCAGCCCTGCGGGTTGACGCCCGAGAAGACGTGCTTGATCGCCCCGTCCTTCCCCGCCGCGTCCATCGCCTGGAAGATGCAGAGCACCGACCAGCGGTCCTGCGCGTAGAGCATGTCCTGCAGCGCCGCGAGCCGTTCCACGCCCTGCTGCAGCATGTCCTCCGCATGGTCCTTGGCGATGTCGAGCCCCGCCGTGTCGCCCGGGTCGCACTGCTTCAGCCGGAAGCCCTTGCCCGAGGTGATCCGGCAAGTGTCCAGCAGCCGGTCGATGCGCTTGGCGATCATGCGGTCCTCCCCTTCGGCGCCATCACGATCCACAGCGCGGAACAGGCCTGCAACAGGAAGGTGAGCGAAAGCGCCGCGGCGTAGCCGGCGGGCGCCCAGCCGCCATCGGCCGTGCGCGGCCACAGGTCGAGGATGGCGCCGATGCCGGTCTGCAGCGCGAAGACCAGCACGAGCATCGCGAAGTTGATCGCGGTGGCGACGCGCCCCTGGAGTTCCGGCGGGAAGCCCTGCCCCATCGCCGCATAGCCGGCCACGCCGACCGACGTGCTGAAGGAGAACAGGAACCAGATCACCACGATCGCCGCGAAGCCCTGCGGTCCCGCGATCAGCGCCACCTGGGCGGCGAGCGACCCCGCGATGCCGAGGCAGGGCACGAACATCGGCGAATGCCCCCGCGCCTGCGCCCATGACGCCGCATGCCCGGTGGCGAGGCTGCCCGTGACCAGCCCGAGCGCGTAGATCAGCAGCGCGACCGAGCGCGGCCCGTCGGCAAGCCCGCCCGCATCGCGCAGCCACGGCCCCGCCCAGAGCCCCTGGAAGGTGAAGTTCAGCGCCGAGAGCATCATCACCGCCGGCAGGAAGCGCAGGAAGGCGCGGTCGCCGAAGATGCGGCGGAACTCGGCGATCTCGCGCAGCAGGCTGCGCCGCTCGGGGCGTGCGGCTCCGGGCGGCCGGTCCGGCACGATGAGGGCGATCCACACCGACCCGCAGACCGCGAGTGCCGCAAGCAGCAGGAAGATGCCCCGCCAGCCGAGCAGCGGCATCGCCCATTGCACCGGCACCGTCGCCGCCATGCCGCCCAGCCCGGCGATGAAGAGCCCGGCGCCGGTCACCGCGGCGACGCGATGCTTCGGATACCATTGCGTGTTGGACTTCAGCATGGCCATCAGCCCGGCGGCGAGGCCGAAGCCGCAGACGATGCGCCCGAGCGCCAGCACCGTCACGTCCGGCGCCAGGGCGCTGACGACGAAGCCGGCGGTCGAGACGAGGGCGAGCGCGCTCTGCACCCGGCGCGGCCCATGGAGGTCGAGGGCGACGCCGATCGGCAGTTGCGCGAGCGCATAGGCCCCGAAGAAGCAGGCCGCGAGCAGGCCGAGCTGCGCCGCCGAAAGCCCGAATTCGAGCGCCAGCACCGGTCCGATCGTCGCCACCAGCGCGCGGTTGCCCTGGTTGAGGAAGTTGATCGCCGCGAGCGGCAGGGTGACGCGGGCGAAGCCCGGCGGTGCTTCGCTCATCGGCGCGGGTCGATCCTGACGCTGATCGGGCAATGGTCCGAAATCACGTTGCGCAGCGCGGGGTCGCGCTCGGCATAGACGAGGACGCGGAAGCTGCCCGGCACCAGCCAGTCCCGCGCCGGGCCGCCCAGCAGAATATGGTCGATGAAGTCCCGGCGCTGCCCGTCCCGCGCCCAGCAGGGGTTGGAGAAGCCCTCGGTCGGACGGACCAGCGGCGCGGCCCGCGCCAGCACCGGCAGGAAGTCGTCGTCCCGGCGGATGCGCCGGTTGAAGTCGCCGAGAATCGCGAAGGCCACGCCCTCGCGCCGCCGCGCGGCGATCCAGTCGCGCAGGATCTCGCCCTGGCGGCCGAGGTTCTGGCAATCGTGCGAATTGGGCTCCCGCACCGATCCCCAGGCGCAACCGCCGTCGAGATGGATCGAGAGCAGCCGGATCGGCGGCCCGTCGCCGCTGCGCACCGTGATGTCGGCGCCGCGGCGCAGCGACCGCCGCGCCTCCGGCGCGAGGTCGAGGGCGGAGACGTCCGGGTTGCGCGCGACCGTCAACCCGCGCCGCCAGGCGAAGCCGGCGCGCTGCGTGTCGGTCTCGGCGGGGAAGTGGACCTCGTAGCGCGTGGCATCGAAGACCCGCGCGGCCGCGAGCGGCCCGTCCACCTCCTGGATCGCGACCACGTCGGCGGCGAGGCGCTCGGCATAGGCGCGCAGGCGGGCGAGGTCGCGCGCATCGCGCGGCCTGAGGTCGCGCGGCAGGTCCGGATGGCCGGCGGGCTTGGTGGTGAGCCAGGCGATGTTCCAGCTCGCGATCTTCAGCTCCCCGGCCGCGACGGGCAGGGCAACCAGGGCCAGCAGGAGTGTCAGCAGCAATCGCATGACGGGCTCATAGCAGGGTCGGGACTGTCGTGCGCGCGGGCACCGGCTCCGCGGCCGCCAGCGGCCGCGCGCCGCAGGCTTCGAGGAAGGCCGCGAGCGCATCGAGTTCCGCCGCGTCCCGCGTCGCGTCGTGAAAGGGATCCCCGCGCCGCGATCCGCGCGGCACCCAGATCACCGTCTCGTAGCGTGCGCGGGTGAGCAGCACGCGGTACTTGTTGACGACGTAATGTGCATCCTTGCTGCGGTCCTGCCAGGCGGTCCCGGCGAAGCGGCGGGGGCGCCAGCCCCGTGCGGACCAGACCAGGTCGCCGCCCCAGGCCAGGCCGGCGACATCCAGTTCGAGCCCCTGGCA
Organism: Pseudomonadota bacterium; assembly: GCA_023424475.1. Lineage (GTDB taxonomy): Bacteria > Pseudomonadota > Alphaproteobacteria > Acetobacterales > Acetobacteraceae > Neoroseomonas. Next base: position 10,117 of record JAFADX010000072.1, read on the forward strand.
GTCGTACTCGGTGGCGAAGGTCTCGAGCGCGCCGGAGCCACGCACATCGGGCCAATGGCGGAGGAACCAGTCGGCCACGTCGTCAAGTTGAACGCCGAGTCCCTCGGCCCGGATGCGCTTCGCGCCGGCCGAGGCGACGATCCCCGCGCGCCGCCGTCCACGCGCGAAGGCCCGCAATGCCCTGCGCAGGTCGTCCAGGTCGCGCGTCAGCAGGAAGGGCAGCGCGCCGCTGGCCTCGGCGATGGCGCGGGCTTCCAGCACGGCGCCGCGCAGCACCGCATCCACCCAGTCGGCGCCGGCGCGGTCCCCGATGCTGCGTACCGGCACGGCCAGGTCGAGATCATCGTCGATGGCGAGCCACGGCGCCGGGCCATCCGCGAGCCGCTGGACAGGATCGGCCGCCGACACCGCCCGGCGCGCCGCGACGGCCCGCCAGGTTCCGCCCGAAGCCGCGATCACCCGCCCCCATTCGCCCAGCCCCGCCTCGCCCGTGTTGATCTCCTGTCCGTTGCCGATCAGCGCGACGATCACCGCCCAGCCGGCGTGCCGGCCCATGATCTCGAGGGTATGGGCCGGCTCGCTCATGGTCAGGCGCGACGGCTTGTTGCGCGTGCCGATGCGGGATTTCGCCTCGTCCCAGGCGCGCTGCGCCTCGTCGAAGACGATCAGCCGGTCGGGCGGTGGCCGGCGCTTCGGGTCGCTGGCATTGTCCTCGAGGAAGCGATGGACGTTCTGCAACCGCTCCTTCACCCGCCGCTGCGCTTCCGGGCGCCCGCATTCCCGCCGGGCCACGGCGTCCTGCGCGAGCGCCGCGCGGAGCACCGTCACCAGCGGCACGTTGCCGGTGAGAAAGGCGCTGCGGCCGCCGGCGCCCGGCGCAAAGACGGCGTTGAGGCCGCACAGCGTCTTGCCCGCGCCCGGGATGCCGGTGACGAAGACGACGCGCTTCACCTGGTCCCGCTGCGCATCGGCGACGGCGCGCGCGATCGCCTGTGCCGTGCGCGTCAGGTTCGCTGCATCGGAGCGCGCGGCCGCGATCTCGGCCACGCCGTTGCGCGCATAGAGCATGGTCGCCGCTTCGACGATCGTCGGCACGGGTCGATAGGCGCCCTCCAGCCAGGCCGCGGGGAAGAGCGGCAGGACGGCCGGCGGCAGTTCCGCCTGCACCCAGCGCAGCGCGGCGCCGAGCGACGCATGGCCGCAGACCAGCGGCTCGGTCGGGTTCGGCGGCAGCAGCCAGGGCTGGATCGGCGCCGCAAAGGCACCATCGCCGGCGACCAGCACCGGCACGATGACATGCCGGCGGCTCGCCGCATGGAAGTCGCGCAGGTCGAGCGCGTAGTCCTCGGCTTCCGCCCGGCCGGCATTGCCCGGCGCACCGGTCTTGAATTCGAGCACCACGATGGCGCGGTCGGTCAGCACCACGGCGTCGATCCGCTTCTCGAGCCGCAGCAGCTCGTATTCCAGCACCACGGTCCAGGCCGCGCCGCCGGCCTCGGCGATCGCCGCGCGCAAGGCCGCGATCTGGCGTTGCCAGGCGAAGTCCTGGTCGGGCGTCCCGGGATATCCGCGCGCCTGCTGCGCCGCCGCCAGGCGCCCGAGGGTGTCGGCCGGGTCGCGCGCGAGAAGTTCGGCGCCGGTGCAGTGGTACCAGGCCCTCATGCCCTCTCTCCGCGCCGCGGCCAGGTCGCCACCGCGACGCTGCCGATCATCAGCACGAAGCCTGCCGCATGGACCGCGGTGAAGGCCTCGCCCAGCAGCGTCACCGCCACCAGCGCCGCGGTGCCGGGCAGGAAGGCGGTGAAGACGCCCGCCATGCCCGCCGGCACGCGCCTGAGCCCCGCATACCAGAGCAGCAGGCAGACCACGCTCGCCGTCATGGAATGGAACACCAGCAGCGCGGCGATGCGCGGTTCCGCCAGCGCCGCGGCCGCGCCCAGGCCCGGCACCGCGAAGGGCAGCAGCACCAGGGACGAAAAGGCCTGCATCCGAAGGCTCGCGGTGATCACCGGCACCCGTCCCGCGATGCGCCGCGCGAGCAGCACGTAGGACGCCTCCCCCAGCACGCCGCCGAAGACCAGCAGGTTGCCGAGCGCCGATCCCCCCGCCCCGCCGGCGGTCCGCGCCACGGTGATCGCCGCCATGCCGCCGGCGGCAAGCGCGACCGCGGCCCATTGCCGCACCGGCAGCCTTTCGCGCAGCAGCACCGCGCCGCCGATCGCGGCGACGGCCGGCAGCGTCGCGAGCACCAGCCCGCCCTCGAGCGCCGTCGTCAGCCTGAGCCCCGCCAGCAGCCCGGCATTGTAGATGGCGGTGCCGAAGACCGCCTGCAGCGCGAGGTTCCGCAGGACGAAGCCCGGCACGCGCTGCGGCCCATCGATGCGCCGGGCCAGCGGCCAGAGCACCGCCGTCGCCAGCACGCAGCGCAGGAAGGCGACCATGGCGATCGGCAGCGCCTCCGCGAGCAGCTTCGCGACCGCGACATTGGCGCCGACGAGCGCCATCGAGAGCGCGAGTTGCAGGTAGGCGAGCGTCACGGCGCGGAGCCTATCCCGCCCCGTGCGCCCCGTCGCCCCGCCTCAGAGGTCGTCAGGAGGCACCGGCCCGCACCCCACCCGGCCACCCATCCAGGATACTGTCGTTGCGGGCCGGTGCTGGACCGCGGAACGCGCCGAACGGCGCATTCTCAAACGGCCTCTCAGCCCTCCTCCCCGTCCTTGCGGAAGGGAGAGAGCGTCGCGAGCGCCTCCATCTCCTGCAGCATGGCCGGGCGCTCGCGCGCGAGGAACTCCGCCACCGCCCGCGACAGGCCGCGATGCTCGATCCAATGCGCCGAATAGGTCGGCACCGGCAGGTAGCCGCGCTGGATCTTGTGCTCGCCCTGCGCGCCGGCCTCGACGCGACCGATCCCGTGCGCGATCGCGAAGTCCATCGCCATGTAGTAGCAGAGCTCGAAATGCAGGAACGGGACGTCGACCACCGCGCCCCAGTTGCGGCCGTAGATCGCCTCCTGCCCCACCAGGTTCAGCGCGCCGGCGACCGGTTCGCCGTCGCGCTCGGCGACCATCAGCACCACGGCATCGCCCAGGCGCTCGCCGAGCATCGGCCAGAAGCGCGCGGTCAGGTAGGCGCTGCGGCCCCACTTGCGGTCGGTGGTGCTGCGGTAGAAGCGATGGAAGGCCGCCCAGTGGCGGGGCGTGATCCCGGCCCCGCGCAGGCAGCGCAGGGTGAGGCCGCATTCGGCCACCTCGCGCCGTTCCCGCCGCAGCGCCTTGCGCTTGCGGGACGCCAGCGCGCCGAGGAAGTCCTCGAAGGACCCGTAGCCCGGGTTCGTCCAGTGGAACTGGGTGCCGAGGCGCTGCAGCCAGCCGGCCTCGCCCAGCGCCTCCCATTCCGCGCCGGTGCAGAAGGTGGCGTGGACCGAGGAGGCGCCGACCGCCGTGCAGGCCTGCGTCAGCGCCTGGCCGAGCGCGGCGAGGGGCACCCCGCTTCCCGCCCGGACCAGCAGCCGCGGCCCCGGCACCGGGCTGAAGGGCACGGCCACCTGCAGCTTCGGATAATACTGGCCGCCCGCCCGCTCCAGCGCATCCGCCCAGCCATGGTCGAAGACGTATTCGCCCTGGGAGTGGGATTTCGCGTAGCAGGGCGCGCAGGCGACCAGGGCGCCCGCCTCGTCGCGCAGGGCCGCGTGCTGGGGCAGCCAGCCGCGCTCCGGCACGGCGCTGCCGCTCTCCTCGAGCACGGAGAGGAAGGCATGGCCGACGAAGGGATTGCCGTCGCCGGCGCAGGCATCCCACTCGGCAGCGGGAATCTCCGCGATGCGGCGATGCAGCGAGAGCGTCAGGGGCGCGGGACCGTCCGGCATGACCCCAATGTCGCGCCCCGATCCGCCATGGCAAGCGGGCAGCCGCCGCCCGGCCGGCCGTTCCGCCGGCGCGCGGCCTCAGCGCCGGCCGAAACCGCCGGCACCGGCCATGGAATTGCGCCCATGGCGCACCGATCAGCCCCTCAGTACTGGTCCGACCGCATGATGTTGAGGGCGCCGAGCAACATGGTGACGGCACCCGTGACGAGCATGACGATCGCGACCGTCTCCGGGCTCGTGCCTGCCAGGGCGCCCGGCAGCGCCACGGGCAGGCCGCTCGTGGCAAAGCCCACATAGGCGCCGGTGCCCGCGGCGCCCAAGCCGATCAGCAGTGCGATGATTCCAAGCCCCATGGCGCAAGCCCCTTTCGCCAACAACCTCAAGTAGATGTCGCGAGCCGTCAGGATCCAAAGGATACAGCACGATGCGGGCAGCACAACGGCTGACCTCACCTTCCGATGAGGCTATATCACCATTTCGCGATCATATTTTGCAATAGATTAAGAAGGTCACTCGCCCCTGGCGTGTGACATGCGGCGCGAAATTCCCGTGATTGTGGGATCCGCGCAACGCTCTACCGGTAGTGGATACGGCGCCCCTGGAACCCCCAGGGCTGGATCGACCGTGCAACCCAGCCCCGAGGCCCGTCGCCGTTCAGGCGATTTCGAACATTCCCTCGACCTCGACGGCCGCATCCGCCGGCAGGGAGGGGACGCCGATGGTCGACCGCGCATGGCGCCCGGCATCGCCGAAGACCTCGACCGCAAGGTCGGAGGCCCCGTTCATCACCGCGGCATGGTTCGTGAAAGCGGCCGGGGCCGCGATGAAGCCGCCGAGCCGCACCACCCGCTTCACCCGGTCGAGATCCCCCGCCGCCGCCCTGAGCTGCGCCAGGAGGTTCACGAAGCAGGCCCGCGCAGCCTCCTTCGCGCTCTCGGGCGACACCTCCACGCCGACCTTGCCGGCATAGGCGACCTTGCCATCGACCAGCGGAATCTGGCCGGAGATCATGACGAGGTTTCCCGTCACGACGAAGGGGACGTAGTTGGCGATCGGCGCCGCCGGGGCGGGCAGCGTGATGCCGAGTTCCTTCAGACGCTGATCGATGCGTCCGGCCATGGGATCCTCCTTGGTTGCAGTGGGTGGTATCAGGCGGCGTGCCGCCAGGCGCGCCCCCGCCGCGGCGCCGGCTGGGCCGGCAGGTCGAGCGGCAACAGGGGTGGCTCGGCCCGTTCGGGAGCGGCGGGCAGGGTCTCCTCCTCGACGGGATCCGGCAAGTCGCCCCGGCCCAGGTAATCGAGCGCGAGGCGCCGGAAGGCCCAGTCGAGCACCGAAGTCGCACGCCGGATGACCGGATCGCCTTCGACCGCCCCGCCCGCGCCCGGCCCATAGGCATAGGCATCGACGAAAGCCGCGAGCGGCACCCCGTGCGCGAGGCCGAGCGAGACGGCCTGGGCCACCGCCTCGAGCAGCGCACGCACCGGCGCGCCTTCCCGCGGCAGGCTGAAGGCGATCTCCAGCAACCGGCCGCGGTCGTCCTCGGTGGCGCGCAGGGCGACCCGCGACCCGCCGACGGCAACGCGCCAGGTC
>JAFADX010000076.1 GCA_023424475.1 Pseudomonadota bacterium
GGATGAGCGCATGGTGGCCGCCGCCCTGCTGTCCTTCCGCATCGCGGCGGGCTCGGCGAGCATCGCGGCGGTGCTCGGCGGGGCCATTGGCTTCGTGCTGGCGCGGATGGGGCCTTTCCGGGGCCGGGCGGTCTTCGGCCTGCTCGCGGGCGCGCCGCTGGTGCTGCCGGAGGTGGTGACGGGCCTGTCCCTGCTGCTGCTCTTCGTCGCGCTGGAGACCGCGACCGGCTGGCCCGGGGGCCGCGGCGCCATGACGGTGCTGCTCGCCCATGCGACGCTCGGCGCGGCCTTCGTCGCGGTGGTGGTGCAGGCGCGCCTCGCCGAGGCCGACCGCAGCCTCGAGGAAGCGGCGATGGATCTCGGCGCCACGCCCTTCACCGCCTTCCGCACCGTCACGCTGCCGCTGATCGCCCCGGCGCTCGCGGCGGGCTGGCTGCTCGCCTTCACCCTCTCGCTCGACGACGTGGTGATCGCCTCCTTCGTCTCCGGTCCGGCCGGGACGACCTTGCCGATGGCGCTCTTCTCGATGCTGCGCCTTGGCCTGACGCCGGAGGTGAATGCGCTCGGCGCGGTGATCGTGCTGGCGGTCGGCGCGATGCTGGCGGTCGCCGCGGTGCTGCTCAGGCCGCGGCGGGGCTGAAGCGTTCCCCGAAGGCCGCGGCGGCGAGCCGCGCCGCCGTATCGTGCCCCAGCCGCGCATAGGTCAGCGGATGCGCCTTGGCCGGGTCCTGCTCGGCCTCCACGACGAGCCAGCCGTCGTAGCCGCCCCCGGCGAGCATGCCGAACACCGCGGCGAAATCGATGCTGCCATCGCCGGGGACGGTGAAGACCCCTGCCAGCACCGCGGCGAGGAAGGGCAGGTCGCGCGCCCTCGCCCCGGCCATCACGGGCGCGCGGACATCCTTGCAATGCACATGCGCGATGCGCGCGGCATGGCGCCGCCCGGCCGCGACCGGATCCCCGCCGGCGAAGGTCAGGTGCCCGGTGTCGAGCAGCAGCCCGACCTCCGGCCCGGTGCTCGCCATCAGGCGGTCGATCTCGGCCTCCGTCTCGATCACCGTGCCCATGTGGTGGTGATAGGCGAGCCGCAGCCCGCGCGCGGCGAGGCGCCGGCCCATCTCCGCCAGGCGGGGCGCCAGCACCGCCCAGTCGGCATCCGACAGCACCGGCCGTCGCGACAGCGGCGTGCCGCGCTCCCCATGCACCGCGCGCGAAACCTCGGCGAAGACGCAGGCCGTGCAGCCCATGGCGGCCAGCAGCGCGACATGCGGCCCGGCCGCCGCCATCTCGGCATCGACATCCCGTTCCAGCAGCCGCGACCCGTACCAGCCCGAGGCCAGGGCCAGGCTATGCCGCGCCAGGATCGGCCGCAGCGCGGCGGCCTCGCGCGGGAACTTGTTGCCCAGTTCCACCCCGGCGAAGCCGGCCTGCCGCGCTTCCGCGAGACAGGTCTCGAGCGGCGTCTTCGCGCCGAGCTCCGGCATGTCGTCATTGGTCCAGGTCAGGGGGTTGATCGCGAGGCGGATCATCTCAGGCGCCGAGGCGCTGGCGCGCGCGGCCGGTCTCGTACTCGGCGCGCGCCTTTTCCTGCGCGGCGTCGCGGGGCAGAGTAGTGACCGGCACGTCCCACCAGGCGCCGCCCTCCTGCGTCGCGGCCTGCGGGTCGGTCGCCACCACCAGCACGGTGGTCCGCGCCGCGCCGAAGGCCCGGGGCAGGGCGGCTTCCAGCCCGGCGACGCCGTCCACGGCCAGGGCCTCGGCGCCGAGGCTCGCGGCATGGGCGGCGAAGTCCACCGGCGGCGCGGCCTCCGCCAGCAGGTTGTTGAAGGGCGCGCCGCCAGTGCCGCGCTGCAGCCGGTTGATGCAGCCGAAGCCGCGGTTGTCGAGCAGCACGATGGTGAGCTTCGCGCCCATCGCGACCGAGGTCGCGATCTCGCTGTTCATCATCAGGTAGGAGCCGTCGCCGACCAGCACGACGACCTCCCGCCGCGGCATGGCGAGCTTCGCGCCGAGACCGCCCGCGATCTCGTAGCCCATGCAGGAATAGCCGTATTCGAGGTGGTAGGACGCCGCATCCGTCGCGCGCCACAGCTTGTGCAACTCGCCAGGCAGCCCGCCGGCGGCGCAGACCACGATGCCATCCTTCGGCATCAGCCGGTTCACGGCACCCAGCACCTGGGCATCGGTCGGCAGCGCGCCGTGCTTCGGCGCGGCGGTGATGCGGTCCACGGCCTTGGTCCACCGCGCCGTCGCGGTCGCGGCGCGCTGCATCCAGGGGGCCGGCGCCGTCCAGCCTTCCAGCGCCGCACCCAGCGCCGCCAGCCCGCGCGCCGCGTCGGCGACCAGCGGCAGCGCCCCGTGCTTCGCCGCGTCGAAGGCGCCGACATTCAGCCCGATGAGCCGCGCCCGGCCCAACAGCGCGCGCGATCCGGTGGTGAAGTCCTGCAGCCGCGTGCCGATGGCGAGCACGACATCCGCCCTGGCCGCCAATTCGTTGGCTGCCGCCGACCCCGTCACCCCGATCGCACCCGCATTGCACGGCTGGTTCCAGGCGAGGCTGCCCTTGCCGGCCTGCGTCTCCGCCACGGGAACGCCGTGCGTTTCGGCAAAGCGCGCCAGCGCCGCCTCGGCGCCGGCATACTTCACCCCACCGCCGGCGACGATCAGCGGCCGCTTCGCCTGGCGCAGCGCGTCTGCCGCCTCGGCCAGTTCGCGGGCGTCCGGTTCCGGCGCACGGAACCCGTGCAGGCGCGGGCGGAAGAAATCCGTCGGGAAATCGCAGGCTTCCGCCTGCACATCCTGCGGGAAGGCGATGGTCGCCGGCCCGCATTCCGCCGGGTCGGTCAGCACCCGCAGCGCCGCCGGCAGGCTCGCCAGCAGCTGTTCGGGCCGCAGGATCCGGTCGAAGAACCGGGACACCGGCCGGAAGCAGTCATTGGCCGAGATCGTCGGATCGCCGGGATGCTCGATCTGCTGCAGCACCGGATCGGGCCGCCGGCTTGCGAAGATGTCCCCGGGCAGCAGCAGCACCGGCAGCCGGTTCACATGGGCGAGCGCGGCGGCCGTCACCATGTTCGTCGCCCCCGGCCCGATCGAGGTCGTGCAGGCCATCATCCGCCGCCGCGCATGGGTCTTGGCATAGGCGATGGCGGCATGGGCCATGGCCTGCTCGTTGTGCGCGCGCAGGGTCGGCAGCCGCCTGCCCGCCGCCTGCAGCGCGGGACCCAGCCCCGCCACGTTGCCATGCCCGAAGATCGCGAAGACGCCACCGAACAGCGGCACCCGCCTTCCGCCGAGCTCGGTCTCCTGCGCCGCGAGGAAACGGATCGTCGCCTCGGCCGCGGTGAGGCGGATGGTGGCCATGGCGTTCCCCCCGAGTTGACGGCCCGGCAGTGTTGCGGATGGATGATGAGGCCCGCAAGCGGGGCCTCGGGGAAATGCCATGCTCGTCTTCGCGCAGTTCGGGGCCGGCCGGATCGGCGCCATCCATGCCGCGAACCTGGCCGCGCACGGCGCGGCGCGCCTTGCCCATGTCGTGGACGTTCACGAGGCGGCGGCCGCCAGCCTCGCCGCGCGCCACGGCGCCATGGCCTCCGACGCGCTGACGGCGCTGCGCGACCCTGCGGTGGGCGCGGTGCTGATCGCCTCGGCCACCGACACCCATGCCGATCTGGTCATTGCCGCGGCCAAGGCCGGCAAGGCGATCTTCTGCGAAAAGCCCATCGACCTCTCCCTCGCCCGCGTGGACGAAGCGCTTGCCGTCGTCCGCGCGACGGGGGTGCCGATGCTGGTCGGCTTCAACCGGCGGTTCGACCCGTCCTTCGCCGAGCTGCACCGCCGCATCGCCGCCGGCGCGATCGGCACCGTCGAACAGGTCGTCATCACCAGCCGCGACCCCGGCCTGCCGCCGGTCGAGTATCTCAGGGCATCGGGCGGCCAGTTCCGCGACATGACCATCCACGACTTCGACATGGCCCGCTGGATGCTGGGCGAGGAACCCGCCGAGGTCTTCGCTTACGGCGCTGCCCTGGTGGACCCGGCCGTGGCCGCGGCCGGCGACACCGATTCCTGCATGGTGCTGCTCCGCACCGCCTCCGGCCGCATGGCGCACATCAACAACTCCCGCCGCGCCGCCTACGGCTATGACCAGCGCGTCGAGGTCCATGGCAGCCTCGGCCGCCTGATCGCCGGCAACAGGGTGGCAACCACGGTCGAGCAGGCCGACGCCGCTGTCGTGAGCAGCGACAAGCCGCTGCACTTCTTCCTGGAACGCTACGCCGATGCCTACCGCATCGAGCTCGGCGCCTTCATCGCATCGGTCGCGCAGGGCAACCCCATGCCGGTCGGTGCCGAGGACGGCCGCCAGGCCCTGGTGCTGGCCGAAGCGGCGCTGCGCTCCCTGCGCGGGAACCGCCCGGTCAGGGTGAGCGAGATCGCATGAGCGCGCTGCCGAAGATCTCGCTCGAAGGCCGCGTCGTCCTCGTCACCGGCGGCACGCAGGGGATCGGGGAGGGGATCGCCCGTGCCGCGGCGGAAGCCGGCGCGAAGGGCATCTGCATCACCGGCCGGAATGCGGCGCGCGGCGCGGCCGTCGCGGCCTCGCTCGGCATGCGCGCGCTTTTCGTCGCCGCCGACCTCGCGGACGCCGACGCCACCGCGCGCCTCGTCGAACAGGCCGAGGCCGCGCTCGGCCCGGTGGATGCGCTGGTCAATGCCGCGGGCCTGACCGACCGCGGCACCATCCTCGATACCGGCGTGGATCTCTGGGACCGCCTCTTCGCCGTCAACGCCCGCGCGCCCTTCATCCTCACCCGGTCCGTGGCCCGCCGGCTGAAGGCGCTGAAGCGCCCCGGCGCCATCGTCAATGTCGTCACCATGTCGAGCCATGGCGGCCAGCCCTTCCTGACCGCCTATGCCGCCTCGAAGGGTGCGCTCGCGACGCTGACGAAGAACGCCGCCCACGGCCTGCGCGCCGACCGGATCCGCGTGAACGGCATCAACCTCGGCTGGGCCGATACCCCCGGCGAGCACGCGATCCAGGCGCGCGACGGCAACCCGCCGGACTGGCTGGAGCAGGCCGGGCCGGCCCAGCCCTTCGGGCGCCTGATCCGCCCCGCCGATGTCGCGGGCCTCGCCGTCTATCTGCTCTCGGACGCCGCGGAGATGATGACCGGCGCCCTGATCGACTTCGACCAGAACGTGATGGGAGCCTATGGATGAACGACCTCGCCCGCCGTCGGGACGCGGCCGCCATCATCGCCGTCGAGGCGGCGGCGCTGGCCGGGCGCCTGCGGGCCGAGGGCGGCGGCGTCGCGCGCCTCAAGGGCGCGCAGGACTTCGTCACCGAGGCCGATGGCGCGACGGAACGCTTCATCCGCGGGCGGCTCGCCCGCGACTTTCCCGGCGAGGCGATTCTCGGCGAGGAGATGGGCGGCGCCGCGGACGGCGGCGGTCCGCTCTGGGTGCTCGACCCGATCGACGGCACCTCGAACTTCGCCCGCGGCGGGGACCGCTGGTGCGTCTCGATCGGCCTCGTCATGGGCGGCCGCGCGGTCGCCGGCGCCGTCGCCCGCCACGCGCCGGCCGAGGTCTTCGCCGCCGCCGAGGGCCTCGGTGCCACGCTGAACGGCGTTCCGATCCGCGCCGCGCCCACCACCGACATCGGCCGGGCCATCGTCGAATGCGGCTGGTCGCTGCGCGTGCCCGTCGCGCGCTACCACCGGCTCTGCGAGCGGGTCATGGCGCGCGGTGCCGGGCTGCGCTGCGCCGGCTCCGGCGCGCTCGGCCTCGCCGAGGCCGCGGCCGGGCGCCTCGACGCCTACCTCGAACTGCACATCAACGCCTGGGACGCGGCCGCGGCGATGGCCATCGCGCGCGAGGCCGGCTGCTGGACCAACGGCTTCGACAGCGGCGACTGGCTCGCCTCGGGCAATCCGGTCGGCGTCGGCGCCCCGGCGCTGGCGGCGGAACTCGCCGCGTTGATGGAGGCTTGAAGGCGGCGCGAAGTCGAGCGTAACTGAATCGTAATCGAACCGTCGAACAGGCGGAGCGGCCGGGCAGGCCGCCCAGTGGGAGGAACAGCACCATGGCGTCCCGTCGTTCCCTCGCGTTTGCCGCGCTGGCGGGGGTTCTTGCCGCCGTGGCGCCGGGCACCGTCCGTGCCCAGGGCAGCCTCACGGTCTACTGCTCGGTCCAGGAGGAATGGTGCCGCCCGATGATGGCCGCCTTCGAGCGCGCCACCGGCGTCAGCGTCGCCATGACCCGCAAGTCCTCCGGCGAGACGCTGACCCAGATCCGCGCCGAGGCATCCAATCCCCGCGGCGACGTCTGGTGGGGCGGCACCGGCGATCCGCACCTGCAGGCCGCGCAGGAAAACCTGACCGAAGAATACCACTCCCCGCGTCTCGCCGAACTGCAGCCCTGGGCGGTCCGCCAGGCCGAACAGGCCCGTCACCGCACCGTCGGCATTTACGCCGGCGCCCTCGGCTATTCCTACAATACCCGGGAGCTCGAGCGCCGCCGCATCGCGGCGCCGCGATGCTGGTCCGACCTCATCAAGCCCGAATTCCGCGACGAGATCCAGGTCGCCGATCCCAATACCTCGGGCACCTCCTACACCATGCTCGCGACCATCGTTCAGCTGATGGGCGAGGAGCCGGCCTTCACCTACCTCCGCGCGCTCCATCGCAACGTGAACCAGTACACGCGCTCCGGTGCCGCCCCCGCCCGCGCCGTCGCGACCGGCGAGACGCTGGTCGGCATCACCTTCCTGCACGACGCGGTGACGCAGAAGGTGAACGGCGCGCCCGTCGCCATCGTGGCGCCCTGCGAGGGCACCGGCTACGAGATCGGCTCCATGTCGATCATCCGCGGCGCGCGGAACATGGAGAACGCCCGCCGCTTCTACGACTGGGCGCTTTCGCCCGAGGCGCAGGCGATCGGCGCGCAGGCCCATTCCTACCAGCTGCCCTCGAACCGCGCTGCGCCGATCCCGCCCGAGGCCCCGCGCTTCGAGGATGTCCGCCTGATCGACTATGATTTCGCCCGCTGGGGCAATGCCGAGGTCCGCACGCGCCTGTTGCAGCGCTGGGACCGCGAGGTCCGCGCCGGCGCGCGCTGATCCCCCGTGGGGGCGCTGACGCTCGGGCGCCTGGCACTCGCGGCGGGTCTGCTCGGCCTGCTGCTGGCGCCGTGGCATGGCCTGGAAGGCGGGCCCGGCGCGCTGGCCGCCTGGCCGCGCGGGGATGTCGCGCCCCTTGTCGTGCTGCTCGCCGATGGCTCGCGCTGGTGGCTCTGGCCGGTGGCCGCGCTGCTTGCCCTCGCCGCGCTGCCGCTGCTCGATGAGCGTTCGCGGGGCGGCTGGCTCGCGGCCACCGGGCTTCTCCTGGTCGGCTTCGTGCTGATGCAGGGCGAAGCGGTCGGCCTGCGCGGCCTCCGCTGGCACTGGCTTTCTCCCCTCCTCGGCGCGCCCCCGCCGCAGGCGGCGCTGGGCTGGGGCGGGGCGCTGGTGCTCGCCTCCGGTGTCGGGCTGCTGGCCGCCGGCCTGGCGCGGCGCGGCCGCTTCGGCGGGGACGCTTTCATCGCCCTGCTCGTCGTGGGCAGCGGCGCCCTGCTGCTGCTGTTCGTCTTCCTGCCGCTGCTCGTGATCCTCTCCGCCGCGGCGCTCGAAGATGGCCGCCTTGCCCCCGCCGCCTTCGCTGCGCGGCTGGCGGCGCCCGAGGCCTGGAGCCTCGCCTGCATCGCCAGCCACCAGGGCTGCGGCGTGGTGTGGAACACGCTGCTGCTCGCGGTCCTCGCGGCGCTGGCCTCGACGCTGATCGGCCTCGCCTTCGCGCTGCTGGCGGCGCGCGGCGGCGTCCGCGCGCCGCCGGCCTTTCGGGCGATGACGCTGCTGCCGCTGATCACACCGCCCTTCGTCGTCTCGCTGGCGCTGATCGTGCTGTTCGGGCGGACCGGGCTGGTCACGACCGCGCTGTGGGACTGGTTCGACATCCCTCGCAGCCGATGGATCTACGGCCTGCCCGGCGTGCTGCTGGCCCAGGTCCTCTCCCAGGCGCCGATCGCCTTCGTGCTGCTCGAAGGGGCGGTGCGCGCCATCGGCCCCTCGCTCGAGGAAGCGGCCTCCACCATGGGCGCGCGCCGCTTCACCGTCTTCCGCACCGTCACCTGGCCCCTGCTGCGCCCGGCCATCGCCGCCTGCCTGCTGCTCGGCTTCGTCGAGAGCCTGGCGGATTTCGGCAACCCCCTGGTGCTCGGCGGCGACTTCGACGTGCTCTCGACGCGGATCTTCTTCGCCATCGCCGGCGCGCGGAACGATCCCGGACGCGCGGCGGCGCTGGCCATCCTGCTGCTGGCGCTGACCTTCGGCGCCTTCGCGCTGCAGTCGCTCTGGCTCGGCCGGCGGCGCTACACCACGGTGACGGGGAAGGGGGATGCCGGCGTCGCCGCGCCCCTGCCGCGCGGCCTGCGCTTCGCCTGCAGCGGCATCGCCTGGCCCTGGATGGCCTTCACCGCCGCCGTCTACGGCATCATCCTGGTCGGCGGCTTCGTCCACGACATCGGCCGCGGCGACATGGCCTTCACCTGGCGCCACATCCTGACCGGCTTCGCGGTGGAATGGCAGGATGGCATGGCCTTCCGCGGCTCGGCCTGGGACAGCCTCTTCACCACCATCGAGGTCGCGGCGATCTCGGCGCCGATCACCGCAGGGCTCGGCATCCTGCTCGCCTGGCTGCTGGCGCGGCAGTCCTTCCCCGGGCGCGGCGCGCTGGAATTCCTCACCATGCTCTCCTTCGCGATCCCCGGCACCGTCGTCGGCGTCTCCTACATCATGGCCTTCAACGAACCACCGATCGAACTGACCGGCACGGCGCTGATCCTCATCCTGTGCTTCGTCTTCCGGAACCTGCCGGTGGGCGTGCGCGGCGGCATCGCGGCGCTGGCGCAGATCGACAAGTCGCTCGACGAGGCCTCGGCCACCATGGGCGCCGGCGCGCTGCAGACGCTGCGCCGCGTCGTCCTGCCGCTGCTGCGGCCGGCCATCGTCGCGGCTCTGGCCTACAGCTTCGTCCATGCCATGACGGCGGTCTCGGCGGTGATCTTCCTCGTCTCGGCGCGGCACAACCTCGCCACCGTCTATATCGTCGGACGGGTGGAGGCCGGGGAGATGGCGCTCGCCATCGCCTATTCCACGGTGCTGATCGTCGTCATGCTCGCCGTCGTCCTCGGCATCGAACGGCTGGTCGGCCGCGCGCAGATCGGCCGCCGCAACGCCGCCGTCGGAACCATCGCCGCATGACCGGCGCCGCCATCCGCTTCCAGGACGTGACCAAGGCCTTCGGCCCGGTGCGCGCGGTCGACGGTGTCTCCTTCGACCTGCCGCAAGGGGCCCTGGTGACGCTGCTCGGTCCGTCGGGCTGCGGCAAGACGACGACGCTGCGCCTCGTCGCCGGGCTCGAACTGCCGACCTCGGGGCGGATCGAGATCGAAGGCCGCGACGTCACGCGCCTCGCCGCGGCCGAGCGCCGCATCGCCATGGTCTTCCAGTCCTACGCGCTGTTTCCGCACATGACCGTGCTGGAGAACGTCGCCTACGGCCTGGTCGTCGGCGGAGCCCGGCGCCAGGCGGCGGAAGGCGAGGCGACGGCGATGCTGAAGACCCTCGGCCTCGGCGGCCTCGGCGCGCGCCTGCCCGCGGAACTTTCCGGCGGCCAGCAGCAGCGCGTCGCCGTCGCCCGTGCCCTGGTGCTCCGCCCCAGGGTGCTGCTGTTCGACGAACCGCTGTCCAACCTCGATGCCCGGCTCCGCCGCCGCGTCCGGGAGGACATCCGCGACCTGCAGAAGCGCCTCGGCCTCTCGGTCGTCTATGTCACCCACGACCAGCAGGAGGCGCTCGCCGTCTCCGACCTGGTGGTGGTGATGAAGGATGGCCGCATCGCCCAGATGGGCACGCCGGGCGAACTCTACGACGCGCCGGCCGACGCCTTCGTCGCCGATTTCATGGGCGAGGCGAACGTCCTGCACGGCGAGGTGCTCGCCGCCGGGGGCGGCCGCGGCCGCGTGGCGATCGGCGGCGCGGTGCTCGACGTCGCGATGCGCGACCATCCGCCCGGTCCGGCCGCGCTCGCCGTGCGGCCGGAGGCCATCCGCCCGCTCGCGCCCGGAGAGCCCGGGTTGCCGGGGCGCATCCGACGCGCCGCCTTCCTTGGCCAGACCCGCGAATACGAGGTCGAGACCGCCGCCGGCACGCTCTTCGTCGTCACGCCCGCCTCGGCCCCGGCCCGGGAGGAGGGCGCGGCCATCGCCTGCGGCTTCGAACGGGTCATACCGCTCCGCGCCTGAGCCTCACGGCGGATCCATGAAGGCGGAGGCCGCCGAGGCGCGGGCGAGCAGCGACTGCATCGCCGGGTTCCGGTGCCCCTCATGCGCCGTCAGGGCCTCCATGGGGCAGAAATACTCGTGCGGATGCGGCACCTGGTGGCGTGCGAAGCCGTCATACTGGTCCCGCTGCAGGCCATAGAGCACGCGCAGGTCGCGCACCGGCACGGTGATCGGCGCGGCGGGCTCGCTCGCGACGAAGGGAATGATGTGCCAGCGCGGCGTCGCATCCCCGGCCTGCAGCGGCGCCAGCAGCCAGGCCAGCGGACAATGCGCCAGCAGCGCGATGGTGGAGGGTGCGAAGCGGGACCGCTTGTCGAGCAGGTTCTGGAAGGTCGAGCACGCCTCGATGCAGAGGATGTCCGCATAGGAATCCTCCGGCGTGCCACCGAAATGCAGCCACAGCCCGTCCGGGATGGTGCGCATGCGGTCGGAACCGGGGATCTTCAGGTAGGGCTGGGCGACGGGCTCGCCGTCGCAGGGCCGGCCGCGCAGCCATGCGCCGCCATTGCCGAGGCTGGGCGCGCCGGGCGGTCGCTGCGGCCATGACTTGAGCCGGTCGCGGACAATGTTGTCGAGCCGTGCGGGGCGTCGCTCGAGACGGCGGATCTCGCTCATGGCAGGAATTCATCACCCGTTTATCAACTTATAGGAGAATTAACGGGACGAACATCGCCTGCGGCAAGGGCAAAGCGTGACTTCACGCTGCCGGGAATGCAGTTTTGACGAAGGAAAAACGCGAATCATCCAGCCCGCTTCCGGTGCATTCTTCATGTATTACATCAAATGTGAAACATAACGCGCTCTAAGGAGTCTGGAAATCTTCCGCCACCGCCTCGCGCTGCCTTCACGGGCGGATCGCGCAGCGATGACGGTGCTCATCCCGTCTTGCCGCGCCCGCCGCCCGCCGGAACCGATGGCAGGATGACGGGCGCCGCCCGTCCGCTCGGTCGAGTGTCCGCTTCGCACGGGCGTCGGCCCGCAGGGCATCCGCAGCGACGGGATCGGGGAGGCGGCGACGATCGAGCCCGCCGGCCTCACCTCCAGGGTGCCGGGATCGGGAGTTCGGATCCGCAGCATGCCCGCGCCCTTGCCCTCGGGGTCGGGCGGCGAGGCTGTCCCCGGACGCGAGGATGACCATCGCCATCAGCGCCGCGACCGGGCGCCTCGTCGCGCGCCGGGTGAAAGACGCCGGCGGCGGACGTCACCACGCTGCCGACGCGGCGCCGCGCACGAAGGGCGGGCGCCGAGGCCGGGCCGAACAGGGACGCCGCCGCCGGCCAGAATGGGTTTGGCGGGAATCGGCCACATGGGGAGAACCTCCGGGGCAGCATATCGCGCAACCGAAGGACAGGAGGAACAGGCGCATGGCGATCCGGCGCATCGCGGAGGAACAGCGTCTCTCAGGCGCGGTGGTGGCGGGCGGGATGGTCTGGCTGGCGGGACAGGTCGCCGATGACGCGACCCTCGATGCCGAGGGCCAGACCGCGGACATCCTCCGCCAGATCGACGCCCTGCTGGCCGAGGCCGGCACCGACAGGCGCGCGCTCGTCAGCATCACCGTGGTCCTCGCCGACATCCGCGACGCGCCGGCGATGAACCGCGCCTGGGACGCCTGGCTCGACCCGGCCCACAAGCCGGCGCGCATGACGATCCAGGCGCCGCTGGTCGATCCCGCCTGGAAGGTCGAGATCACCGGCGTCGCGGTGGCGCCCGCGGCGTGAGCCGCGCCGGGCTCCGCGATCGTCTTCCCGAGGGCTGGCTGCGTTCGATGGCCATGACCCTCGGCTTCGGGCTGCTCGTTGCCGGGGGCGTGGCGGACCAGGGGACGCTCTTTCCCTTCCTCGTCATCGGCGTGGCGGCGCTCGGGCTCGGCACGCTCTACCTGCTCTTTCCGCACGGGCTGCACTTCGCGTTCGGGACCAGCGCGGGTCTCGCGGTCTATGCTTGCCTTTTCGCGGTGATGGGCCGCGCGGCCTTTCCCGGGGCCGGGCAGCCGCCGCGGGCCCTGGCCTTCCTGATGCCGGTGCTGGCCTTCCTCGTCGCCATCTGGCGACGCCGGCGCAGCCTCCGCCTGGTCGCCGAGGCCGTGCATCCCTTCGATCTCGGCCATCTGCCGCGCATGGCCCACTGGCTCGTCCCGGTCTGGGCGGTGGGCGCATTGTCGCTCGCGCTGCCGGTCAACCGCCTGCCGGCCGGGGAGCAGAGCGTGGCGCTCGCCCTGGCGATGGGCGTCATCGCGGTCGTGGTCGCCGCGTCGGTCCGCGGCGTGGTGCTGCTGCTCACCGACATGGCGCTGATCACCGAGGAACTTGCGCGCCGGGCCTCGCGCATCCTGGTCCCGGTCGTCGCCTTCCTCGCCATGTATGCGATGCTCGTCATCGTCTTCGCCTGTCTCTACCGGATCGCGGAGGGGCTCTCGGTGCATCCGCTGTTCCAGGGGCCGCGCGGGCCGGTGCCGCTGCCCTTCCCGGACGCGCTCTATTTCAGCCTCGTCACCCAGGCGACGGTCGGCTACGGCGACGTCACGCCGCATGACGAGGGCATCCGGCTGCTCGCCTCGCTTCAGGTGATCCTGGGCCAGGTGCTCCTGCTCTTCGGGTTCGCCGAGATCATGCGCTCCCGCCGCGTGCTGGGCGGGGGAACCGATCATCGGGCCCTGGATGCGGCGGAGGACTGGCATGCTCCCGGCGAAAGCCGCCCGTGACCCACGGCGAGGCCGTGGCCGCGGGACCGCCCGGGGCGGGATGGGCATCGTGCCGCCGTGCGCGGTTCGTCCCTTGTGGCGCCCGCATGTCGGGCGAAGCGGGGCGTCCGACATCCGGCGGGCGCCGGCCCGCCGGCCGGTTGGTTCAGCGGCCGGCCAGGGCCTTCATCCAGATGACGACGGCACTCGCCCCGGCATCCGCGACGCCGACCGCACGCTCGCCGAGATAGGCGGCCCGGCCGCGCCGAGGCCGCATGGATGCCGTCGCGGCGCAGCCGCGTTCCGCGGCAAGGCACGCGCTGTCCCAGGCCGCCGCCAGCGATGCGCCGTCCCGTGCCGCCGCGCCCATCGCCTCGACCGCCGGCGCCAGCGCGTCGAGCATGGTGCGATCCCCGGGCCTGGCGCCCCCCAGTTCCCCGATCGAGGCGACCGCATCCGCGAGGGCCTCCGCCCAGTCCGCGGTCGCGGGCGCCTTGCCGTCGAGGCACCGGGCCGCGCGGAACAGCGCCGTGGCGTAGAAAGGTCCCGAACTGCCCGCGATGGCGCGGCGCAGCGCGTTGCCCATCGCCATCAGCGCGCCTGCCGGCGTGTCCCAGGCGTGGTCGGGAAGGGCGCGGATCGCCGCGGCGCCGCGCACCATGCTGATGCCGAGATCCCCGTCGCCCGCCTGGCTGTCCAGGGCGGTCAGCTCACCTTCGGCCGCGTCCAGCGCATCGGCCGCGCGCAGGGCCGCCGCGCGCAGCGGGGCGGACAGCGCCCCCG
>JAFADX010000099.1 GCA_023424475.1 Pseudomonadota bacterium
ATCCAGGATACTGTCGTCGGGCGACCGGGTGGGGGTGCGGGCCGGTGCCGTCTGATCGAAACGGGCTCTGGAGACGTTCCCGTTCGCCCTGGCTCACGGCAACGTCCCCAGCCCTTTGTTCCTGCGAGCATCTTCACCCGTTCAGGTGATTCCACCTGATCGGGATCTGCTCTGGAGCCGTTCCCGTTCGCCCTGGCTCACGGCAACGTCCCCGGCCCTTTGTTCCTGCGAGCATCTTCACCCGATCAGGTGAGGCCACCTGATCGGGATCTGCTCTGGAGACGTTCCCGTTCGCCCTGGCTCACGGCAATGTCTCCAGCCCTTTGTTTGCGCAAGCATCTTCACCCGATCAGGTGATTCCACCTGATCGGGATCTGCTCCAGCTGCGGGCCTTTCCTCGCGCGGCACCTCGTCCTCCCGGCATCATTCCATGGCGAGGCAGGCGGTGATGCCGTCGAGCAGCCGGTCCACGATGGTCGCATAGGCCAGCCGCGACGTTGCCATGCGCGCAAGCAGCGCCGGCTCCGTGACGTAGCGCGAGAGGAAGTGCCGGCAGGTATCGGCGAAGACGATGGTCTGCCGGTGGGAGATCTCGCGCACGTCCTTGCGCAGGGAGGGCGCGTAGTCGTTCAGCCCGCGATGGACATGCACGTAGATGCCCTGGACGAAGGAGGCCCGCTCGTCCTCGTGGAACGGCCGTTTCCCGACCCGCCCCCGATCGGCGTAGTAGGAGATGGCGCCGGTCAGCGCGGAGGCCAGCGCGCCGTTGAGCAGCCCGGCCTGCGGCGAGAGCCGCGCCTCGGAGGCGATGAAGAAGGCGAAGGCGGCGTAGACCAGCGCGACCACCTCGCCGTCGTCGACGGCATCGGCGAGCAGCCCGTCGCGATCGACCGCCTGCGCGCGCAGGCTGCAGATCGCGTCGTCGAGCAGCGGGAGGAACTGCCGCTGGACTTCCTCGGCCTGGGGGGTGGTCATGCTCTCGCGCCTGCATCCGGGGGCGGAATCGCTGTCGGCCGATCCTACCGGCAAGGCTCCGGCTTGGCACCCCATGGGCGGCGGCTACCATCCCCTGGCCGGCCTTGCGATTCTGGTCGCCGCAACCGGGAAGAGAGAGCTTGGGGAGCCGCCGAAGTCGATTGCCGCCCGACCTGGAAGACGCCTTGAGGGAGGTGGAACGCCGCACCCGCAGGGACCGCCGGCGCACCCTGGCCTGGCGGCTGCGGCCGTTCCGGCGGGCGCTGGCGTCCGTCGCGGCGGTGCTTGCGCTGCTCGGCTTCCTGGCCGGCTGGCAGGCGGTGAAGTCCCGGCGGCAGGCCGCCACCGCCCAGCCGCCGGGCATCGTGACGCAGATGCCGCGGCCGGCGCCCCCTGCCGCCTCGGCGCTGGCGATCGCGTCCGGCAGGCCGCCTGCATTGCCGCAGGTCGTCTATGGGCCGTCCGCCGAGGCGCCGCGCCCGGCGGTCCCGGTCGCCGGCCGCTTCGCCGTCCGCGCGGCGGTGCTGGACGGGGATACGCTCGCGGTGGGGTCCGACCGCCTGCGCATCTTCGGCATCGATGCCCCTGAATCGGATCAGCCCTGCCGGCGGCATGGCAGTGCCTATGCCTGCGGCGCCGTCGCGCGGGACGCCATGGTGGCGATCATCGGGGGCGGCAGCCTCGCCTGCGAGGCTCTCGACACCGATCGCTACGGCCGCCGGGTCGTCCGCTGCGTCAACGACCGCGGCGCCGATATCGGATCCGAACTGGTGCGGCAGGGCTGGGCGATCGCCTTCCGGCGCTTCTCCCTTGCCTATGTGGACCAGGAGGCCGAGGCCCGGGCCACCCGCCGCGGCATGTGGGAGGGCAACTTCGACGACCCCGCGGCCTGGCGCGCGCGGATGCGCTGACGGGTCGTGCGGGGGCCTGAGGGGGCCCGCCGCGCTCCCTGGCCGCCTGCCAGCCGGGTGGGGTTCAGGCCTCGATCCGCGTCATGCTGGCTTCGGCCGGCAGCGGCGGCGTCTCGCCGAGCACCCGCCAGGCGCCGCTGGTGAGCACCTCGCTCGGCCGGAAGCGGGCCTTGTAGGCCATCTTGCGGCTCTCCGGGACCCAGTAGCCCAGGTAGACATAGGGCAGGCCGAGGGAGCGCGCGCGCTCCACCAGCCAGAGCACGGCATAGGTGCCGAGGGACTGCTTCTCCAGCACCGGCTCGTAATAGGAATAGACGGCCGAAAGCCCGTCCGAGAGCCGGTCGGTCAGGCAGGCGCCGAGCAGCCTGTCGGCGCCGTCGCGGAACTCGACCACGGTCGTGGTGATCGGCGTGTCCTCGACCATGGCGCGGTAGTCGTAGAAGCCCATCGCCGCCATGTCGCCATCGGCGTGGCGGGCCTTCTGGTAGCGGTGGAACAGGGCGAACTGCTCGGCAGTCGCGCGCGCCGGCATCTCGATGGCCCCGACGCCGGCATTGGCGCGGGCGATCCGGCGCTGGGTGCGGTCGGGTTCGAAGGCGCCGGCGACGATGCGGATGGGAATGCAGGCCTGGCAGCCCGGGCACACCGGCGAATAGGCGATGTTGTGGCTCCGCCGGAAACCAGCGCGGGAGAGGCGGTCGTGCAGTGCCTCGGCCTCGGTGCCCGAGAGCTCGGTCACGATCTTCCGCTCCGTCCGTCCGGCCAGATACGGGCAGGGCAGGGGTGCGGTCGTATAGAAGAACTGCGGGCGGCGGTTGGTGCGGTGAAGCATGTGCAAGGTCTTAGTCTCGGCCCGCAGCGCGGCGGAATCAACAGGCGCGCATCACGGGAGGAGGGAGATCCGGCCGGCCGGCACGCCTTCGACCGGCCCGAGCCGCAGCACCTCCCCCGCCAGCCAGCGCCCCGTCAGGTCGGACCAATGGGCGCTCAGCGGATGGCCCGACTGGCCGGTGGCGATGACGCCATAGGCTCCGTCCGGGTCGGCGAGGTCGAAGACGCCCCGGAAGCCCGCCCCGTGGACATTGGCGAAGATGCCCCCTGACTCGCCCCGCGAACCGGCGCGGCGAACCGTTTCGCCATCGCCGGGGGAGGGCACCGAGACGCGGATGCGGTCGCCGATCCAGGGCAGGAAGCGCAGCACCGGATGCTCGAACCGGGCGGGATGGGCGGCGCCCCAGCGCCAGGCGGCAGGGTCGGGCCCGTGGACCGGGGCGAGGTCCGCGACCGCCTGGGCCATGGCGGCCGAGAGGGCGGGGCCGCAGCCCTCGGTTCCGCACCAGGCGCGGCCCGCGGCGGGGTCGGTCAGCACCTGGGCGAGGAACTCGGCGCTGGCCCGCCAGGCGTTCCCGGGGAT
>JAFADX010000102.1 GCA_023424475.1 Pseudomonadota bacterium
GAACGGCGCCATACAACCCCCCATGCCGAACCATCCGACCGCCCCATGAGCTCATCGCAGACAGCCGATTTCCTGCTGGCCCATCGCGGCCGCGGAGAGGATCTCGGCGCCTGGGTCATCGGCGCCGCCTTCGGACGGGAGGGACGTTCCTGCGCCTTCGCGCTCGGCGACGGCTCGGTCCGCCTCGCCGCGCCGGAGGGCAACTGGGCAAGCATCGCCGCCCATGACGGCGGCTGCCTCGCCATCGCGCCGGACTGCAGGGACGGGGTGCTGACCGGCGGCGACGATGGCCGCCTGATGCACGTCGCCTCCGACGGCACCGCGACCGAGATCGCCTCCCATGGCAGCCGCTGGGTGGACCACGTCGCCAGCCACGAATCCGGCCTCCGGGCCGCCGCGGTCGGCAAGGCGGTGCACCTGCTCGACGCCAGTGGCGCGGCGCTGAAGTCGCTGGCCCATCCCTCGACCGTCACCGGCATCGCCATCGACGCCAAGGGCAAGCGCGTCGCCGCAAGCCACTACAACGGCGCCTCGCTCTGGTTCGTCGCGGCGAAGGAAAGCACGCCGCGGCTGCTCGAATGGAAGGGCAGCCACACCGCCGTCGTCATCAGCCCCGACGGCAGCCATGTCGTCACCGCCATGCAGGAGAACACGCTGCACGGCTGGCGCCTCTCGGACGGCCAGCACATGCGCATGGCGGGCTATCCGTCGAAGACCAAGTCGCTCGGCTTCACCGCCAAGGGCCGCTGGCTCGCCACGGCCGGAGCGGACTGCATCGTGCTCTGGCCCTTCTTCGGCGGCGGCCCGATGGGCAAGGCGCCGACCGAGCTCGCGGGCGGCGACGGCGTGCTCTGCACCATGGTCGCCTGCCATCCGAACCAGGAGGTGATCGCCGCCGGCTTCGGGGACGGCCTGGTGCTGATGGCCGAGGTTGCCTCCGGCCGCGTGGTGCCGATCGCCCCGCCCTCGGGCTCCGCCGTCGCGGCGCTTGCCTGGAACGGCACCGGCACGCGCCTCGCCTTCGGCACCGAGGGCGGCTTCGCCGGCCTGCTGGACCTCGCGAAGCGATGAACGCGCCGGTCCTCGAGACACCGCGGCTCCGCATCCCGCGCATCGGCCTCGGCACCTGGACGATGCGCGGAGCGGAGGCCCAGCGCGCGGTCGAAGGCGCGATCGCCCTCGGCTACCGCCACATCGACACCGCCGCGATGTATGGCAACGAGGATGCCGTCGGCGCCGGCATCGCCGCCTCGGGCCTGGCGCGGGAGGAGATCTTCCTTACCACCAAGGTCTGGTGGACAGACCTCGCCCCGGACGCGCTGCGCGCCTCGGCCGAGGCCTCGCTGTCGCGGCTCGGCACGCCCTACGCCGACCTGATCCTGATCCACTGGCCGGCGGCGGGCATGGACCTCGCCGCCTCGCTCGCGGCGCTGGCGCGGCTGCAGGCCGATGGCCTCGCGCGCGCGGTCGGGGTGTCGAATTTCCCGCCGGGATTGCTGAAGCGGGCGCTCGGGCTCGGCATCGCGCCGATCGCGGCCTTGCAGGTCGAATGCCACGTCTATCTCTGGCAGGAGGCGCTGGCCGCCCTGTGCCGCGAGCACGGGCTCGCCATGACCGCCTATGCCCCGATCGCCAAGGGCCAGGTGAACGACGACCCCGTGATGCGGCGGATCGCGGCGAAGCACGGCGCGACGCCGGTGCAGGTCGCGCTCGCCTGGCTGCTCGCGCAGGCGAATGTCGTCGCGATCCCGAAATCGGGGCGCGAGGCGGGCCAGCGGGAGAACCTCGCCGCCGCCGCGCTGCGCCTCGACGCCGGGGACATGGCCGAGATCGGTGCCCTGCCCAAGGACCGGCGGCTGGTGAACCCCGAATTTGCCCCGGACTGGGCGGCCTGAGCGGGGCCGTGGCGGCGCGGCGCGCCCACATGCGCCGCGGGTGACGGCGCCCCGCGTCGCCGGGGGTGGCACGCCCCCGCCCGCCCATGCTTGATTGCGCCCGACCCTGAAGCAGGAGTGACGGAATGGCCGCGCGCGACCGCGACAAAGAGGATGGTTTCGACCTCGGCATCAGCCTCGAATCCGTCGCCGCCATCGTGGACGCTGCCCGCGCCGTGCAGGAAGGCGAGGAAAGCGGCGCCGTGGCGCGGGACGAGGAGGACGAGGAAGGCCTCGATGCCGAGGACGACGAGAACATGGATGAGGACGCGCTGCGCGCCTTCATCGCCGACCTCAACGAGGACGAGCAGGCCTCGCTGATCGCGCTGGCCTGGATCGGCCGCGGCGACTACTCGGGCGAGGAGTTCGAGGAGGCGCGCGGCCTCGCCAAGGAGCGCAACATACGCGATACGGCGGAATACCTGCTCGGCATCGACATGCTGGGCGACATGCTCGAGGAAGGCCTCGCCGAGCTCGGATTGTCGCTGGAGGATGCGGACGGCTCGTGAGGCGCCTCGTCCTCCTGCTGGTTCCCCTGCTCGCCACAGGGTGCGCCGCGCGCGATTCCCAGGTGGCGGAGGATGGTCGCGAGCAGTTGATCGGCCTGCGCGCGGACGACCTGCGCCTCTGCGCCGGCGTGCCCAACCTGACCGCGAGTTCCGCCGGGGGCGAGTTCTGGACCTACGACCGCACGCCGCCGGCCGCGGGGGTCTCGGCGCCGGTGCCGGTGATCGGCGGCTCGCTCAGCGTCTCCGCCGGTTCCAGTTGCCGCGTCACTTTCCAACTCGTGGACGGCAAGGTCACCCGCATCGGCTATTCGGCGGCATCCGACCTGCCCATGTCGCAGAATTCCGCCTGCGCGCCGGTGGTGCAGGGCTGCCTGCGCCTGGTCGAGGAAGGCGCCGTCAGGCCGGAATAGCGCCGCCCGGCACGCCCGCGATCTCGCGGATCAGCTTGCGCTTCACGGCGACGCCGAAGCTCTCGAAATCCTCGGCGACGATCATGAAGGCGCCTTCGCCGCCGATCACGTTCTCGCGGTAGTAGTCGTCGAGCGGCACCGGCGGCAGCCGGCCGAAGGTCGGGCGGTCGTTGATGATGGGCAGGCCGTTGATCACGATGCCTTGCGCCACCGCCGCGTCGCGCTCCCCATCCGCCGGGGGGCCGGAATTGTTCACCCCGTCGCCCGAGACGTCGATCACCCGCCGCGTCGCTTCCCAGGGGCAATCCGCCATCAGCTGGCGCGCGTGGCGGATGGCGCCCGAGATCGAGGTCCAGGACAGCGAGACGCGGCGCGCCTGCTCGAGTTCCCGCGCCCAGGCCTCGGCTTCGGCCTGGGTCGCGATGCGCCGCCACGGGATCACGGTCCGCTGATACTCGATCCCCGCCCATTCGACATAGGCAAGGCCGATCGCCCCGGTCAGCCCGCCCCGGATCGCCGCCCCCACCACCGGGTCCGAGACCGCCAGGCGATAGCCCTCCCGCTGCAGCCGCGCCTCGTCCGCATCGATCGAGCGGGAGACGTCCACGGCGAGGATCAGGGAGATGTCCACCGCCTCCTCCGCCCGCGCCGGGCGGGCGGCAGGGACCGCGGCTGCGCCCGCGGCGGCGAGAAGGATCCTGCGACGCATCGGTACCCCCTCGTGACGGCCGATGAGCCTGCGCGCCTCCGGGGAAGCGTTCAACCGGAACCTGTGGCCATGGCTCGGCGTGCCGTCATACCGGCACCGGAGCCCCGCGCCTTCGGCGTCAGAGCACGCCCAGCACCACCCCGGCAACGCGCGCGGCGTCCTGCTCGCTCATGTAGGGATGCATGGGCAGCGACAGGACCTGGTCGCAGAGCGCCTCGCTGACCGGCAGCGGCGCCGGGCCGCCGGCCACCACGCCGGCATGGTGCGCGGCATAGGCCGGCTGCCGGTGCAGCGGCTTCGGGTAGTAGATGCCCGAGCCGATCTGCTGCGCCGAGAGCGCCTGCTGCACGCGCGCGCGCGTCGCCGCGTCGGGCAGGCGGATGGTGTAGAGGCCGTAGCAGTTCTCCGCCCCCTCCTGCGCCACCTGCACGCCGACCTTGCCGGCCAGCGCCGCGTCATAGGCCGCGCCGATGCGTCGCCGCTGCCCCAGCTCCTGCTCGAAGATGCCCATCTTGGCGCAGAGGATGGTCGCCTGGAGGGTATCGAGCCGCCCGTTCATGCCGGTGCGTTCGACCTCGTAACGCGTCCGGCCCTCGCCATGCGTGCGCAGCGAGCGGTAGAGCTCCGCGCGATCCGCGTCGTTGGTCAGCAGCGCGCCGCCGTCGCCATAGGCGCCGAGCGTCTTGGTCGGGTAGAAGGACAGCGCCGCCGCGCCGCCCCAGGCGCCAAGCCGCCGGTTGCCGAGCCTCGCCCCGAAGGCCTGCGCCGCGTCGTCGAGGGCGAACATCCCTTCCCGCGCGCAGATCGCCTCGATCGCCGGCCAGTCGGCGGGCAGGCCGAACAGGTCCACGCCCACCACCGCGCGCGGCTTGAGGCGCCCGTCCTTCTTCACTGCCGCGATGCGGCGCTCGAGGTCGGCGATGTCGATGTTGAAGGTCGCTGCCGCGACATCGACGAAGACCGGCGCGGCGCCCAGCACCAGCGGCACCTCGGCCGTCGCGGTGTAGGTGAAGGCCGGCAGGAAGACCGCGTCGCCGGGGCCGATCCCCTCGGCCATCATCGCGATCTGCAGCGCGTCGGTGCCGGAGGAGACGCCGACGGCATGCCCGACGCCGGCGAAGGCCGCGAGCTTCTCCTCGAGCTCCGTCACCTCCGGCCCGTTGATGAAGCGGCCGGAATCGAGCACGGCGGCGATGCGCCGGTCGAGCTCGGCGCGGATCAGGGACTGCTGCGCCTTGACGTCGAACAGCGCGATGGGAGCGGTCATGGGCCCTCGGGTGGCTGAGGCGTTTCCGGCAGCGTCTTAGACCCGGGAGCCGCGCCGCGCGAAATCACCCTTGGTGTCGTTGTGCAACGCAATATGGAGAAACATGGTGGAAAGGGCGGGGGAGGAGAACCTCCCCCGGACCCCCTCCCTTCTCTGGTTACCTGGCACCGGCCGCGGCGGCCGGTCCCCGATAGTCAAAGAAGGTTGAGGGGGGTCCGGGGGGAGAAGTTCCCTTCTCCCCCCGCTCTTCGAATGGGGCGCGAGACCGCGGATGCCGCGGCATGGGAGGAGGTGGCAGGCGGGCTTTCCCACCGACGGCCCCTTGCGCCCCGCCTGCTGACCCTGCTTCGCGCCGCCGGGCAGACCCATGTCGCCGCCGCCCAGCGCCTGGCAGCCGAACGCGGGCTCGCCCCCGCCTGGCAGAGGTCCCGCCCTGCTCGAGACGCTGGCCGGCAAGGGCCTGCTCGGCCGGGTGCCGATCAGCCTGGCCGGGTCGAGGTGCTGCTGCGGGTCCGCGCCCCGCAGGGCGGGGCGGTGGCGCCGCCAGGGGCGAAGCGGTAGCCCTCGGGCACGGGCCGCCGTATAAGGCGGCGCGCAACGGCGCGCCGATGCTGCAATCGCGGCCCGCGCCAGACCACCCGCTGCCGCCAGTGCGCCGCCGGCGGCGCGAAAGCCAGGCGGCCCGGATGGGCCGCGCCCGGCGTCTGAGGGCAAGAAGAGACTCATGAACTGGATTTCCGACTGGGCCCTGCCGAAGATCTCCGGACTGTTCAAGCGGGACGTGCCGGAGAACCTCTGGCACAAGTGCCCGTCCTGCGAGCAGATGATCTTCCGGCGCGACCTCGAAGCGGCGCTGAACGTCTGCCCGCATTGCGGCCACCACATGCGCATCTCGGCGTCGCGGCGGCTGGAATGCACGCTTGATCCCGGCTTTTCGCGCATCGAACTGCCGAAGGCGCCGGCCGACCCGCTGCGCTTCCGCGACCAGCGCCGCTACACCGACAGGCTGAAGGAAGCGCAGGCGAAGTGCGCGATGGACGATGCCGTGGCGGTCGCGCACGGCACCATCGAAGGGCAGCGCGCCGTCATCGCGGCGATGGAATTCGCCTTCATGGGCGGGTCAGTGGGCGCCGGCGTGGGCGAGGCCATCGTTACCGCCGCCAAGCTGGCCGTGCTGCAGGATGCACCGCTGATCGTCTTCACCGCCTCGGGCGGGATGCGGATGCAGGAAGGCGCGGTCTCGCTGATGCAGATGCCGCGCACGGTCATTGCCTCCCGCATGGTCAAGGAAGCGGGGCTGCCCTTCATCGTCGTGCTCTGCGACCCGACCACGGGCGGCGTCACCGCCTCCTTCGCCATGCTGGGCGACATCCAGATCGCCGAGCCCGGCGCGATGATCGGCTTCGCCGGTGCGCGGGTGATCGAGCAGACGGTGCGCGAGAAGCTGCCGGAGGGCTTCCAGCGCGCGGAGTACCTGCTGGAGCACGGTATTCTCGACCTGGTGGTGAAGCGCAGCGAGATGCGCGCGACCCTGGCGCGCGTGATCGGCCTGTTGCGCGTGCCGCTGGTCGAGACGGCGGCCATGCCGCCTCTGATCGAGGCGCCCGCCCTGCCGCCGCCCGAGGAAGCGACCGAAGAACCGGCCCAGGCCTGACGCAGTGTCGCGCGCCGAGGCGATCGTCGAGCGCCTGCACGCGCTCCATCCGAAGCTGATCGACCTCAGCCTCGGGCGGCTGCACCGCGCGCTGGCCGCGCTCGGCAACCCCGAGAGGCACCTGCCGCCCGTCGTGCATGTGGCGGGGACGAACGGGAAGGGATCGACCTGCGCCTTCCTGCGCGGGATCGCGGAAGCCGCGGGCCAGCGCGTGCATGTCTACACCTCGCCGCATCTGGTGCGCTTCCATGAGCGGGTGCGCCTCGCCGGCACGCTGGTGAGCGACGAGGCGCTGACCGCGGCGCTGGAGGAGACCGAGGCCGCGAACAAGGGCGAGCCGATCACCGTCTTCGAGATCACGACCGCGGCGGCGCTGCTGCTGTTCAGCCGCGTGCCGGCCGACCTGCTGGTGCTGGAGGTCGGCCTCGGCGGGCGGCTCGATGCCACCAACGTGGTGGATCGGCCGGCGGCGACGGCGGTCACGAGCATTTCCATGGACCACATGGATTTCCTGGGAGAGACGCTGGCGGCCGTCGCCGGGGAAAAGGCCGGGATCATCAAGCCGGGCGTGCCCTGCGCGACCGGCGTGCAGGATCCGGTGGCGCTCGGCGTCATCGCGCGGGTGGCGGCGGAACGGGGCGCGCCTCTGCTCGTGCGCGGGCGGGACTGGACGAGCGACCTGACGCCCGGTGGCCTGCGCTACGCGGATGCGCGCGGCGGGCTCGACCTGCCGCCGCCGGGGTTGCCGGGGCCGCACCAGGCGGACAATGCGGGCATCGCCATCGCGGCGCTGCGCGCCTGGAAC
The DNA here is from genome assembly GCA_023424475.1 of Pseudomonadota bacterium. Taxonomy (GTDB): domain Bacteria; phylum Pseudomonadota; class Alphaproteobacteria; order Acetobacterales; family Acetobacteraceae; genus Neoroseomonas. Next base: position 7,289 of record JAFADX010000102.1, read on the forward strand.
CCGTCCTGGCTCGACGACATCGCCATCGCGCGGGGCGTCGCGGCGGCGGAATGGCCGGCGCGACTGCAGCGGCTGAAGGGCGTGCTGGCGCGGTCGCTGCCGGGCGGGTTCGAACTGTGGCTCGACGGCGGGCACAACGCGGGTGCCGGCATCGCGCTGGCGCAGCACCTCGCGACCTGGCGCGACCGCCCGCTGCATCTGGTCGTCGGCATGAAGAAGGGCAAGGCGAGCGAGGAATTCCTCCGCCCCCTGCTTCCCTTCGCGACGACGATGGCCGCCGTGGCCGAACCCGGCCAGCACCTCGCCATGCCGGTCGAGGACATCGTCGCGGCGAGCGGCGGCATCGCGCGGGCCGGGCCGACCGTGGCCGATGCGCTCGCGCGGATCGCCGCGGAAGGCGTGCCGGGGCGCGTGCTGATCTGCGGGAGCCTTTACCTCGCGGGTGAGGTGCTCAAAGCCGACGGGGAGTGATCGCCGGGAGGAGAAGGGAACTCCTCCCCCCGAGCCCCCCTCGACCTTCTTTGGAACCCAAAAGCCGGAGAAGGGAAGGGGTCCGGGGGAGGCTCCCCTCCCCCGACCTTCCCTTGCGTCACTTCAGGTCGAAGCGGTCCGCATTCATCACCTTCACCCAGGCAGCGACGAAGTCGTTGACGAACTTCGCCTGGTTGTCGGCCTGGGCGTAGACCTCGGACAGCGCGCGCAACTGGGAGTTCGACCCGAAGACCAGGTCGACCCGCGTGCCCGTCCACTTCGCCGCGCCGGTCGCACGGTCACGGCCCTCGAACACCTCGGCGGTCTCGTCCGTCGGCGCCCATTCCGTGCCCATGTCGAGCAGGTTGACGAAGAAGTCGTTCGTCAGCGCGCCCGGCGTCCTGGTGAAGACGCCGTGCTTCGAACCGCCATGGTTGGCGCCGAGCACGCGCATGCCGCCGACCAGCACCGTCATCTCCGGCGCGGTCAGCGTCAGCAGCTGCGCCTTGTCGACCAGCTGCTCCTCGGCTGAAACCGTGTAGCGGGCCTTGCGGTAGTTGCGGAACCCGTCCGCCTCGGGCTCGAGCACGGCGAAGGACGCGGCGTCGGTCTGCTTCGCCGTGGCATCGGTGCGGCCCGGCGTGAAGGGCACCTCGACCTTGTGGCCGGCAGCCTTCGCCGCCGCCTCGACCGCCGCGCAGCCGCCGAGGACGATCATGTCCGCGAGCGAAATCTGCTTGCCGCCGGTCGCGGAGGCATTGAACGCCTTGCGGACCTTCTCGAGCTTCGCGAGCACCTTCGAGAGCTGCTCGGGCTGGTTCACCTCCCAGTCCTTCATCGGCGCGAGGCGGATGCGCGCGCCGTTGGCGCCGCCCCGGCGGTCGGAACCGCGGAAGGTCGAGGCGGAGGCCCAGGCCGTCTGCACCAGCTGCGGAACCGACAGGCCGGAGGCGAGGATCTGCGCCTTCAGCGCCTTCGCATCCGCCTTGCCGATCAGCTTGTGCGTCACCGGCGGCAGCGGGTCCTGCCAGATCAGGTCCTCCTTCGGCACGAGCGGGCCGAGGTAGCGGGACTTCGGCCCCATGTCGCGATGGGTCAGCTTGAACCACGTGCGGGCGAAGACCTCGGCGAACTGGTCGGGATTCCGGTGGAAGCGCTCCGAGATCTTGCGGTACTCGGGGTCCATCTTCATCGCCATGTCGGCCGTGGTCATCATCGGCGGGTGGCGCCTGGTCGGGTCATGCGCGTCCGGCACCAGCGTCGCGGCAGCGGGATCCTTGGGCTTCCACTGATGCGCGCCGGCCGGGCTCTTGGTCAGCTCCCACTCATAGCCGAACAGCATGTCGAAGTAGCTCATGTCCCACGTGATCGGGGTGGGGGTCCAGGCGCCCTCGAGGCCCGAGGTGATGGCATCGCCGCCCTTGCCGGTGCCGAAGCTGCTCTTCCAGCCGAGGCCCATCTGCTCCATCGGCGCGGCCTCGGGCTCGCGCCCGACCAGCGAGGCGTCGCCCGCGCCGTGGCACTTGCCGAAGGTATGGCCGCCGGCGGTCAGCGCCACCGTCTCCTCGTCGTTCATCGCCATGCGCGCGAAGGTCTCGCGGATGTCGCGGCCCGAGGCGACCGGATCGGGGTTCCCGTTCGGCCCTTCCGGATTCACGTAGATGAGGCCCATCTGCACCGCGGCGAGCGGGTTTTCGAGCATGCGGTCGCCGTTGTAGCGCCGGTCGCCCAGCCAGGTGTCCTCGGACCCCCAGTAGATGTCCTCCTCGGGTTCCCAGATGTCGGGGCGGCCGAAGGCGAAGCCGTAGGTCTTCAGCCCCATCGATTCCATCCCGACGGTACCCGCGAGGACGAGCAGGTCGGCCCAGGAGATGCTGTTGCCGTATTTCTGCTTGATCGGCCACAGCAGGCGCCGCGCCTTGTCGAGGTTGGCGTTGTCGGGCCAGGAATTCTCCGGCGCGAAGCGCTGCGCGCCGGTCGAGGCGCCGCCGCGCCCGTCCGCCGTGCGGTAGGTACCCGCCGCGTGCCAGGACATGCGCACGAAGAGCGGGCCGTAATGCCCGTAGTCGGCCGGCCACCAGTCCTGGCTGACCGTCATCAGCGCAATGAGGTCCTTCTTGAGCGCCTTGACGTCGAGCCCCTTGACCGCCTTGGCGTAGTCGAAGCCCGCATCCATCGGGTTCGACTTCGCCGATTGCTGGCTGAGGATGCGCAGGTTGAGCGCGTTCGGCCACCAGTCGCGGTTCGACCGGGTGGTGAACCGTGCCGCCGTCGGCCGCCCGTGGATCACCGGGCACTTGCCCGCGGCGCTGCTGCTTCCGTCCATCTTTCTCTCCGTTCCTGCTGGCATTGATCGTACAGGCCCGCGGCCGCGGGCCGGAACTCCGGGAGGCTGTCCGGCCTCGGCGGGCAGGCACCGGCTCACGCGCCGCCCTCCGTCCCCGGCCGGTATCGGAGGGCAGCCTAGTCGGGTGCCGAACGATCACGAAAGCCGCAAGTTCCGAAGGCATCGATAGACATTGCCAATCGTTGCCAATTGCCGTGGGATAGGCGCGCTCCGCTTGCGCGCCCGCAAGATCCCGCTGCGCCGCAGCACCACCGAAGATGCGCCTCCATGAACCTCCGCGACCTCCGCTACATGCTCGCCGTCGCCGAGCACCGTCATTTCGGCCGCGCCGCCGAGGCCTGCCGCGTCAGCCAGCCGACGCTCTCGGTGCAGCTCAGGCGGCTCGAGGAATCGCTCGGCACCGTGCTGTTCGAACGGTCGAGCAAGCAGGTGATGCCGACGCCGGTCTGCGAGCTGCTCCTCGCCCATGCGCGCATCGCGGTGGCCGAGATCGAGGCGATGACCGCCGTCGCCCAGGCGATGGCCGATCCGCTGCGCGGCCCGCTGCGCATCGGCATCATCCCGACCCTCGGGCCCTATCTCCTGCCGCTGGTCTTCGCGCCGCTGCGCGAGGCGTTGCCCGACCTTGAGATCGAGCCCTGGGAGGACGTCACGGCAACGCTGCTCGACCGGCTCCGCGCGCATGAGCTCGACGCCGCGCTGCTCGCCACCGGACCGGAGGGGGCGGACCTCGTCTCCCAGACGCTCTTCAGCGAGCCTTTCCTCGCCGCCCTGCCGCCCGAGCATCCCCTCGCGGCGCGGGAGCGCATCGCCGAGGCCGACCTCGTGCCGGACGTGCTGGTGCTGGCCGACGGGCACTGCCTGCGCGACCAGGCGCTCGCCGCCTGCGGCCTTGCCGGCCCGGTCAGCGGTGCGCTGCGCGCCTCGAGCCTGGCGACGCTGATCAACATGGTCGCGGCGGGCTACGGCACCACGCTGATCCCCGGCCTCGCGGCCGGCGCGGCGCAGGATTCCGGCATCGCGCTGCGCCCGTTGACGACGCGCGCCTCGCGCACCGTCCGCATCGTCTGGCGGGCGGCCTTTCCGCGCCGCGCGGCGGTCGAGGCGGTCGCCCGCATCGTCATCGAGCGGCTCGCCCCCTTCGCCGCCGCGGCGGAACGCGAGGCGGTGGCCCTGGACCCGGCGCCCCCGGCGCGCCATCTGGCAAGGGCCCGATGAGCCTGACGACCACCCTGCCCCCCGACCTGCCGCCCGAGGCGATCCGCGACCTGAACGCCGCCTATGCGGCGCTCGAGAACCCCTCTCTCGCGGCGCGCCTCGCCGGCGTGGCGGGCCTGCCGGTCGAGGCCCTGCGCGCGCGCCTGCCGCCCGGCCTGCAGGGCAGCGTGGACGGCGCGGTGCGCACCGCGCTCGC
>JAFADX010000113.1 GCA_023424475.1 Pseudomonadota bacterium
GGCCGGGCCAACGCGACGCCGGCCTACATGCAGGGCCTCGAGAACCCGACGCTGACGCCGAGCGCGCGACTCGCGATCGCCGAGGCCGCCCGCCAGTCGGAGATCGAACGCGCCGAACAGCAGGCCGCCGGGGCCGCCGTCGAGCATCGCCGCACCCCCGCCGCCTCGCCCTTCCGGGGCTTCGGCCTGGTCGGCACGGCGCATGCCGATACGCTGCCGCGGTCGCCGATCCCGGTCCCGCCCTCCCGCCCGGCGGCGGTGCCGCTGCCGCCGACGCCGGCCACCGCCTCCCGCACCTCCGGCGGCGGCAACAACTGGAGCGTCCAGGTCGGCGCCTTCGCCTCGGAGAACCTGGCGCGGACCACGGCGGGCCATGCGCGGAACGTCGTGGCGCTGATGGGTTCGCGCACCTCCGTCACGCCGGTCCGCAGCGGGCGCACGACGCTGTATCGGGCGCGCGTGACCGGGCTGAACCGCCAGGGGGCCGAACTGGCCTGCGCCCGCCTGCGCAGCCGCGGCGACTGCACGATCGTCGCGCCGGGCGCCTGACGCACCCGTCCGGCAGGGACCAGGGCCGCGGCCTCCGGGTCGCGGCCTTTTTCTTGCGCGCCTGATCCCGCCCCCGCGCAGGGCTGGCCCCCTTGCCCCCCTCCCCTTCGGACGCCACCCTGCGCCGGAATTTTCCTGGAGGATTGTCCATGCCCGCCGAAGGCGGCCACCCACGCCCGACGTCAGCCGCCACGGGGTTCGCCGCCCTCGATGCCATGGTCCGCCCGCGCTCCGTCGCCATCATCGGTGCGTCGGACGACGCGACGCGCATCGGCGGCCGGCCGATCGCCTACATGCAGCGCCAGGGCTTCGCCGGCACGATCCTGCCGGTGAACCCGAACCGGGCGACGGTGCAGGGCCTGCCGGCCTTCGGCACCGTCCCGGCGCTGCCGGAGGTGCCGGACGTCGCCATCGTCGCGGTGCCGGGGGAAGCCGCGGTGCAGGCGGTGGACGACCTCGGCGCCAAGGGCTGCCGCGCCGCGATCGTCTTCACCGCGGGCTTCGCGGAAGTGGACGAGGCCGGCCAGGCCGCGCAGGACCGCATGGTGGCGGCCGCGCGCAAGCACGGCATGCGCATCCTGGGGCCGAACTGCCTCGGCCTGTTCAACGCGGCGGTGAACTTCTACCCGATGTTCTCCCTGTCTTTCGAGCAGGGCTGGCCGCTGCCGGGGAACATCGGCATCGCCTCCCAGTCCGGCGCCTACGGCACGCATGTCTTCGCCGTTTCCCGCGCGCGGGGCATCGGCACGCCGGTCTGCATCACCACGGGCAACGAGAGCGACGTCTCCCTCGGCGAGGTCATCGGCTGGATGGCCCAGGCGCCCGAGGTCGAGGTGATCTGCGCTTATGCGGAGGGGATCCGCGAGAGCGCGCGCTTCACCGCGGCGCTGGACCTCGCGCGGCGCAACCGCAAGCCGGTGGTGCTGATGAAGGTCGGGCGGTCGGAACTCGGCGGCCATGCGGCGAAGTCGCACACCGCCTCCATCGCCGGCGACGACACCGTCACCCAGGCGGTGCTCGACGAATTCGGCGTGGTGCGCGCGGGCACGACCGAACAGATGCTCGACATCGCCTATGCGGCGACGAAGCGCATCTACCCGGTACGGAACACGATGGGCGTCATCACCGTCTCCGGCGGCGCCGGCGTGCTGATCTCGGATGCGGCGGAGGCCATGGGCGTGGCCATGCCGCCGATGCCCGAGGACGCGCAGGCGCACCTGAAGTCGCTGATCTCCTTCTGCGCCCCGCGCAACCCCGTGGACTGCACCGCCCAGGCGGTGAACCAGACGGAGTTGTTCCCGCAGTTCCTCGAGACCACGGCGGAGGCCGGCGGCTACGGTTCGATGCTGGTCTTCCTGACGCAGACCGGCGGGTCCACCACCATGGCCCCGAAGCTGCGGCCCTACCTCAAGCAGGCGCGGGAGAAATTCGCCGACCGGCTCTGGGTGCTCTCGGCCATCGCCCCGGCCGACAAGGTGAAGGCCTATGAGGAGGACGGGTATCTCGTCTTCGAGGACCCGACCCGCGCCGTCGCGGCGATCGAGGCGATGGGCCGCTTCGGCGCCGCCTTCGCCGCGCCGCCCGCCGGGGAGATCCTCGTCCCCGCGGTGAGCCTGCCGGCGACGACGCCGACCGAGGCCGGGGGCAAGCGCATCCTCGCCGCCGCGGGCGTGCCGGCGGTGCCCGAGAAAGCCTGCACGAGCGCCGGGGAGGCGGTCGCCGCCGCCGAGGCCTTCGGCTTCCCGGTGGTCGCCAAGATCCTGTCGCCCGACATCCTGCACAAGAGCGAGATCGGCGGCGTCATCCTCGACCTGGCCGACGCCGCGGCCGTGCGGGACGCGCATGCGACGCTGCTGCGGCGCGCCGCCGAACGGGCGCCGGGCGCGCGCATCGAGGGCGTGCTGATCGCGAAGCAGATCAGGGGTGCCGTGGAGATGGCGCTCGGTGTCGCGCGGGACCCGGTCTTCGGGCCGGTCGCGATGGTCGGCCTGGGCGGCGTCTTCATCGAGATCCTGAAGGACGTCGCCTTCCGCCGCTGCCCCTTCGGCGAGGCCGAGGCGGAACGGATGATCCGCTCGCTCAAGGGCTTCCCGCTGCTCGATGGCGCGCGCGGGCGGCCGAAGGCGGATGTGAAGGCGCTCGCCGGCGCGCTCTCCGCCCTGTCGCGCTTCGCGGCCGGCGCTGGCGACCGCCTGCTCTCGGTGGACGTGAACCCGCTGCTGGTGCTGCCCGAGGGCCAGGGCGCCTTCGCCGCGGATGCCGTGATCGAGGTGGAGGAATCGAAGTGACGATCAACCACGAGCACCTGCTCAACTACCCGATCCCGGAAATCCGCCAGACCATCCGCTGGCAGGACACCGCGCTCTACAACGTCTCCATCGGCCTCGGTCAGGACCCGATGGACCAGAAGCAGCTCGACTTCGTCTATGAGGCGCGGCTGCAGGCGATGCCGTCCATGGCCGTGGTGCTGGGCTATCCCGGCTTCTGGCTGCGCAACCCCGATACCGGCGTGGACTGGACGCAGGTGCTGCACGGAGAACAGTCGGTCATCCTGCACAAGCCGCTGCCGGCGGAAGGCGAGATCATCGGCAGGTCGCGCATCAGCAGCATCGTCGATCGCGGCGCCGGCAAGGGCGCGCTGCTCTACAACGAGCGCGTGGTGCTGGACGCGAAGACCGGCGAGAAGCTCGCGACGCTGGAAGGCACCACCTTCGCCCGCGGCGATGGCGGCTTCGGCGGGCCGTCCGGCCCGGTGAAGAAGCCGCACCCGGAGCCCGAGCGCGCGCCCGACGTCATCGTGGACCTGCCGACGCGGCCGGAGCAGGCGATCGCCTATCGCCTCAACGGCGACCACAACCCGCTGCACATCGACCCCGAGGTCGCCGCCAAGGCCGGCTTCAAGCAGCCGATCCTGCACGGGCTCTGCACCTTCGGCGTGGTCTGCCACGCGCTGATGAAGGCGCTCTGCGGCTACGATCCCGCGCGCTTCGGGCGCATGGACCTGCGCTTCTCCTCGCCGGTCTATCCGGGCGAGACCATCCGCACCGAGATCTGGCGCGAGGACGGCGGCGCCGCCTTCCGCGCCCGCGTGGCCGAACGTGACAAGGTTGTTGTGAGCAACGGGCTGTTCCGTCATCCGTGACGGCAAGGCCGGGGGACCAAGAGACGTGATCAACAAGATCGTTCAATCCATGGCCGACGCCATGGCAGGCATCAAGGACGGATCGACCGTGCTGATCGGCGGCTTCGGCGCCGTCGGCCAGCCCGACCAGCTCATCGAGGCGCTGATCGAGCAGGGTGCCGGGGACCTCACCTGCGTGGCCAACAACGCGGGCACCGGCCGCGCGGGCCTGGCGAAGCTGATGGAACTCGGCCGCGTGCGGAAGATCATCTGTTCCTTCCCGCGCAGCGCCGGTTCGGTGGTGTTCGAGGAACTGTATCGCGCCGGCAAGATCGAGCTCGAGATCGTGCCGCAGGGCACGATGGCCGAACGGATGCGCGCCGCGGGCGCCGGCGTGCCTGCCTTCTTCACCGCCACCTCGGTCGGCACGATCCTCGCGCACGGCAAGGAGGAGCGCGAGTTCAACGGCCGCCGCTACGTCATGGAGCATGCGCTCAAGGGCGACGTCGCGCTGGTCGAGGCGTGGGAAGGCGACCGCTGGGGCAACCTGACCTACCGGGCGTCCGGGCGGAACTTCAACCCGGTGATGGCGATGGCCGCCGACCTCACCATCGCGCAGGTCTCGCACATCCGCGAGCTCGGCGAGCTGGTGCCGGAGAACGTGCACACGCCGGGCATCTTCGTGAACCGCGTGATCCGTGTGGATCGCGGGCCGGACTGGGCGTAAGCGTCGGAACAGGAGCGGCCATCCGGCCGCGCCGGAGGGCGCAGGGCCAAAGGCCCGAGCACCCGGAGGCGCGGATCGGATGGCCCGGGAAAAGGAGGGACACATGCAGGGCTTCGACCGCAAGGGCATGGCCGCGCGCCTGGCCCAGGACATCCCCGAGGGCTGGATCGTCAACCTCGGCATCGGCATCCCGACCATGGTCGGGAACTACGTGCCGAGCGAGCGCGAGGTGATCTTCCATTCCGAGAACGGCATCCTCGGCATGGGCCCGGCGCCGGCGCCGGACAAGGTGGATCCCTGGCTGGTGAACGCCGGCAAGCAGCCGGTCACGCTGCGTCCCGGCGGCTCCTACTGCCACCATGCGGACAGCTTCGCGATGATCCGCGGCGGGCATATCGACCTCTGCGTCCTCGGTGCCTTCGAGGTCGCGCAGAACGGCGACATCGCCAACTGGGCGACCAGCGAGAACGACACCGCGCCCGCGGTCGGCGGCGCGATGGATCTCGGCGCCGGGGCGAAGCGCCTCTGGGTCATCATGGAGCACACGACCAAGGACGGCCGCCCGAAGCTGGTCGGGACATGCGCCTATCCGCTGACCACGCCGGCCGCGGTGAAGCGGATCTACACCAATCTCGGCGTCTTCGACATCGTGCCGGAGAAGGGCTTCGTGGTGGTGGACCTCGCGCCCGGCGTGACGCTGGAACAGGCGCAGGCGGCATCCGGCGCGGTGCTGCACACGCAGTGAAGGAAGGCCGGGGGGAGCGAACTCCCCCCGGTTCGCGGCTCGCCGCAGGCGAGACGCCCAGACGGAAATGGGAGGGGGGTTCGGGGGAGGTTCCCCTCCCCCGACCTTGGCTTGAGGAAGCGATGAGCCAGGCACTCGACGAGAGAACCGAATCCATCCGCATGATCCGCGACAGCGCGGGTGCGGTCGCGCCGCGCGACGGCGACAGCAAGCGCATCCGTGCGCTGCGCTTCCGGAACCCCGGCTTCGACAAGGCGGTCTTCGCCCAGATGGGCGGGCTCGGCTGGATCGGCCTCGCGGTGCCCGAGGCGGCCGGCGGCGCCGGCCTCGGCATGTCCGAGGCCGTGGCGCTGACCGAGGAGGTCGGCGGCGGCCTCGCGCCGGAGCCGCTGATCCCGGCGATGCTCTCCGCCCGGCTGCTCGCGGCCGCCGAGGACAAGGCGCTGCTCGGCCCGCTGCTCGAAGGCGGGAAGGTGGTGCTGACCGCCTGGCAGGAGAAGGCGGACACCCTCGCCGTGCCCGGCACGCCCGATGCGCCGCGCGTCTTCGTGCCGATGGCCGGCGGCGCCGACGCCTTCCTGCTGCCGGTGCGGGAGGGCAACCGCATCGCGCTGCACGCGCTCGATGCCGCGGGCGCCGACCTGGTGCTCGAGAAGACGATGGATGGCGGGCATGTCGGCACGCTGCGGCCGGACCTCTCCCGCGCCGCGCGCGTCGCGGACGACATCGGCGCGCTGATCGGGCAGGCACTCGACGAAGCGGCGCTGGCGACCTCGGGCCTCATGCTCGGCCTGATGGAGCGCGCCTTCGAGCTGACGCTGGGCTACCTGAAGACGCGCCAGCAGTTCGGCCGCATCATCGGCACCTTCCAGGCGCTGCAGCACCGCGCGGCGGACCTGAAGATCCATATCGCGCTGACGCGCGCGGCGGTGGAAGGCGCGGCGGCCATGCTCGACGGCGGCGCCGTGGGCGAGGAGCGGCAGGCCGCCGTCTCCAAGGCCAAGCACCGCGCGGTGGAAAGCGGCATGTTCGTGCTGCGCCAGTGCATCCAGCTGCATGGCGGCATCGGCTACACCGACGAATACGATGTCGGCCTCTACCTCCGCCGCGGCATGGTGGCGATGAACCAGTACGGTTCGGCGACGCTGCACCGCCGCCGCTTCATGGCGCTGGCGCCGGAGGACGTGGAATGAGCGAGGCGGCGCGTGTCCGCGAGGAGATGGACGGCAACGTCCTGGTCCTCACCATCGACTACCCGTCCCGCAAGAACGCCATCGGTCCCGGCGTGCGCCAGGCATTGGAGGAAGCACTCGAGCGCGCCCATGACGACAAGGCGGTGCGCGCCATCGTCGTGACCGGCGCGGGCGGCACCTTCTGCGCCGGCGGCGACATCTCGAACATGAATGTCGGCAGCGCGCTGGACGGCCGCGACCGGATGCGGCGCACGCACCGGCTGGTGCGGCTGATGGCCAGGGGCGCGAAGCCGCTGGTCGCGGCGGTCGAAGGCTGGGCGGCCGGCGCCGGCATGGCGGTGGCCTGCGCCTGCGACACCGTGGTGGCCGCCGAGGATGCCCGCTTCGTGGCAGGCTTCCACAAGATCGGGCTGATGTCCGACATGGGCCTGCCCTATTTCCTGCCGCGCCGCGTCGGCGTCGGCCGGGCGCGCCGCATCCTCTTCTACCATGAGGTCGTGAACGCGCCGGAAGGCGAGCGGATCGGCCTGGTGGACTATCTCGCCGCGCCAGGCAAGGCGCTCGAGGCCGCGGTCGAGAAGGCGCGCTTCCTCGCCGCCGAGGCGGCCGGGCCGATCGAGCTGACGAAGAAGATCCTGGCCGAGGGTCTCGACGAGGCGCTCGCCGACGAGCAGACCTTCCAGGGCCTGCTGTTCACCACCCCCGACTTCCAGGAAGGCCGCGCCGCCTTCCTCGAGAAGCGCAAGCCCAAGTTCGGAGGCTGAGACGATGGTCAGCATCGCGCCGAAGGAAACCCAGGACCTCAACCAGATGGAGGACGAGGCGTTCCGCGCCCATATCCGGTCCTGGATCGAGGCGAACTATCCCGCGGAGCTGCGCAACCCGCCCAAGCGCCTGCACTGGGACGAAAACAAGCCCTGGTACTTCATGCTCGCCGAGAAGGGCTGGCTCTGCCCTGGCTGGCCGCGCCAGTTCGGCGGGCTCGGCCTGTCGCCGGCCAAGCAGATCATCTTCACCGAGGAGATCGAGCGCCACGGCTGCGCGCGCACCAACGACCACGGCATCGTCATGGTCGGCCCGCTGCTGATCAACCACGGCACGCCGGAGCAGCAGGAGTATTTCCTGCCGCGGATCCTCAACGGCGAGCACATCTGGTGCCAGGGCTATTCCGAGCCGAATGCGGGCTCGGACCTCGCGGCGCTGCGCACGGAAGCCGTGCTGGACGGGGACCACTACGTCGTCAACGGCCAGAAGATCTGGACCACCCTGGCGTCGGACGCCAACTGGTGCTTCCTGCTGGTGCGCACCGACAAGAACGCGAAGAAGCAGGAGGGCATCTCCTTCCTGCTGGTGGACATGGCGACGCCGGGCATCACGGTGAAGCCGATCATCAACCTCGAGTATCATGACGAGTTCTGCGAGGTGTTCTTCGACAACGTCCGGGTGCCGGCGAAGAACCTGGTCGGCACGCCGAACCGCGGCTGGGACATGGCCAAGGCACTGCTGTCCTTTGAGCGCATCTACCTCGGTTCCCCGCGCCTGTCGGCCTATGCCTTCACGCGGCTGCGCCAGCTCGCCGAGCGCATGGGCGCCTGGGAGGACCCGGCCTTCCAGGAGACCTACGGCAGGCTGCGCCTCGACCTCGAGGACCTGAAGTCGCTCTACGGCGCCTTCGTCGACAAGTTGCGCCGCGGAGAGACGCTCGGGCCCGACGTGTCGATGCTGAAGGTGTTCCAGACCGAGCTCTTCCAGCGCATTACCGACACGATGCTGGAGATCGCGGGGGAGAACGCCGGGCTGCTGGAACCGATGGAAGGCAACCGCAACCTCAATCCGACGGGGCTCTACATCCAGGCGCGGCCGGCCACGATCTATGGCGGGTCGAACGAGATCCAGCGGAACATCCTGTCGAAGAACGTCCTCGGCCTGCCCGGATAGCCGGAAATCCGCGATTTCCTCCGGTATCGCAGGAAGTCGCGTATCCCTTTCGGTGTCCCCGCCTGGGGCCTGGAGGCGGAGGGATTGGGGCAAAGCCCGCCCTCCGGGAACCGCGACGCCGCGCATCCCACCACGGCGGGCCACCCCGTGTTCGAGGCTGATTGGCCCGAGCGCAAAGCCGATACGGTGCCGACGCACGGTCCCGTGCAGAATGGCGCAGGTCGCCGAGGCTTTCATACGGGCGGAATGCGCCCCTCAATGCGGGACGCCGGCCAGAGGCTGCCGCCCGTCCCTGTGCATCTCGGCTAGAGCGGATCCCGATCAGGTGGAATCATCTGATTGGGTGAAGATGCCCGCAGAAACAACGGGCTGGAGGCGTTGCCGTGAGCCAGGGCGAACGGGAACAACTCTAGCACGGCAAGAGGCGACTGCCTGGCGGGGATCACTCCGGATAGGTCTCGCTGCCGTCCGGCCGCGCCTTGTGGAAGAGGATGAAGGCCAGGGGATTGCCGGGTTCGGCCATCGCGTCACTGCGCTGGCCGGTGACCTCCCCCGCCACGCTGGTCGTGTATTCCGCGACCACTTCGCCGAAGGCGTTGCGCTGGATGGCCACCTTCTGCCCGGCCTCGACCTTGTCGTTGAGCGTGACCAGATGCTCGACGAACCCTCCCCGGGTTGCAAGGATCGGCAGCGCGCTGTTGCCGATGAAGACGCGCACGTCCTTTCCCGTGCGCCCCATCGGCCCGGGCAGGATGCCGTGATGCTTGAGGACGTTCATCGTGCCTTCGACGAAGTCGGGGATCATCCCGGGGCTCAGGGCGCGCGCGGCGCCGATCTCCGGCGTGAAGGCGGGGATGCCGGCATCGACGAAGGCGTTGTGCAGAACGCCGGGATAGACGTGATTGTCGAAGACCTGGGCGACCGGGTAGAGGTCCACCATCGCCTTGATGCCGGGGACAGTCATGTCCGCGATGTTGAAGGCGGTGACGGCGAAGCCGGTGGTGCCGGTGTGGAAGTCGATGGCGGCATCGGCGTTCGGCCGCAGCAGCCGGTTGAACAGGAGCCCGGCGTGCCGGCTGGGCGCCGTGGCGCCATTCTCGTTCCCGGGCCATTCGCGGTTCATGTCGATGAGGTCGGCGCCCCTGCCGGCGTTGGGCCATCTCCTCTGCATGCCCTGCAGAGCGGGCCCGGAGATGTCCGTGACCGCCGTGACCGTGCCCGACATCGCCGCCGGGTCGAGCTGGTTCATCACGGTCTGGACCGTATGCACGGAACTCATCTCGTCGCCGTGCACGCCGCTGACCAGGATGACGCGCTTGCCTGGCCTTGCCCCCTTGGCGACCGTCACGGACACGTACAGGTGCTGTCCGGTGGGCATCTGCACGCCCCGAAAATACAGGAGGTGCTTCCTGCCGGGCTCCAGGTCGCCGACGTCGAGCGCGCTGACGACCCGCTTCCCCTGGATGACTTCGCCGGTGTAGGCGGTGCCCAGTGACGGGACGGCAGGGCTCGTTGCTGGTGTCTGCGCATCCGCGGTCCTGGCGGCAATGGCCAGGGCCGCCGAGGCGCCTGCCGCGGCCATCGATGAGATGACGAGGTTACGGCGATCGAGCTGATCGCATGGCCTGCCTGGCATCACACACGTCCTTTGCGGCAAGGGACTGAAGCGGTCGTGGTGTAGCATTGCGGAGGCATCGGGATTGCGGTCAATGCGCGCCGCCTTCCGCGGCACAGGCGGTTCGTCCCCGTCCTTCGCTGCCTTCGAGGGCGATGAAAAGTGAATCCGCCGCCGCTGACGGTCAAATGAATGGGCCGGCCTGAGCCGGCTTCCCGCCCTGCGCCGTCCTGAACCGCGGCATCGGCGGGGTGGTGGATGTCCCCGCATTTGTCTCGAAGTCCCAATCCTCCAATTCCTGTTGCCACTCTTGGATTTGAAGGTGCGTTCTTGGCTAGGATTTGTGCCGTTGCGGCGCCGGTGCTGCCGATGCGGGGGGCGATGCTTCCTCGCACGGACATCGCTACGCCGATCGCACAGCGTGAGTGACGCCGATGGTTCGAGGTCTGCAATGCAGCGCTTCCTGAACCTTGTCGAAAGGATCGGCAACAGGGTTCCCGATCCCATCGTCCTGTTCCTGATCCTCATTGGCGCCGTCATCGCCCTCTCCCACCTGCTCGACGTGGCGGGCGTGAGCGTGACCTACCTGGTCATCAATCCGCAGACGCATGAGGTCGAATCGACGACAACGGCGGTGAGGAGCCTGCTGAGGGCGGATGGAATCCGCTTCATGGTCGAACGGATGATCCCGATCTTCCTGGGATTCACCGCGCTCGGGCAGCTCTTTGTCGCCATGCTGGGCGTGGGCGTGGCCGAACAGGCCGGCATGGTCGATGCGATGATCCGCAAGGTGGTGAAGGTCGCCCCACGCTGGGCACTTTGCTACATCCTGGTCTTCGTCGGCATCCTGTCCAGCATCGCGTCGAATGCCGGCTACCTCGTCCTGATACCGCTGGCCGCCATCGCCTTCCTCAAGGTTGGCCGGCATCCCATCGCAGGGCTGGCGGCCGGCTTCGCCGCGGTCGGCGGCGCCTTCTCCGTCAACATGTTCATCAAGCCGATCGATGCCGTCCTCGCCGAGATGACGAATGACGCAATCCGCCTGATCGATCCGACCGCCTCGATCGGCCTCGCGTCGAACATCTGGTTCGGCATCGGCTCGACGCTGCTCCTCACCGTCGTCATCACGCTCATCACCGAGCGGGTCATCGAGCCGCGGCTCGGCGCCTACTCGCAGACGCAGACAGGCATGCAGGCCGCGCCGGAAGAGGCCGCCGCCTCCATCGACGAAGGGCGGGGCCTGCGCTTCGCGCTGTTCGCCCTGATCGGGGTGACGCTGCTCTTCGGCCTGCTGACCTTCCCGCCCGGCGCGCCGCTGCGCTCGCCCGAGACCGGCGCCATCATCGGCAACACGCCCTTCATGAACGGCCTGGTTGTCATCATCGCGGTGGCTTTCCTGGCCTGCGGCGCGGCCTATGGCATCGGCTCGGGCGCGATGACCGGCATCGGCGACATCATCAAGGCCATGCACAAGACGGTCACCGGGCTGAGCGGCATGATCCTGATCATGTTCTTCATCAGCCAGTTCGTCGCCTACTTCAACTACAGCAACATCGCGACGGTGCTGGCGATCTCGATGTCGGATGCGCTGCAGACGGCCAATATCGGGCCGTTCTGGCTGCTCATCGGCTTCATCCTCGTTGTCTGCGTGCTCGACCTGTTCATCACGGGCGCGGTGGCGAAATGGGCCATGCTCGCGCCGATCTTCGTGCCGCTGCTGATGCGTCTCGGCGTGGGGCCGGAGGCCGTGCTGGCGGGCTACCGCATCGGCGATTCCGTGCCGAACATCGCCACCCCGATGCTGTCGATGTATGCGCTGATCCTCGGCTTCTTCCAGCGCTACGACGGCAAGGCGGGCGTCGGCACCGTGCTGACGATGATGCTGCCCTATGTCTTGTGGATGCTGACGATCTGGCTGGGGCTCTTTGCCGTCTGGTACTGGCTCGGCATTCCTTGGGGGGTGTGACGGGCCGCGCGCCGCAGGGGCGTTCGGTCATTGGGGAGGAAGCGGACCATGAGCATCGCCAGGGATCTCGTCGATCTGGCCTATGCGGAGGATCTCCTGATGAGGTTGCTGGAGGTCGAGGGCGTGACCGGTGAGGAGAAGGCCATCGCCGCCGCGGTCGTCGAGGAGTTGAAGGCGGCGGGCGTGCCGGAGACCGCCATCCGCCACGACAGCGCCGACGCGCGCATCCCGCTGCCGACCGAGGTCGGCAACCTGATCGTCGATCTGCCGGGCACGAAGCCCGGCGCGCGGCTGCTCTTCTCGACCCATCTCGACACGGTGCCGCTGTGCCGCGGGGCCAAGCCGCGGCGGGAAGGCAATCGCATCGTCACCGATGGCAGCACCGCCCTGGGCGGCGACAACCGCACCGGCTGCGCCGTCCTCGTGGCGCTGGCGAAGACGCTGCTGGACCGCAAGCTGCCGCATCCGCCGATCACCCTGCTCTTCACAGTGCGGGAGGAAAGCGGGCTGCACGGTGCGCGCGAACTCGATCCGAAGGATCTCGGCGGGGCGACGATGGGCTTCAACGTGGACAGCACCCACGCGGCCAGGCTGACCATCGGCGCGGTGGGGCAGCAGAACTGGGAGGTGGAGATCAGGGGCAAGGCGTCGCATGCGGGCGTCGCGCCGGAGAAGGGCATCTCCGCGACGCTGGTGGCCTCCGTCGCGCTGACCGAGGCGCACCGCGGCGGCTGGTTCGGCAAGGTGGACAAGCCGGAGGGACGCGGTTCGAGCAATGCCGGCGTGTTCGGCGGAAAGGGCGGCAGGGCGGCCGGCGATGCGACCAATGTCGTCACCGACTACGCCCATGTCCTGGGTGAGGCGCGCAGCGCCGATGCAGCCTTCGCCGCCAGGATCGCGGAAGCGTATCGGGAGGCCTTCGCCAAGGCGCAGGCCGAGGTGAGGGATGCCGAGGGCGGTATGGCCGAGGTGACGTTCCGGACGCAGGTGGCCTACCCGCCCTTCCGGCTGGAGGAGGCGGATTCGCCCGCCGTCGCGCATGCGGTGAAGGCCGCAAAGGCGATCGGCCTGGAGCCGCATACGATGCTGTCGAATGGCGGGCTCGACGCCAACTGGCTGGTCAAGCATGGCGTGCCGACCGTGACCTTCGGCGCCGGGCAGGCCGAGATCCACACCGTCAAGGAGTATGTGGACCTCTCGGAGTTCGCGCAGGGCTGCCGCCTGGCAATGAGCCTGGCGACACTGACAGGGTAGGGATCAGGCCAGCGGCCGGCGCAACGCCGGCCGTGCGGCGGCGCCGCGGGCGTGGCGTTCCTGGCCGGGCC
>JAFADX010000179.1 GCA_023424475.1 Pseudomonadota bacterium
GCCTCGGCCTCGGCGACCTGCAGCAGGGGCCAGAGTTCCACGCTGCCGGCCTGGCCGGCGCGGTCGGCGTAGTGGTGCAGCGTCGCATCCTCCGGCACCACGCCCTCCCGCGCCGCGCCGGCCTCGAAGACGGCGTCCACCAGCGCCAGGACCGGCGCGGTGGAACGGAAGGAAACGTCGAGCGGCACCGGGCGGAAATCGAGGCCGGCGTCGCGCACCGCCTGCCCGTAATGGGTGCGTTCGCGCGCGAAGCCGGCGGCATCCGCGCCCTGGAAGCCGTAGATCGACTGCTTCACGTCGCCCACGGCGAAGATGGTGCGGCCCTTTTCGCGCGCACCCTCGCCCGCGAAGAACTCCGAGGTCAGGGCGCGGACGATGCCCCATTGGTCGGGGTTGGAATCCTGCGCCTCATCCAGCAGGACGTGATCGAGGCCGCCATCCAGCTTGAACAGCACCCAGGCGCTGCCGGGGTCGTCCAGCAGGCGCTCGGCGCCGGCGATGAGGTCGTCGTAGTCGAGCATCCCCGCCCGCGCCTTGGCGGCCTCGTAGAGGCGCAGCACCGGCGTGCCGATGGCGAGCAGCGCCATGGTCGCGGCGAGCACGCGGGCGGCGGTGCGGGTGTTCTCGGCCTCGAGCACGCGTTCGCCCTCGGCGGCCAGCGTGTCCTGGATGAAGGCGGCGCCGGCGCCGGCCTGCCTGGTGGCGAAGCGCTTGCGGACCTCGTTCCTGTCGGTCAGCAGGATGGACCGCCAGTCCTCCCAGCGCGCGACGCGGGCGTCGAGGTCCAGCGCCAGCCAGGCGGCGATCGCGGCGCCGCGATCCTGGTCGTTGGCATTGCCCGACCCGCGCAGCCCGGCGCCGGCGCGCGCGACCTCGGTCGCGTCGAAGTCGCAGGCCCCGCGCAGCACGGCGTCCTCGCTCATGGCCCCCGGCGGCAGGCCGAGGGCGCGCGCCAGGGCGCGCTCGAAGCCCGCCAGGCCCTGCCGCGCATCGACCGCCGCCAGCAGCCGCGTGCGGGCGTTGGACAGCGTGCCGAGCGTCTCGGCAAAGCGGGCCGGCGGAGTGAGACGGGCGAGTTGCGCCAGCGCCCCGTGGTCGGGTGCCGCGGCCAGCACGGCCTCCCGCTCGCGCGCCAGCATCGCCTTGGCCTCCTGGTCCTCGACCACGGCGAATTGCGGGGCGAGGCCGGCTTCCAGCGGGAAGGCGCGCAGCAGGGATTGCGCGAAGGCATGGATGGTCGAGATGCGCATCCCGCCCGGCTGCTCGAGCACGCGCACGAAGAGCGCCCGCGCGGCGCGCAGTTCCTCCGCCTCCGGCGCGCGCCCGGTCAGGTCCGCAAGCGTCGCGGCCAGCGCCGCATCCTCCGCCGTCGCCCAGGCGCCGAGCGCCTTGGCCAGCCGCGTCGCCATCTCCGCCGCCGCCGCCTTGGTGAAGGTCAGGCACAGGATCCGGCCCGGTTCCACGCCCGCCAGCAGCAGGCGCAGCACGCGATCCGTGAGCAGTTTCGTCTTTCCCGACCCTGCCGAGGCCTCGACCCAGGCCGAGGCGGCGGGGTCGGAGGCAAGGGACTGGGCGTGCTCGGCGCGCTGGCGGGGCAATTCGGTCATCGGTGCGCCATCCTATCCGCCGGTCGATTCGGGCGCACCGGCACTGATCGCATAAAGATATCATTATGTGTATTCGCTCTCTCTGGCCTCGGGGCCCGGGCCGTGCTACCGGCCCGCCACACCCGAAGACCGAAGAAGCGAGACAGCGCGCATGGCCGACTATGTCGTGAAGGACCTCTCCCTGGCCGATTGGGGCCGGAAGGAGATCTCGATGGCCGAGGACGAGATGCCCGGCCTGATGGCCACCCGCGCCGAATACGGCAAGCAGCAGCCGCTCAAGGGCGCGCGCATCGCCGGCTGCCTGCACATGACCATCCAGACCGCCGTGCTGATCGAGACGCTGAAGGCCCTCGGCGCCGATGTCCGCTGGTCGTCGTGCAACATCTTCTCGACCCAGGACCACGCCGCGGCCGCGATCGCCGCGACCGGCACGCCGGTCTTCGCCGTGAAGGGCGAATCCCTTCCGGAATACTGGCAATACGTGAAGCGCACCCTGGAATGGGGCGACGGCGGCACGCCGAACGTGCTGCTCGACGACGGCGGCGACATGACGCTGCTCGTCCACTACGGCCTGCGCGCCGAGAAGGGCGACGTGGCCTTCCTCGACAAGGTGACGAACGAGGAAGAGGAAGTCTTCTTCGCCCTGATCAAGGACTGCCTGAAGACCAAGCCGGGCTGGTTCGCCCAGCTCGCGAAGGCCATCGTCGGCGTGTCCGAGGAGACGACGACGGGCGTCCATCGCCTCTACAACATGGCGAAGGAGGGCAAGCTGCTCTTCCCCGCCATCAACGTGAACGACAGCGTCACCAAGTCGAAGTTCGACAACCTCTACGGCTGCCGTGAATCGCTGGTGGATGCGATCCGCCGCGGCACCGACGTGATGATGGCCGGCAAGGTCGCGATGGTCTGCGGCTTCGGCGACGTGGGCAAGGGTTCCGCCGCCTCCCTGCGCAACGCCGGCTGCCGCGTCATGGTCAGCGAGGTCGACCCGATCTGCGCCCTCCAGGCCGCGATGGAAGGCTACGAGGTCGTGACGATGGAACAGGCCGCTCCGCAGGCCGACATCTTCGTCACCGCGACCGGCAACGTGGACGTCATCACGATCGAGCACATGCGCGCGATGAAGCACCGCGCCATCGTGTGCAACATCGGCCACTTCGACAGCGAGATCCAGGTCGCCGCCCTGCGCAACCTGAAGTGGGACAACGTGAAGCCGCAGGTGGACGAGATCGAGTTCGCCGACGGCAGGCGCATCATCCTGCTGTCCGAAGGACGCCTCGTGAACCTCGGCAACGCGACCGGCCATCCCTCCTTCGTGATGTCGGCGTCCTTCACCAACCAGACGCTCGCGCAGATCGAGCTTTGGACGAACCCCGGCAAGTACGAGAAGAAGGTCTACGTGCTGCCGAAGCACCTGGACGAGAAGGTGGCGTCGCTGCACCTGGCCAAGGTCGGCGCGACGCTGACGAAGATGTCCCAGGCGCAGGCGGACTATATCGGCGTCTCGCCGCAGGGGCCGTTCAAGGCGGAGCAGTACCGCTACTGAACAAGGGCGGGGGGAGAAGGGAACTTCTCCCCCCGGACCCCCTCAACCTTCTTCGGATACTCGGGGACCGGCCGCCGCGCCCGGCGCCAGGTAACCAGAGAAGGGAGGGGGCTCGGGGGAGGTTCCCCTCCCCCGCCCTTCACGCCGCGTCGCGCTTCTTCCGCTCGCTCTCGGTCTTCAACTGCCCACAGGCCGCGAGGATATCGCGCCCGCGCGGCCGCCGGATCGGGCTGGCATAGCCCGCGTCGTTCACGATCTGCGCGAAGCGCTGGATCGCCTCGCTGGTCGAGGTCTTGTACGGGCTGCCCGGCCAGGGATTGAACGGGATCAGGTTCACCTTGGCGGGCAGGCCCTTGATCAGGCGCACCAGTTCGCGCGCCTCGGCCTCGCTGTCGTTCACGCCGCGCAGCATGACGTATTCGAAGGTGATGCGCCGCGCGTTCGACGCGCCGGGATAGCGGCGGCAGGCCGCCATCAGCTCCTCGATCGGGTATTTGCGGTTCAACGGCACGATCTCGTCGCGCAGCTCGTTCGTCACCGCGTGCAGCGACACCGCGAGCCCGACGCCGAGTTCCGCCCCGCAGCGGTCCATCATCGGCACGACGCCGGAGGTGGACAGCGTGATGCGCCGGCGCGAGAGCCCGATGCCCTCGTGGTCCATCACGATCTTCAGCGCCTTGGCGACGTTCTCATAGTTGTAGAGCGGCTCGCCCATGCCCATCACGACGATGTTCGACAGCAGCCGCGGTGAGCCGTCCTTGGGGGACGGCCACTCGCCGTAGGAATCCCGCGCCGCCATGAACTGGCCGACGATCTCGGCCGCGCCGAGGTTGCGCACCAGCTTCTGCGTGCCGGTGTGGCAGAACCGGCAGGACAGCGTGCAGCCCACCTGGGTCGAGATGCAGACCGCGCCCCGGTCCTCGTCCGCCGAGGGGATGTAGACCGTCTCGACCCGCTGGTCGTCGCGGAAGGCGAAGACCCATTTCCGGGTCGAATCCGCACTGTCCTGCTGCGTCGCCACGCCGGGCCGGCCGACCACGAAGCGTTCGGCGAGCTTCGCCTGCATCGGCTTCGCGATGGTCGTCATCCTCGCGAAGTCGGTCTCGCCCTGGTGGTAGATCCAGTGCCAGAGCTGCTTGGCGCGGAAGGGCTTCTCCCCGATCGCCACCATCTCGGCGGCGAGGTCCTCGCGCGACAGGCCGACCAGGTCGCGGCGGCCATCGGGCAGGGTCGCCGGCGGCGGCGCGAAGATCGCCGCCTTGGCGAGGATTCGTGCGCGTTCCGCCTCGGCCAGCCCGTCGGTGGTGGCCGGCTGGCTCATCGGCGGGCCGGGCACTCGCGGCCGATGGCCTCGTAGGCCGCGGTGAAGCCGGACAGGCTGAAGCTGTCGTTGGCGGTGCCGCGCCCGCCGGCGCGGGGGCCGCGCGCCTGCGC
>JAFADX010000223.1 GCA_023424475.1 Pseudomonadota bacterium
GCGGCGGCCGGCGCGGGTGCGGCCGCGGGCCCCTGGGAGACGAAGCCGGTGCTGTCCCGGAAGTAGCGGAAGAATTCCGAATCCGGGGTCATCACCAACCGGGTGTTGCCTTCGGAGAAGGCCTGCCGATAGGCCTGCATCGCGCGCCAGAAGTGGAAGAAGTTGAGGTCCTTCCCGAACGCCTCGGCGACGATGCGGATCGCCTCCTGCTCGCCCTCGCCGCGCAGCACGTCGGAACGGGCATGGGCCTCGGCGAGCAGCACGGTCCGCTCGCGCTCGGCGCCGGCGCGGATGCGCTGGGCCACCTCGGCGCCTTCGGCGCGTGCCTCGCGCGCGACGCGCTCGCGCTCGGACTGCATGCGCTGCAGGACCGCCTGGGTATTCTCCTCCGGCAGGTCCGCGCGGCGGATGCGGACATCGACGACCTCGATGCCGAACTGCTGCGCCTCGGTGTTCACCTGGTCGCGGATCTCGTTCATGATTCGCGGGCGGTCGTTCGAGAGCACCGAGAGCAGCGGCTCGTTGCCGAGCACGCGGCGCAGCGAGGACGACACGATCGAGTTGAGCCGCGCCCGGATGCCGGCCTCGGTCGCGCCGACCGTCTGATAGAAGACCAGCGGGTCGACGATCCGGTAACGGGTGAAGCTGTCCACGATCAGCCGGCGCTGGTCGCCGAGGATCAGCTCCTCGCCCGGCGCATCGAAGTCGAGCAGCCGGCGGTCGAAGGTGATGACCGACTGGATGAAGGGGATCTTCATGTGCAGGCCCGGTTCGCGGATGACGCGGATCGGCTGGCCGAACTGCGTGATCAGCACCTGCTGCGTCTGCTGCACGGTGAACAGGGCCGAGGCCGCCGTGACGAGGATGACGGCCAGGATCCCGATCAGGATGAAGGAGCGGTTCATCGGCCGACCCCCGGGCCGCTGCGGCCGGACACGTTGCCCTGGCCATTGGCCCGGGACGGCAGCGGCTGCGGCCGCGTGGTCGGCAACTGGACCGGGCCGGACCGCGGCACCGCCGCACCTTCGCCGAGGGGCAGGAAGGGCACGATGCCCTGCAGCCGGTCGTCGACGATGATCATCGGGTTCTCCCGCAGGATCTCCTCCATGGTCTCGAGGTACATGCGCCGCACCGTCACGTCCCTTGCCGCCTGGTAGGCGGCGAGCACGGAGGTGAAGCGCGACGCCTCGCCGCGGGCGCGGGCGATCTGGCTTTCGCGCACGCCCTGGGCTTCCTGCACCAGGCGCTCGGCCTCGCCGCGGGCGCGGGGGATGATGTCGTTGCGGAAGGATTCCGCCTCGTTGCGCAGGCGCTCGCGGTCGGCATTGGCGCGCTGCACGTCGCGGAAGGCGTCGATCACCTGGGCTGGCGGATCGACCTTCTGGAGCTGCACCTGCACGATTTCGACGCCGGCGCCGTACTGGTCCATGATCGCCTGGGTGCCGCGGCGGACCTCCTGCTCGATCTGGGCGCGCGCCTCGGTCAGCGCGGGCTGGATCGGGGTGCGGCCGATCACCTCGCGCATCACGGATTCGGCAGCGGACTTCACCGTGCTTTCCGGATTGCGCGTGTTGAACAGGAATTCCCCGGCGTCGCGGATGCGCCAGAAGACGGCGACGTCGATGTCAACGATGTTCTCGTCGCCGGTCAGCATCAGGCTTTCGGCGAGGACGTCGCGCGCGGGCTGCACGCGGCCGCCCATCACCGGGGCGTCCGACGCGCCGATGAAGCCGATGTCGACGCGGTTGATGCGCGTCACGCGCGGCGTCGTCACGGATTCGACCGGCCAGGGGATGTGGTAGTTCAGGCCGGGGGGCGCGGTGCGGTCGAAGGCCCCGAAGCGCATCACCACGCCCTGTTCGTCCGGCTGCACCCGATAGAAGCCCGAGGCCGCCCAGACCGCGACCACCAGCACGCCGAGCAGCGCGATGCCCTTGCCGCCGCCGCGCGGCAGGTAGCGGCGCACCGCCTCCTGCGCCTGGCGGATCATCTCATCGAGGTCGGGACCGCGGCCGCCGCCGGTGGGGCCTCCGCCGCCGCCTCCGGGCGGGGGCGGCGAACCCCAGGGTCCGCCCGGGCGCGGATTGTTCCCCCAGGGACTCTGACCGCCGCTGTTGTTCCAGGGCATTCGACGATGGGCCTCCCAGCAGAAGCAGTGATGACGTCTGACCCGGCGCCTGCCATGAGGGGTGCAAGCGGGGCGGCGCCCGACCATATGGACGCCGGCCGGGTGCCGGGGAAGCCGCCTGGATGTCGAAGGCACCCTCACCCGCCGCGCCGATATTGTCCAGGAACGAGGGCTTTTCAAGCAATGGCTGAGACTCTGGCGGAAGCGGTGACGGCCGCGCTGCGTGCCGTGAAGGACCCGGCGACGGGCCAGGACCTGGTGTCTGCGGGGATGGTGCAGGGGCTCGCGGCGCGGGAGGGGCTGGTGCAGTTCTCCCTGCAGGTTCCGCGCGAGCGTGCCGCCCAGTTCGAGCCGGTGCGCCTCGCCGCGCAGCGTGCGGCCGCCGCCGTGCCGGGGGTGCTGAACGTCACCGCCGTGCTGACCGCGCACCGCGAGGCGGCGCCGCAGCCGGCGACGCCGCGCCAGGCCGCGCGCGCGCCGTCCGGCCAGGGACCGATGCTGCTGCCCGAGGTCGGCGCCATCGTTGCCGTCGCCTCCGGCAAGGGCGGCGTGGGCAAGTCCACCACGGCGGTGAACCTCGCCGTCGCGCTGGCCGCGCAGGGGCTGAGGGTCGGGCTGCTCGATGCCGACATCTACGGCCCCTCCCTGCCCCAGATGCTCGGCACGCGGGAAAAGCCGCGCGCCACCGGCCAGCGGATCACGCCGCTCAGCCGCTGGGGACTCAAGGCCATGTCGATCGGCTTCCTGGTCGACGAGGAGACGCCGATGATCTGGCGCGGCCCGATGGTGATGGGCGCGCTCGAGCAGATGATGGGCCAGGTGGACTGGGGGCCCCTCGACATCATGGTAGTGGACATGCCGCCGGGCACGGGCGACGCGCAGCTGACCATGTCCCAGCGGGTGCCGCTCGCCGGCGCGGTGATCGTCTCGACCCCGCAGGACGTCGCCCTGCTCGACGCGCGGCGCGGCGTCCGGATGTTCGAGAAGGTGAACGTTCCGGTCCTCGGGCTGATCGAGAACATGTCCTATTTCTGCTGCCCGAACTGCAACCACCGCACCGACCTCTTCGGCCATGGCGGCGCACAGCGGGAGGCCGGGCGCCTCGGGGTCGAGTTCCTGGGCGAGCTGCCGCTGAAGCTCGCGATCCGGGAGCTGTCGGACGCCGGGACCCCGATCGTGACGGCGCAGCCCGACAGCGAGGAGGCCGCGACCTACCGCCGCATCGCCGCCCGGGTCTGGGAGAAGGCGCGCGCCAAGGCCGAGGCCGGTCCGGCCATCGTCGTCGACTGATCCCCTGTTTTGGCGCGGGGCCGCATCCGCGCTAAACCCGCCGCCACACGGCCGCGCGACGGGCGGCCGCAGCAGCCGCCACGAGGAAACCCCGCATGCCGCAGTACCGCTCCCGCACCACCACCCATGGCCGCAACATGGCCGGCGCGCGGGGCCTCTGGCGCGCGACGGGGATGAAGGACGGCGATTTCGGCAAGCCCATCATCGCCATCGCCAATTCCTTCACCCAGTTCGTCCCCGGCCATGTCCACCTGAAGGACCTCGGCCAGCTGGTCGCGCGGGAGATCGAGAAGGCCGGCGGGGTCGCCAAGGAATTCAACACCATCGCGGTCGATGACGGCATCGCGATGGGCCATGACGGCATGCTCTACAGCCTGCCCTCGCGCGAGCTGATCGCGGACGCCGTCGAATACATGGTCAACGCGCATTGCGCCGATGCGCTGGTCTGCATCTCCAACTGCGACAAGATCACGCCCGGCATGCTGATGGCCGCGATGCGGCTCAACATCCCGACCATCTTCGTCTCCGGCGGGCCGATGGAGGCCGGCAAGGTCGTCCATCGCGGGCAGAAGCGCTCGGTGGACCTGATCGACGCCATGATCGTCGCCGCCGACAGCACCGTGACGGACGAGGAAGTCCAGGTCATCGAGCGGTCCGCCTGCCCGACCTGCGGGTCCTGCTCGGGCATGTTCACCGCCAATTCGATGAACTGCCTGACGGAAGCCCTGGGCCTCGCGTTGCCCGGCAACGGCACGGTCGTCGCGACGCATGCGGATCGCGAAGGACTGTTCCTCGAGGCCGGACGCCGCATCGTCGAGATCACGCGCCGGCACTACGAGACCGACGACCTCTCCGTCCTGCCGCGCTCCATCGCGACGGTCACGGCCTTCGAGAACGCGATGACGCTCGACATCGCCATGGGCGGGTCCACCAACACGGTGCTGCACCTGCTTGCCGCGGCGCAGGAGGGCGAGGTGCCCTTCACCATGGCGGACATCGACCGCCTGTCCCGCCGCGTGCCGGTGCTGTGCAAGGTGGCACCCTCGGTCATCAACGTGCATGTCGAGGACGTGCACCGCGCCGGCGGCATCATGGGCATCCTGGGCGAACTGGACCGCGCGGGGCTGATCGACAGCTCGGTCTCGCGCGTCGATGCGCCGAGCCTCGCCGAGGCGCTGGCCGAATGGGACGTCAAGCGCAGCCCGGCCGAGGCGGTGCAGACCTTCTTCCGCGCGGCGCCGGGCGGCATCCCGACCACGGTCGCGTTCAGCCAGTCCGCGCGCTGGGATGACCTCGACCTCGACCGCGAGAAGGGCGTGATCCGCGACATGGCGCACGCCTTCTCGAAGGATGGCGGCCTCGCGGTGCTGTTCGGCAACATCGCCGAGGAAGGCTGCATCGTGAAGACGGCGGGCGTGGATGCCTCCATCCTGAAGTTCACCGGCCCGGCGCGCGTCTTCGAAAGCCAGGACGCGGCGGTCGAAGGCATCCTCGGCGGCACGGTGAAGGCCGGCGAGGTGGTGCTCGTCCGCTATGAAGGCCCGCGCGGGGGGCCGGGCATGCAGGAGATGCTGTATCCGACGAGCTACCTGAAGTCGAAGGGGCTCGGGAAGCTCTGCGCGCTGGTGACGGACGGGCGCTTCTCGGGCGGGTCCTCGGGGCTGTCGATCGGGCATTGCTCGCCGGAAGCGGCCGAGGGCGGCACCATCGGGCTGGTCGAGGATGGCGACACCATCGAGATCGACATCCCGGCCCGGCGCCTGCACCTGGCGGTCCCGGACGAGGTGCTGGCGCAGCGCCGCACGGCGATGGAGGCCAAGGGCGCCGATGCCTGGCAGCCGGCGGCCCCGCGCAAGCGCAACGTGACGGCGGCGCTGAAGGCCTATGCGGCACTGACGACCAGCGCCTCGCGCGGCGCGGTGCGCGACGTCTCCGGCGTCCGCCGCCGCTGAGAGAACGGCCCCGGCCGCGGAGGGACGCGGCCGGGGCCCACGGCCTCAGCCGGCGCGGGGGGACGGCACCGGCAGGCCGAAGCGGGAGGCGAGGGCGAAGATCTCCTGCCGGTGCGCATAGGCGACGAAGACGCCCATGCACCAGGTGAAGACCGCTTCCTTGAACAGCTGCCCGCCGTCGCCATAGGGGTCGATGCCGATCGGCCCGATGGTGTGGAAGAAGATCGCGCCGCTCATCAGCCCGATCGTCAACAGACCGCCCCAGGCCCGCGTCAGCGGGACCAGCACGAGCACCGAGGCGAGGATCTCCATGCTCGCGACCGTCAGCCGGAAGGGCTTCTCGTAGGCCGGGATGCCGAACCAGTTGGCGAGCGGCTGGAAGATGTAGTTCACCGACCCCGGATGGCCGGTCAGCTTGTACTGCTCGTACCAGAGGAACTCGTAGGCGATCCAGATGGCCGCCGGCCAGGCGAGCCAGCGGAGGATGCGGTCGGTGCGCGACATGGGCGTGCTCCCTCGGGCGGATATGCGAGGGGATTCGTCGCCGCCGGCGGAACGGTTACGCGGCGCCCCGGAGACCGCTTGGGAATGCGCCGTTCGGCGCATCCTGCGGCCCGGCACCGGCCCGGCCACCCATCCAGGATACTGGCGTTGGGTGGCCGGGCGGGGGAGCGGGCCGGTGCCGACATTCTCAAAAACGGCCTCTCAGCGCCGGAGGGTCATCCGCCCCACCACGAAGCCGAAGGCGAAGGTGCCGAGCAGCACGGCGCCGATATCGCCGAGCATGGCATGCGCCAGCGGCAGACCCACCAGCAGCGCCAGGGTGAAGCCGGCGATGAAGGCCCAGCGCCGCGCCGTGGGGGAAAGCCCCGCAGGCTTCTTCGGCTTCCGTGCCGGCGCGGGTTTGGTGGCCGGCGCCGCCCGCCGCGCCCCGCCGCGGCCCTTGGCCGCGCCGCTCACGGTGCAGGCCCGGACAGGGCAGCCGCCCCGGCGCGGCCGCAAGGCCAGCCGTCCGGCGCGAGGGGGCCGGGGATCGCGGCGGCGCGGTCAGCCTGCATCTCGGCCAAGGGTCTCCATCAGCTCGCGCCATTCGCGCCTGGACAGGCCCGAGCCTTCCTGCGCGACGCTCTCGCCAGCCAGCATCCGCTTCACGATGCCCATCATCTGCGCGGAGAGCGTGACGGCGCCGAGCCGGTAGTCGCGAAAGGCGTCATGGGCCATCGGCACCCAGGCCTTCACGCTGTCGAGCATCGCCTCGGCATAGACGCGGATCTCGTATTGCGCATGGGCATCGGCGCGCAGCGAGAGGAAATGCAGCAGGTTGTGCAGGTCGGTCTTCCAGTACCACTGCGTATAGGCGTTCAGCGTCAGGTTCATCCGCGCCAGTTCCCGCGCCAGGCCCTGCCGGCCAGGGTCGCGCTTCTGCCCGTCATCCTCCTCGTTCAGCATCTCGAGGTAATGGTCGTAGTTGCGCGTCGCGTCCTCGCGCAGCAGGTCGAGCACGCGCGCCGCTTCCTCGCCTTCCAGGATGTCGCCGCGGCCCTGCCGGTTCGCCACGGACTGCGCGGCGAGGTGGTCCGGC
Organism: Pseudomonadota bacterium; assembly: GCA_023424475.1. Taxonomy (GTDB): domain Bacteria; phylum Pseudomonadota; class Alphaproteobacteria; order Acetobacterales; family Acetobacteraceae; genus Neoroseomonas. Next base: position 6,953 of record JAFADX010000223.1, read on the forward strand.
GCCGGGACGTAGAACTCCCGGTCGAGGATGGAATAGCGCGCCGAATACTCGTTCACGTTCGCCGTGCGGTGCCGGATCCACTGCCGCGCCACGAAGATCGGCAGCTTCACGTGGTACTTGATCTCGCACATCTCGAAGGGCGTCGAATGCCGGTGGCGCATGAGGTAGCGGATCAGGCCGCGGTCCTCGTTCGCCGCGCGCGTGCCGCGGCCATAGGAGACGCGCGCCGCCTGCACGATGGCGGCGTCGTCGCCCATGTAGTCGATCACGCGCACGAAGCCGTGGTCGAGCACCGGGATCGCCTGGAACAGCATTCCTTCCAGGGCCGGCACTGTCGGGCGGCGCGTGCGGCCTTCGACGGCGCGCGCGGCATCGATCTCCTGCTGCTGTTCGGCGGTCAGCGCCATGGTGGGTCCCCGTGCGATAGAGCCTGCCTAATACGGGGCCGGGCCCGAGTCGTCACAGGTGGTCGGGGGAGGGGCGCCGCCCCTCCCCCTGCCCCGCCCCGCCAAAGGCCGAAAGGCCTTTGGAAACCAATACCTTGAGACCTGGCGGGGGCCGCGGTGGCGCCCGGGGGCGGGGCAGCGGCCTCTCGACGGCCGTCCCGCCTCGCCCCACCATGCCCTGCCCAGCCACGGAACCTGCCATGTCCGCCCTTGACGCCATCCGCCGCAATCATGCCGAACTGACCGCCATCCGGCGGGACCTGCACGCCCATCCCGAACTCGGGATGCAGGAGCACCGCACCGCGGAGCGCGTCGCGAGCCTGCTCGAATCCTGGGGCATCGAGGTCCATCGCGGCGTCGGCAAGACCGGCGTGGTCGGCGTGCTGCGCAACGGTTCGGGCAACCGCGCCATCGGCCTGCGCGCCGACATGGACGCACTGCCGATCGAGGAACCTGCCGACATGCCCTTCCGCAGCACGGTCAAGGGCGTGATGCATGCCTGCGGCCATGACGGGCACACCACCATGCTGCTCGGCGCGGCGAAGTACCTGGCCGAGACCCGCGACTTCGACGGCATCGTCCACTTCATCTTCCAGCCCGGCGAGGAAGGCTGCGGCGGTGCCCTGGCGATGCTCGAGGACGGGCTGTTCGAACGCTTCCCCTGCGATGCCATCTTCGGCATGCACAACCGGCCGGGCATGCCGGTCGGCCGATACGGCATCCGCACCGGCCCGACCGCGGCCGGCGGCGCCTTCTTCGACATCCTCGTCTCCGGCAAGGGCGCCCATGGCGCGCGGCCGGAGGCAAGCATCGACCCGGTGCTCGCCGCCTGCCACATCACCGCGGCGCTGCAGTCGGTCGTCTCCCGCAACCTTTCGCCCCGCGACCCGGCGGTGGTCAGCGTGACCAAGGTCCTGGGCGGCGAGGCCTACAACGTCATCCCCGAGACCGCGACCATCTCCGGCACCGCCCGCTTCTTCACCCGCGAGGTGGGCGAGCAGATCGAGGCCGGCCTGCGCCGCGTGGCCTCCGGCATCGCGGCCGGCTTCGGGGCCAGCGCGGCGCTCGACTGGCGCCTGATCTTCGCCCCCACCATCAACGCCGCGGAACAGGCCGACGCCTATGCCGAGGCCGCCGCGGAACTGGTCGGCAGCGAGAAGGTCGCGCGGGACAACCCGCCCGGCATGGGCTCGGAGGACTTCTCCTTCATGATGGAGAAGGTTCCCGGCGCCTACATCCATGTCGGCAACGGCGATGGCCCGCAGCCGCACAACCCGCGCTACGCCTTCAACGACGAGGCCATTCCCTACGGCTCCGCGCTCTATGCCCGGGTGATCGAGCGCGGCCTGCCGAAGGGCGGCGCAGGCTGACGCGATTGCTCTCGAAATCCGGCGCGGTCTCGCCTATATGAGCCGGGTCACTTCGGTGACTATGGCGATAAACGGCGTATGGAATAAGCGTTGCGGACCCGGGGGCGGTACCCGGCGCCTCCACCATCATCCCGCCTTGTCAGCGGCAGATGGGGGCGAAACAGGCTCGACGCGCGCGGTAAAGATACGTCTTTTGCCCGGCATGGTACCGCCGTCATCGGACCAATTCACAAGTGCCAACGACAACAGCCGCGAGGCTGTGGCGCTCGCTGCCTAAATAGGTAAGCGCGGTCCGGGGGGCACCGGGCAACAGAAGCCCCCCACTTCCCTTGGCAGCCTGCCCCCTCCTGGCCTAGATGGCGCGCATGAGCGATGACGCCGCCCCGCCCGAAAGCCTGCTGCCCTACGACGTCTGGGCCGAGGACGCCCTGCGAGAGGTCGCGATCCGCGCGCTCGAGAGCGTCGCCAAGGACGGCCTGCCGGGCGAGCACCATTTCTACCTGACCTTCCGCACCGACCATCCGGGGACCAGCGTGCCGGGTCACCTCAAGGCCCGCTACCCGGAGGAGATCACCATCGTCCTCCAGCACCAGTTCGAGGACCTGCTGGTCGACCGCGAGGCGGCGCGCTTCTCGGTCACGCTGTTCTTCGGCGGCATGCCAGCGAGGCTCGTGGTGCCTTTCGGCGCGCTGACCATGTTCCACGACCCGCATGTCCGCTTCGGGTTGCGCTTCCCCGTGCTCGGCGCCGAGCCCCCGACCTTCGAGGATGCGCCAACAGTCGAGGAACCGGCCGAGGAGAGCACCACCGAGGCGGCACCGGCGCCGGCGCCGGAACCGGAAGCGCCTCCGCAGGGCCAGGTCGTCAGCCTCGACGCCTTCCGCCGCAAGCCGGCCAAGGACGCTTGATTCAGCCCTCAGGCGCCGGCGCGCGCATCCGCGCGCTTGGCTTGCGCGCGGCAATGGCGGGCTGAACGCCCCGGCTGGTCGCGCGCGGTCGCGCCTTGCGCTCCCGGCCTCAGATGCAGGCGCGCGCATCCGCGCGCTTGGCCTGCGCGCGGCAATGGCGGCCTGAACGCCCCGGCTGGTCGCGCGCGGTCGCGCCTTGCGCTCCCGGCC
>JAFADX010000326.1 GCA_023424475.1 Pseudomonadota bacterium
CCGCAGGCCCGGCGGCGGCGCGGCGCTCGCCGCGGTCCTCGTCCTCCTGCTGGTGCGGCCCGCGGCCGCGCAGCCCGCGAACACGCCGCTGCTCGCCGCCGACCTCTCGACCGACCGGGTCGAGATCAGCACCGGCTTCACCGGGTCCTCCGTCATCGTCTTCGGCGCGACGGAGCGGCTGATCGGGGCGGCGACCGGGGACGACATCGTGGTGACCGCCTGGGGGCCGGCGCAGCCGACCATCGTCCGGCGCAAGGTCAACGTGCTGGGCTTCTGGGTGAACGGGCCGTCCGCCACCTTCCCCGACATCCCGGGCTTCTACGCCATCGCCGCGACGCAGCCGGTCTGGCAGGCGCTGCCGGAACCGGTGCGGCATGCGGGGCGGCTCGGCCTCGCCTCCCTGCCGCTGCGCGCCATCGGCAGCCAGTCGCCGGCCTTCCGCGCCGCGCTGCTCGACCTCAAGCAGGAGGACGGGCGGTGGCAGGAATACGCGGCACCCATCTCGGTCGCCGGCGGGCGGCTGTTCAGCGCGCGCATCGCCTTTCCCGACACGGTGCAGACCGGCGACTACAGGATCGAGGTCATGCTCGTGCGCGAGCAGCGGGTCATCGCGCGCCAGGAACTGTTCCTGCGGGTGGACCGCGTCGGCACCGCGGCCTCGATCGCACGGCTCGCGCGCTCCGAGCCGCTGCTCTATGGTGTCATCTGCATCCTGCTGGCCGCCTTCGCGGGCTGGCTCGGCAGCATCATCTTCCGCAGGAACTGAGGTCTGCGATGCCGGGAAGCGAAGAAGCCGCTGCCGCCGCCACCGCCGCGAAGCGCGACCGCATCTTCCTCGTCGTCGTCGACGACAGCCCCGAACGCGCGGTCGCCATGCGCTATGCCTGCCTGCGCGCGCGCAAGGGCGGCGGGCGCGTCGCCCTGCTGCGGGTGATCGAGCCGGTCGGCCTGGTCGAATGGGCAGGCGTCGGGGTGATGATGCAGGAGGAACGGCGGGAGGAGGCAGAGAAGATGCTCTCCGGCCTCGCCGCCGAGGTCAACGAGATCACCGGCGGCTTCCCCATCCTGATCATCCGCGAGGGCGAGGCGCGCGACGAGCTGCTGAAGCTGCTCGAGGAAGACCCGCGCATCTCGATCCTGGTGCTCGCCATGGCGCCGGGCGGCGGCGGACCGGGCCCGCTCATCACCGCCCTGACCGGGCGCTACGCGAGCCGGCTGACGGTGCCGATGACGCTAGTGCCGGGGACGCTGGACGACAAGGAACTCGACAGGGTCACGTGAGGGGCGGGGAAGGCTTCCCCCTCTCATACCAGGCGCCCGGAGGTTTCACCTTCGTGCCTCTCATGCGCCGGCGGGCCGCACCTGCGGCGGCGCCGGGCTCTTCGGGCCGCGGGCCGGACATTCGCCCGCCTGGTGTCAGAACTGCCTGAGCAGGCGGTCGATGTAGTCGAGTTCCGCCGGCGGCCTTTCGCGATCCGCGCCGCGGCGGCGCAGTTCCTCCTGGATCCGCCGCGTGCGCAGCATCTCCGCCTCGTCGGGCACATGCGTGTCCGAGGCATTGTCCTGCCCGCCCGGCGCCTCGCGCGTTCGGCGGCCGAGCGGGTCGCGGCCCTCGCCCAGCTGTTCGGCCTGGTCCTGGCCTTCGCCGCCCTGCTGGCCGCCGGCCATGCCCTCGCCTTCGCCCTGATCATCGCCTTCGCCGGACTGGCCCTGGCCGAACTGGCGCTGCATCTGCTGCGCCATCTGGCGGCCGCCCTCGGTGAGCGCGCGGATCGCGCGCTGCTGGGCGTCGCGGGCATCGCGCCCGCGGTCCAGCGCCTCGGCGGACTCGCGCATCGCGCGGTCGGCCTCGCCGAGCTGCGGCGGCACGTCGCCCGTCAGGTCGCCGAACTGCTGCATGAGCTCGCCCAGGGCGCGGCGGAGCGCGCGCTGCATCCTTGCGTCCTGTCGGCCCTGCTCCTCGCGCTCCTCCCGCGCCTGCGGGTCGGCGGGCGGCCGGTTCGATGAGGGAGGACCGCCGCGCTGGAAGGGGAGGAGGCGCCGGCGCATCGCCTGCTCGCGCTCCTGCTCGGCCTCGGTGCCGCGCTGGTGGGCGCGGTCGAGCATCCCGGCCTGGCGGCGCACCATGTCCTGCACCACGCCCATCTGCTGCTGGCCGCGCTCGCGCTGCTGCTGGCGCTGGCGGCCTTCGGCGCTCATGTTCCGCCCTTCCTCGAGCGCGCGGAGCATGTCCTCGAGCTCGGCGAGCTCGCGCTCGGCATCCTCGGTGCGGCCCTCGCGGGCGGCCTGCTCCATGCGGCGGGTGCGGCGGTCGAGCTCGCGCTGGTCCATCAGCCGCTGCTGCGGGTCGTAGGGCAGGGCCTCGGCGTTCTCGCGCTGCAGGCGCTCGGCAAGGGCTTCGAGGTGGCGGCGGATCGCCTCGCGCAGGTCCTGGATGCGGCGTTCGAGCTCGGCACGCTGCTCCGGCGTCAGCTCGCCGGGCGTCCGCCGGGCTTCCTCGAGCGCCTCGCGCAGCGCCTGCCGGGCTTCGGCGAGGGCGCGCGCGGTGCGGTCGGTGCGGCCTTCCTCGAGCGCGAGGGCGAGGGACCAGAGGGTTTGCTGCACTTCCTCGATGGCGGCCGGGCGGCGGTCGCGCAGCAGGCGGTAGCGGGCGCTGCGCAGCGCCAGGTAGATGCCGGTGTCGTTGTCGAAGGCCTCGGGCGCGGCGGAGATGCGGTCCAAATCGCGCCGCGCCGGCTCGCGCCCGGAGGGGTCGACCGAGAGCGCCTTGCGCAGCGCGACGAGCTGCCGCGCGACCGGATGGGTGAAGGAGCGTTCGGGAAGTTCGAGGAAGGCGCCCTCGCTGCGGCCTTCCTGGCCGGCATGGTCGCGCACGACGAGGCGGGCCTCGACCTCGAGCCCGGCCCAGGGATGGGCGGAGAGATCGGGCTGCGCGGCGCCGTGCGCGCTGCGCGGGCTGCCCGGCGGCAGCGCGATGTCGAGCGTGACCGGCTCCGCATCGGGGCGCGGCTTCAGGCGCAGCTCGACCCGCAGGGCGGCGAGGCCCCAGTCGTCCTCCGCGCGCCAGGGGAAGCGCACGGCGAGGCGGCGTGCGGCACGCGCAGGCGGCTGCTCCCAGGCGACCGTCGGCGGTGCGTCCGCGAGGACCGAGAG
>JAFADX010000410.1 GCA_023424475.1 Pseudomonadota bacterium
AGGCCAGGGTGTAGATCTCGGTGCACACCAAAACATTAAAAAAAAAACCCAGCCGGTCCGCGAGCGTGCCCTGCACGAGCTGCCCCACCGCGAGGCCCACGAACCAGGCGGCAAGCGTGATCTCGACGCTGCCGCGCGCGGTGCCGAACTCGGCCCCGATGGCCGGGAAGGCGGGCAGGTACATGTCGGTGGAGAGAGGGCCCACGGCGGTGAGGAAGCCGAGGAGCAGGGGAAGCCAGCGGGGCATGGGGGATCCGGTCGTGTCGGGGCGGCCCCGGCACGGCGGGGGCAGGTGTCCTTGGATGGGGAGCGGGATGCGCCGGGGCAAGGGGCCGGGAAGGGCCCTCGCCCCTCTCTCGCTCACCCCGCCAAGGGCCGGGCGGCCGTCGGGAACCATGATCCGCCGCCGGGCGCGACAGCCGTGCGCAGCCCTGAAGGATGCCTTCGTGCCGGCCGGGCGAAAGAGCGTGCCGGCGTCCGCCTCCGTCGGGAAGGGGCTTGTGCGCTCCCGGCGTCACCCTCGCCCATGCGCCGGATCGGCGCAGTGCCCGTGCCCGAAATCCGCGAGCGTCTCGATGATCCGGCAATGGCCGATGGTTCCGCCCGCGCATTCCTCGGCCATGCGGGCCAGTTCCGCCCGCAGCGCCGCGAGGCGCCGCATCCGCGCGTCGATGGCGCGGATCTGGTCGGTCGCCAGCCGGTGCGCGTCCCCGCAATCGGCCTCCGGATGGTCCGCGAGGTCGAGCAGCGCGCGGATTGCCGCGCTCTCGAAGCCGAGGTCCCGGGCGTGGCGGATGAAGCCGAGGCGCCGCAGATGCGCCTCCCCATAGGCGCGGTGCCCGCCCGCGGTGCGCGCGGCGGGCGGCAGCCAGCCCTCCTGCTCGTACCAGCGGATGGTGGTGGGCTTCACGCCGGTGGCGCGGGCGAGGTCGCCGATGGAATAGGCCGCGCTCATCCGCCGGCCTTCCGCGCGGCGAGGAAGCGTTCGAACGCCTGCAGCGCCGTCTCGCTGGCATGGTGCTCGATGCCCTCGGCATCCTGCTCGGCGGTTTCGGCGTCGAGGCCGACGGCGATCAGGAACTGCACCACCAGCTCGTGCCGCGCCTTGGCGGCGGAGGCCATGGCCTGCCCGGCATCGGTGAGGAAGAGACCGCGGTAGGGCTTGGTCTCGACCAGGCCGTCCCGCTGCAGGCGGCCCACCGTGGCCGTGACCGTGGCCTGGGAGACGCCCATGCGGCGCGCGAGGTCCACCGCCCGCGCCTCGCCCTCGGCGCGCAGCAGGTCGGCGATCAGCTCGACATAGTCCTCGGCCGTGGCGGTGCGGTCGGCCTCGCGCTGGCGGGCGAAGCGGGCCGCCTGGTCCTCGGCGGCGGGAAGGGGGCGCGGGGCCAAGGTTCTGCGCATGGAATGACGACGTCCCGACGTGAACCCCTTGATAGCGGGCCGAACACTTCTTAGCCTAGGCTAACTTTCGGAGGTCCCGCATGAACCCGCCCTCGGAGGCCGTCGCCGCAGGCCCGCCCAGCCTGCCGGAGGTCCATCGCAGCGTCTCGGTGCCGAATTCGGCCGGCTTCCTGCGCAAGATGTTCGCCTTCATGGGGCCTGGCTACCTGGTGGCCGTCGGCTACATGGACCCGGGCAACTGGGCGACCGCACTCGCGGGCGGTTCGGCCTTCGGCTACACGCTGCTGTCGGTCGCCCTGCTGTCGTCGCTGATGGCGATCCTGCTGCAGGCGCTCTGCGCGCGGATCGGCATCGCGACGGGGCGGGACCTCGCGCAATTGTGCCGCGAGCGGTTTCCGAAGCCGGTCGCCTATCCGCTCTGGCTGCTGGCGGAGATCGCGATCTGCGCCACGGACCTCGCCGAGCTGATCGGCACCGCCATCGCGCTCGAGCTGCTGTTCGGCATCCCGCTGCTGATCGGCGTGCTGCTGACCGCCTTCGACGCCTTCCTGATCCTGTGGCTGCAGAACAAGGGCATGCGCTGGCTCGAGGCGCTGATCTTCGGCCTGATCGTGCTGATCTTCGGCTGCTTCGCGGTGCAGATCGTGCTGTCCGACCCGGTCTGGGGCGACGTGGTGCGCGGCTACCTGCCGTCCAGCTCGATCGTGACCGACCAGACGCAGCTCTACATCGCCATGGGCATCCTCGGTGCCACGGTGATGCCGCACAACCTCTACCTGCACACCGCGGTCGTGCAGTCCCGCGCCTGGTCCGACGACGAGCCCGGCAGGAAGGAGGCGATCCGCTTCGCGACCATCGACAGCACCGTCGCGCTCGGCTTCGCGCTGCTGATCAATTCCTCGATCCTGATCACCGCGGCCGCCGTCTTCCACACGACGGGGAACACCGAGGTCGCGGAGATCCAGGACGCCTACCAGCTGATGACCCCGCTGCTGGGTGGGACGCTGGCGGCGACGCTGTTCGCCGTGGCGCTGCTGTTCTGCGGCCTGAATTCGACCGTCACCGCAACGCTGGCCGGCCAGGTGGTGATGGAAGGCTTCCTGCGCTTCCGCCTGCCGCCGGTGGCGCGGCGGCTGATCACGCGGCTGATCGCCATCGTCCCGGCGGTGGCGGTGACGTGGATCCACGGCGAATCCGGCACCGCGCAACTGCTGATCCTGAGCCAGGTCATCCTGTCGATGCAGCTGCCCTTCGCGGTCATTCCCCTGATGATGTTCGCGGCCGACAGGAAGCGGCTCGGGGCCCTTTCGGCGCCGCGCTGGCAAGTCGTGCTGGGCTGGGCCACGGCGCTGCTGATCGTGACGCTGAACCTCAAGGTCCTGTGGGACGTGATGGCCGGCGGCTGAGGGGCTTGAACCTCCAGCCGCTGGAGGTCCCATATCGGTGTCCGGCGCGAAGGAGCGACGGACATGCCGGCAGGGCGGGAGTTGCAGTGGCGCGTGGAAGGCATGGATTGTGCCGCCTGCGCCACCAAGGTGACGAAGGCGGTGGAGCGGTTGCCCGGCGTCTCGGCTGTCCGGGTGAATCTGATGGCCGAGCGGCTTTCCCTTACCCTCGCGTCCGGGGCCACGCCGCCGGAAGGTATCGAGCGGCAGGTGATGGCGCTGGGCTACGGCATGGCGCCGCTGTCGCCCGGCGCGGCACCGGCGCCGTGCGATGCCCACGGGAAGGACGGCCACCGGCACGACCACGGCGACCACGGCCACGCGCATGGTGGCCTCGCGCACGGGCACGACCATGACGATCCCGCCGATGCCGGAAAGGCGTGGTACGCGACCGGCAAGGCGCGGCTCGTCCAGGTGCTGGGCGTGCTCGTGCTCGGGGCCTATGCGCTGTCGCTCGCGCTGCCGCCGCGGCTGGCGGACGCCGTCTTCCTGGTCGCCACGCTGGTCGCGCTGGTGCCCTTTGGGCGGCGCGCCCTCGCACTCGCCCGCGCCGGCAGCCCCTTCAGCATCGAGACGCTGATGTGCGCCGCCGCGGTCGGCGCCGCGGCGATCGGCGCGGCGGAGGAAGCCGCGGTCGTGGTGCTGCTCTTCGCCGTGGGCGAATTGCTGGAGAACGTCGCCGCCGGGCGGGCGCGGGACGGCATCCGGGCGCTCGCCGGGCTGATGCCGCGCACCGCGCTCCGGCTGCGCGCGGACGGCACGGCGGAGGAGGTTCCGGCGGATGCGCTCGCCGTCGGGGACCTGGTGCTGGTGCGCCCCGGCGACCGGGTGGCGGGCGACGGGACGATCGCCGAAGGCCGGTCCGCCCTCGACGAAAGCCCGGTGACCGGCGAAAGCGTGCCGGTCGCCCGCGGGCCGGGCGACACGGTCATGGCCGGCAGCATCAACGCCGATGGCGCCATCCGCATCCGCATCACCCGCACCGCGGCCGACAACACCATCGCGCGCATCATCCGCATGGTGGAGGAGGCCACCGCGTCCCGCGCGCCGACGCAACGCTTCATCGAACGCTTCGCGGCCTGGTGGACGCCGGGGGCGATGGCGGTGTCGCTGCTCGCCATCCTGCTGCCGCCCGTCCTGCTCGGCTGGGACTGGTGGACCAGCCTCTATCGCGGGCTCGCGGTGCTGCTGATCGCCTGCCCCTGCGCGCTGGTCATCTCGGTGCCGGCGGCGATGGCGTCGGGGCTTTCGGCCGGGGCGCGGCGGGGTCTGCTGGTGAAGGGCGGGGCGGCGCTGGAGGCGATCGGTGCGGCGCGCACGGTCGCCTTCGACAAGACCGGCACGCTGACCGAGGGGCGGCCGCGCGTCACCGCCGTGGTGGCCGCCGCGGGGCGGGATGCCGCGTCGGTCCTGGCGCTCGCGGCGGCGGTGGAGAGGGGCTCCGCCCACCCCCTGGCGCGCGCGGTCCTGGAC
>JAFADX010000392.1 GCA_023424475.1 Pseudomonadota bacterium
GCCCTCAGGCGGGCGGCTTCGGCCGCGGCGGCCTCGGCGGCGGCGGCACGCTCCGCCTCACGTTGGGCGCGACGCGCCTCCCGGGCCTCGGCCACGGCGCGCTGCTGGGCGAGACGTTCCTGGACCCGCGGGTCGTCAGGCCCGGGCTGGGCGCGGAACCGCTCCATCATGGCCTTCTTGGCGGCTTCCGCGGCTTCGCGGCGGGAATTGAAATCGTCGCGCTTCAGACCTTGCATCGTTGCTTTCTGTCGTCCTGTGTCTTGAGGGCTTATGGCCGACCCGGCCGTCTCGTCATCCGAGGATGTCGAGGACGATCTGGCGGAGTTCCGTCGGCGTCAGGCCGGTGGAAGGGCGTTCGGCCGTCGCGGCCGGCGCCGTCTTGATGATCCGCGCCGGCGCTTCGCGCTGGCTACGGTATTCGGTGGTGGGTCGCATCACTGTTCTCGTTCTTGGCGGTGCCGCCCTGCCGGGTGGCACCGCATGCGTCCTTGCGGACGGGGCCGGCATCGGCGGCCGGCCCGTGGTGCAGGGCCTTCAGGCCCTGCTGATGTTGGTGGCAGAGATCTTGCCCTGCTGGCCACGCTGGAGGTCATAGGTGATCTTGTCGCCTTCCTGCGGCGTGCCGATCCCCGAGCGCTCGACGTCGGAGATGTGCAGGAAGACGTCCTTGCTGCCGTCCTCGGGCTGGATGAAGCCGTAGCCCTTGGTCGCGTTGAACCACTTGATGGTGCCATTGGACATGGTGATGTTCCGTTCAGACATGGTGCTGCCGCCGCGCGGGACCGCGCGCCGGATCAATCTTCTGTAGGGGGCGGGCGGCGGGCACGGGATTCCGTCAGGAACCCGGCGGGCGCGGCAGGACCGAACAAAGCTGACAGACGGAACGTAGTGCGTCCTGCCCCGAATTGAAAGGAACGATCTGCAACGGAGCCATGACGCCCCACGGGACCTGGACTCCAGGGTCGCCTGCCCCGAGATTCCCAGGGCTGGCACCGCGGAGGCGAAGGATGGATGCGACGCCCGGGCCCGCTTCGGGCATCTGGACCCCGTCGCGGCTGATCGCGGCCCTTGCCGGGCGAGGGGACGCGCCCGCCATCCTGACGCTGCGGGACGGCACGGTGACGCCATGGCCCGCCGCCGCCGTCGCGCGGGAGGCGCAGCTGCTGGCCGCCGGCCTCGTCGAAGCCGGCCTCCGGCGCGGCGAGGTGGTGGCGATCCATGCACCCAGCACGCCGGACTGGATCGCGGTGCGGCTCGCGATCGGCGCCGCGGGAGCCCTGCCGCTCGCGATCGACGACCTGACCGAGACGCATCTCGCCGAGGGCATCGTCGCGGAAGCCGGCTGCCGCTGGCTCTTCGCCTCGGCGGCCCATGCCGGGCGCCTTTCGGTGCGCGAGGGGCTGCGCGTGGTGCTGGTGGACCGGCCCGGTGCGCCCGAAGGCTGGCAGGCGCTGCGTGCCGCGGCGCCGGCGCCGCTGCCGGAGGCCGCGCCCGGGGAGGAGGCGCTGATCGTCGCGACCTCCGGCACCACCGGCGCGCCGAAGCTCTTCGCGCTGACCCATGCGCAACTGACCGCGAACCTGGAGGGGGTGCTGGCGCAGGGGCTGATCGGGCCGGGCGACCGGATGCTGGTGCCGCTGCCGCTGCACCACGTCTATCCCTTCCTGGTCGGGCTGATGACGCCCATCGCGGCCGGCGCGACCATCATCCTGCCCGAGGCGGTGACCGGCCCGCAGATCGTCCAGGCCCTCAAGGCAGGTCGGGCGACGATCATGATCGGCGTGCCGCGGCTCTATGTCGCGCTGCTGGGCGGCCTGCAGGCCCGGGTGGCGGCGCGCGGGCGGCTGGCCGCGATGGTCTTCGCCGGGCTGCTCGAATTCGCGACCAGCCTGCGCAAGGGCGGCATCGACATCGGGCGCCGGCTGTTCCGTTCCCTGCACGCGCAGATGGCGCCGGACCTGCGGCTGATGGTCTCGGGCGGGGCGAAGCTCGATCCCGACGCGACCTGGATGCTGGAAGCCCTGGGCTGGAAGGTCGCGAGCGGCTACGGCCTGGCCGAGACCGCCTCGCTCTTCACCGGCAATACGCCGCGGCAGCAGCGCATCGGTTCGGAGGGCCGGCCGATCGCCGCCGGCACCGAGATCCGCATCGCCGAGCCCGACGCGCTCGGGATCGGCGAGATCCTGCTGCGCGGCCCCAACGTCTTCGACGGCTACCGCAACAACCCCGAGGCCAATGCGGCCGCCTTCACCGAGGATGGCTGGTTCCGCACCGGCGACCTCGGACGCCTCGACGGCGACGGCTTCCTCTACGTCACCGGGCGCAGCAAGGAGCTCATCGTCCTCGGCGGCGGCAAGAACGTGATGCCGGAGGAGGTCGAGGCCGCCTACGCCTCGAGCCCGGTGGTGAAGGAAGTGGCGGTGCTGGAGCATGGGGGTGCCCTCGTCGCCATCGTCCTGCCCGATCTCGCGGAGGCACGCGCGACCGGCAGCACCCGCGTCGAGGACGTGGTGCGCGTCGTGCTCGCCGAAGCCGCGCAGGGGCTGCCGTCCTACCAGCGCCTCGCGGGCTACGTCCTGGCGCGGGAGCCGCTGCCGCGCACGCGGCTCGGCAAGATCCAGCGTTTCCGCCTGCCGCGGCTCTACGCGGAGCTGCTCGCCGGGCGCGGCCGGCGCGAGGCCACGCCCCTGACCGAGGAGGACGTGGCGCTGATCGCGGCGCCCGGCGCGGCGGAGGTCTGGGCCATCCTCGAGGCGCGCTACGCCGACAAGCCGCTTTCGCCCTCGGCCAGCCCGGCGCTGGACCTCGGCATCGACAGCCTGGAGTGGGTCTCGCTCGCGATGGAGATCGAAAGCCGCATCGGCCTCCGGCTGACCGAGGAGGAG
>JAFADX010000031.1 GCA_023424475.1 Pseudomonadota bacterium
GCCCACGGCCGGGTTCGGCCAGGCATTGCCGAGGCCCCGGCGGGCCAGCGCCAGGGCGGCGCGCATGTGATGAAGGTCGTCCGACATCGAGCCGCGGTTTGTCCCGCACCTCAGCCCCCCCGGCAAGCCGCGCGCAGCGCGCGGCAGGCCCGCGGCGCGGCAGCCTCCCGCGGCGACGGGCGCGGCCTACTCCTTCTTCCCGAGTTCCCCGAGGAAGGCGTGGAAATCCTTCGCCTCGCCGAAGTTCCGATAGACGCTGGCGAAGCGGACATAGGCGACCTGGTCGAGCTCCTTGAGGCTCTCCATGACGATCTCGCCGATCTTGCGCGACGGGATCTCGGTCTCGCCCTCGGTTTCCAGGCGCCGCTGGATGGAATTCACCAGCCGCTCGATGCGGTCCTCGTCGACTGGCCGCTTGCGCAGCGCGACGCGGACCGAGCGGGCGAGCTTCTCGCGGTCGAAGGGCACCCGGCGGCCGTCGGTCTTGAGCACCGTGATCTCGCGCAGCTGCACCCGCTCGAAGGTGGTGAAGCGCGCCCCGCAGGAGGCACAGGCGCGACGGCGGCGGATCGCCGCGCCGTCTTCGGCGGGGCGGCTGTCCTTCACCTGCGTGTCCTCGACACCGCAGAAGGGGCAACGCATGCGGGGCGTCCTTCGTTCGACTCTACATATTGTGGCCGAACCGCCGCGAATGCGCCACCGGTGGCGTCGCGGTCGCGACGCCACCGCCCGGCCGGCTCAGTAGACCGGGAAGCGCCGGCAGAGCTCCAGCACCTTGGCCTTCACCGCCGTCTCGACCGCCGTGTTCACGCCGCCATCCGCATTCGACGCCACGGCGCCGTCCAGCACTTCCCCGATCAGCCTGCCGACCGCACGGAACTCCTCGGTGCCGAAGCCGCGCGTGGTCGCCGCCGGCGTGCCGAGGCGCACGCCCGAGGTGACCATCGGCTTTTCCGGGTCGAAGGGGATGGCGTTCTTGTTGCAGGTCAGGTGGGCGCGGTTGAGCGCGGCTTCCGCCACCTTGCCGGTCAGCTTCTTCGGCCGCAGGTCCACCAGCAGCAGGTGGTTGTCCGTCCCGCCGGTCACGAGGTCGAGGCCCTGGGCCTTCAGTTCCCCGGCCAGCGCCCGGGCATTGGCGACGATGGCGGCGGAATAGGCGCGGAACTCCGGCTGCAGCGCCTCCCCGAACGCCACCGCCTTGGCGGCGATCACATGCATCAGCGGCCCGCCCTGCAGGCCCGGGAACACCGCGGAGTTGATCTTCTTCGCGATCGCCTCGTCGTTGGTCAGGATCATGCCGCCACGCGGCCCGCGCAGCGTCTTGTGCGTGGTGGTCGTGGTCACATGCGCGTGCGGGACCGGCGAGGGATGCGCCCCGCCGGCCACGAGGCCCGCGAAATGCGCCATGTCCACCATGAAATAGGCGCCGACCTCGTCCGCGATGGCGCGGAAGCGGGCGAAGTCCCAGTGCCGCGCATAGGCCGAGCCGCCGGCGATGATCAGCTTCGGCCTGTTCTCCCGCGCGATGCGGGCGACCTCGTCCATGTCGATGACCTGGTCCTCGCGGCGGACCGTGTAGGGCACCGGCCTGAACCACTTGCCGGACAGGTTGGCCGGGGAGCCATGAGTCAGATGCCCGCCGGCGGCGAGGTCGAGCCCCATGAAGGCATCGCCCGGCTGCAGCAGCGCGAGGAAGACGGCCTGGTTCGCCTGGGCGCCCGAATGGGGCTGCACGTTGGCGAAGCCGCAGCCGAACAGCTTGCAGGCGCGCTCGATGGCCAGGCGCTCGGCGATGTCCACCGCCTCGCAGCCGCCGTAGTAGCGGCGGCCGGGATAGCCCTCGGCATACTTGTTGGTCAGCACCGAGCCCTGCGCCTCGAGCACCGCCTTCGAGACGATGTTCTCGGAGGCGATCAGTTCGATCCCGTCCTGCTGGCGGGCCAGTTCCTCGGCGACCGCGGCGGCGATCGCGGGGTCGGCGGCGGCGAGCGAGGCGCGGAAGAAGCCCTCGGCCGGGGCGACGCCGGCGGAGGGGCCATCGGGGGCGCGAAGGGGAACGGTGGTCGGGCGCATCATGCCGGTCCTTCTACGTTTAGGCCGCGTTCAGCTTGGCGAGGCGGCGGTCGTGCCGGCCGCCTTCATAGGAGGTCGCGAGGAAGGCGCGCAGCGTGTCGAGGGCCGTCTCGATCCCCATGGTGCGCGCCCCGAAGCAGGCGACATTGGCGTTGTTGTGGGCGCGGGTCAGCCGTGCCTCGGTGGTGTCGTGCAGCACCGCGGCGCGGATCGCCGGGTTGCGGTTCGCCGCCATCGCCATGCCGATGCCGCTGCCGCAGACGAGCACGCCGAAGGGCGCCTCGCCCGCCGCGACCGGGGCGCAGGCCGCATGGGCGTAGTCGGGGTAGTCCACCGACTCGGGGCCATGGGTCCCGAAGTCGCGAACGGCATGGCCTTCCGCCTCGAGCGCCGCCTTGAGGGCGTCCTTGAGCGGCAGGCCGGCGTGGTCGGAAGCGATGGTGATGTCCATGGGACGGCCGCACCTCTGTTCGGGCCCGTCCTTGGCAGCCCCGGACGCCCGCGTCCAGGGCGGATCGCGCCCGGCGCCGCCGGGAGAAGCCCCTGCTCCGCCCCGCCCCGGCCGGGCAATCCGGTTTTCCCTCGCAGGGATGCCGGAAAAGGGGAGCATTTCCCTTTCGCCCTGCCCGTTCCCGTGGCACTTGAGGCCCGGAAACACGCTGCCGAACGGGAGGGTGCCATGTCCGCACCGAATTTCACCAACCCCGAAACCATCGCCCTGCACGCCGGCTGGCGCGCGGACCCGACCACGGGCTCGGTCGCGGTGCCGATCCACCAGACGACCTCCTTCCAGTTCCAGGACACCGGCCACGCCGCGCGCCTCTTCGCCCTGTCGGAACTGGGCAACATCTACACCCGCATCATGAACCCGACCGTGGACGTGCTGGAAAAGCGCGTCGCGGCGCTCGAGGGCGGCGTCGCCGGCCTCGCGCTCGGCTCGGGCCAGGCGGCGACGACCTTCTCGGTGATGAACCTCTGCGAGGCCGGGGACAACGTCGTCTCCTCCACGGACCTCTACGGCGGCACCTGGAACCTGTTCGCCAATACGCTGAAGCAGTTCGGCGTCGAGGTCCGCTTCGTGGATCCCGCCGACCCCGAGAACTTCGCCAAGGCCTCCGACGCGCGCACCCGCTGCTGGTACGCGGAAACCCTGCCCAACCCGAAGCTGCAGGTCTTCCCGATCGCGGAAGTCGCCGCCCTCGGCCGCAAGATCGGCATCCCGCTGATCATGGACAACACCGCCGCCCCGGTGCTCTGCCGGCCGCTGCAGCTCGGCGCCGCGATCGTCATGCATTCCACGACGAAGTGGATCGGCGGGCACGGCACCTCGATCGGCGGCGTGGTCGTCGATGGCGGCAATTTCGACTGGGAAGCCCATGCCGAGCGCTTCCCGACGCTGAACAAGCCCGACCCGTCCTACCACGGGGCGGTCTGGACCCAGGCGGTCAAGCCGCTCGGGCCGATCGCCTACATCATCCGCATGCGGACCTGCCTGCTGCGCGACCTCGGCGCGCCGATGGCGCCGATGAATGCCTTCCTCACCATCCAGGGGCTGGAGACGCTGCCGCTGCGCATCGAGCGCCACTGCGCCAATGCGCTGAAGGTCGCCGCCCACCTGGCCCAGCATCCGGCGGTCGAGAAGGTGATCCATCCCTCCCTGATGGAGGGCGAGTGGAAGCGCCGCGCCGACGCCGCCCTCAAGGGCGGCTACGGCAGCCTGATGGGCGTCGAACTCAAGGGCGGCAAGGAGGCCGGGCAGAAGTTCATCGAGGCGCTGCGGATGTTCTACCACGTGGCGAATATCGGCGACGCGCGCAGCCTCGCGATCCATCCGGCGACCACCACGCACAGCCAGCTCGACGAACAGGAGCAGGCGGCCTCGGGCGTCACGCCGGGCTATGTCCGCCTGTCCATCGGCATCGAGCACGTGGACGACATCATTGCCGACCTCGACCAGGCGCTCGCCGCGGCGACGGGTCCATCCATGAAGGCCGCCGCCGAATGAACGCCGACCGGCGCCGCAGCAGCCCCTTCGCCGCCGAGGCGCCCGAGGTGCTCGGCGCCTACCCGACCGTGCGGATGCGCCGGAACCGCCGCGACCCCTGGACGCGGCGGCTCGTCGCCGAGAACACGCTGTCGGTCGACAACCTGATCTGGCCCATCTTCGTCATCGAAGGCACGGACGAGGAGCGCGCCGTGGCCTCCATGCCCGGCCAGACCCGCGTGACGGTCGACCGCCTGGCGAGGCATGTCGAGAAGGCCGCGCGGCTCGGCGTGCCGGCGCTCGCGATCTTCCCCGTCACGCCGCCCGAGGCAAAGGACGCCGAGGGGACCGAGGCGCTCAGTCCGAACAACCTGATCTGCCGGGCCGCGCGCGAACTGAAGAAGCACTTCCCCGGGATCGGCCTGGTCGGCGACGTCGCCCTCGACCCTTATACCGACCACGGCCACGACGGCGTGATCCGGCAGACCCGCACCGGCGACTACGTCCACAACGACGACAGCGTCGCCATCCTGGTCCGCCAGGCGCTGAACCAGGCCGAGGCCGGCATCGACGTCATCGCGCCGTCCGACATGATGGACGGGCGCATCGGCGCGATCCGCGGCGCGCTCGACGCCGCGGGCTTCATCGACACGCGCATCATGTCCTATGCGGCCAAGTATGCTTCCGCCTTCTACGGGCCCTTCCGCGATGCGCTCGGCTCGGGCAAGGCGCTGCGCGGGGACAAGAAGACCTACCAGATGGACCCGGCCAATTCGGACGAGGCGCTGCGCGAAGTGGCCCTCGACCTCGCCGAGGGCGCGGACATGGTCATGGTCAAGCCGGGCATGCCCTATCTCGACATCGTCCGGCGCGTGAAGGACCGCTTCGCGGTGCCGACCTTCGCCTATCAGGTGAGCGGCGAATACGCGATGATCATGGCCGCCGTGCAGAACGGCTGGATCGAGCACGAGAGGGCGATGATGGAAAGCCTGATGGGCTTCAGGCGCGCCGGAGCCAGCGGCGTGCTGACCTACTTCGCGGTGGAGGCGGCGGAGGTGCTCCGCCGTGGCTGAGGCCCGCCTCCCGCAGGAGGCGCTGCGGCGCCCCTGGCACGGCGCCTCGGACCGCGCCGGGGATCCGGCGGTCGCGGCCATCCGCCTGCACCGCGCGGAGGTCGAAGCGGTGATCGCCTATCGCCGCACCGCGCCGGGCAGCGAGGAACATGCGCGCGCCTGGCGCCGCGCAGCCACCCTGCGGGAGAAGCGGATGGCCCTGATGCCGGCCGAGACGGCCAGGCACCTGCCGCCACTGCCCGCCGCCCCCGCCGGCGTTCTTTCCACCTGGCAGAAGCTGCGCCGCCGTCTCGGGCTCATGCGGGACTGAGGCCGCCCCGGGCACCCGGCGCCGCTGTGCGCGATGGCACAGGCGCGGCGCGCCATCGGGGCCAGGATCGGCGCCGCCGATCATCCGTGGAGACAGGCCATGGCACTGGCATGGCGCTACAACCAGTCGCGCGACCCGAGATGGCGCCTGCTGTCGCCGGATACCGCGAACGGCGCCTGCTTCGCGCTCAGCGTGCAGTTCATCATCTGCGCGGGCACGGGCACGAACTTCGTGAACTGGCTCAAGCCCCCCGAGCTGGTCGCCGAGGGCGGGCTGTCGGGGGACCCCGGCGTCGGCCAGGTCTTCTATCGGACGCTGGCCGACCGGATGCTTGCGCAGCGCGAGGCCGTCGGCATCGTCATCGCCCGGATGGCGGAACAGTCCCGACGGGTGGCCGAGGGCGGCGAACTGGGCTCCGTCGCGAAGTACAACTACGCCGTGGAACTCATCACGTCGCAGAGCCCCCTGCGGCCGGTGAACAATTCCGACAACCTCGCCTTCGCACCTCTGCCCAGGAAGCGCCGCACCTCGGTGGCGACGATATGGGCCGAACAGATCGCACGGCAGGCCGGCCTGAAGTACATCTCCATCTCCGCGCTGAGCGGGCCGGCTTCCTCGGGCCACGGCATCGCCGCCTTCGTGCAGGGCGGCAGGTACGGGATCTTCGATCCCAATTTCGGCATCTTCTCGAGCAACTCGGAGGCCGATTTCGCGGAGGATCTCCGCGACGTCCTCGAGACCCGCTACGAACAAGCGCACAAGTGGGTCATCACCGACATCAACTTCGCCACCTTCGCCTGACCGCCGCTTCAGGCACCCTGGTGCGCCGGCGCCGGCCGGGCGAAGCTGCCCGGCAGGGAAGAACCGGGGGAAATCGATCATGGCGGAACTCTGGCTGGGTCTCGAAGGGAAGGTCGCGATCGTCACCGGCGGAGCCGGGGGCATCGGCAGCGCGATCGCGACGGAACTGGCCGGTGCGGGTGCCGCGGTCGGCGTGCTCGACCTCGACGGCGCGGCGGCGGAGAAGATCGCCGCGGGGCTGCGCGCCCGGGGCGCCAAGGCGGCCGCCGCCGCCTGCGACACCACGGACGAGGCAAGCGTCGCCGCCGCCCTCGCCGCCACCCGCGGCGCGCTCGGCGACGCGGACATCCTCGTCAACAATGCCGGCATCCTGCGCCCCGGCCCGCTGTCGGAGATCCCGATCGCGCAATGGAACGCGCTGATGGCGGTGAACCTCACCGGCTACCTCGCCTGCGCGCAGGCGGTGCGGCCGCAGATGCTGGCGAAGGGCGGCGGCGCGCTGGTGCACATCGCCTCCATCGCCGCGACCAACCCGCAGCCGCGCTCGGGCGCCTACAGCCCTTCCAAGGCCGGGGTCGCGATGCTGTCGCGCCAGATCGCCTATGAATGGGGGCCGGACCGGATCCGCAGCAACGTCGTCAGCCCGGGGCTGATCCGCACGCCGCTGTCGGAAGCCTTCTACCAGGCGCCGGGCGTGCTGGAGCGACGCTCGGAGATGGTCCCGGCCGGTCGCGTCGGCACGCCGAAGGACATCGCCGATGCCGTGACCTTCCTCGCCAGCCCGCGCGCCGCCTACGTCAACGGGGCGGAGCTGCTGGTCGATGGCGGCCTCGACCAGGTGATGATGGGGCTGGTGCCGCGCCCGGGCTACTGAGCCAGGAAGCCCGCCACCAGCGCGACCTGCGCCGGGTCCATCAGCGCCGGGGCATGTCCGGTGCCGGCGATCTCGGTCAGGCGCACATGCGGCCGCGCCGCCATCTCGGCGGCGGTCGCCTGCGGCAGGATGTCGCTGTCCGCGCCGCGGATCAGCAGCACCGGCACCTGCACCTGCGCCCAGAGCACATGCATGTCGACCGCCTGGGCTTCCTGCCCGACGATGGGCGCGGCGATCGCCGGGTCGAAATGCAGTGCCACGCCGCCATCGGCCGGACGGGCCGAGGTCTCGGCGAGGTGCCGCCATTCCGCGTCGCTCAGCGGGCCGAAGGGCGCGTGGACCTCGCGCAGATGCGCTTCCAGCGCAGGCAGGTCCTCGAAGACCGTGGAGCCGGCCATGTAGTCGCGGATGCGCGCCATGGCCGCCTGCGGGACGAAGGCGCCGATGTCGTTCAGCACCAGGCGGCGGATCGGGTGGCCCGGCGTCGCCGCGATCGCGATGCCGCAGATGCCGCCCAGCGAGGTGCCCACCCAGTCGACCGGCCCGTCGATCCGCGCCAGCAGGTGGGACAGCGCCGCCACATAGGTCGGCGGCTGATAGAGCATCGGGTCCGGCAACCAGTCCGAGGCACCCCGGCCCGGCAGGTCCGGGCAGATCACCCGCCGCCCCGCCGCCGCCAGGCTGCGCGCCAGGACATCGAAGTCGCGCCCGGACCGCGTCAGGCCATGCACGCAGATGACGGGCGGGCCGTCCTCCGGCCCCCATTCCCACCAGCGCATGGTGAAGAACCCGGCCGGCGAGAGCCAGCGCACCGCGCCTTCGCGCATCACCCCTCCTCGTCCCGGCCGGTGCGGGCCGGCTACAGGATCGACTTCGCCCGCAGCGCCGCGATCTCCTCCGCGCCCATGCCGAGCAGGCCGGAGAGGACCTCGTCCGTGTGCTCGCCCAGCACCGGCGGCGCCGAGCGATAGGTGGGCGGCGTCGCGCTGAGTTTCACCGGGTTGGCAATGACCCTGACCGTGACGCCGCTGCCATGATCCATCTCAAGGGTCATGTTGCGCGCCTGGACATGCGGGTCGGCGAAGACGTCCTTCAGCGTGTTGATCGGGCCGCAGCCGATCTTCTGCGCCTCCAGCGCCTCGACCCATTCCGTCGTGGTCCGGGTCTTCATCACCGGCGTCAGGGTCTCCGTCACCAGGTCGCGGTTGGCGACGCGCCTGGGGTTGGTGGCGAAACGCTCGTCGGCCAGCAGGTGCTCCTGGCCGAAGGCCCTGCAGAAGCGCTCGAAGGTCGGGTCGTTGCCGACCGCGAGGATGATGTAGCCGTCCTTGGTCGGGAATTCCTGGTAGGGCGAGATGTTCGGATGCTGGTTGCCGAGCCGCGGCGGGTTCTCCCCGGTCGCGAGGTAGTTCATGCCCTGGTTGGCGAGCCAGGCGACATGGGTGTCGAGCATGCCGATGTCGATCTGCTGCCCCTGCCCCGTCGCGGTGCGGTGGTTCAGCGCCGCGAGCACGCCAATGCAGCCATAGAGCCCGGCGAAGAGGTCCGCGACCGGGATGCCCACTTTCTGGGGGCTGCCGTTCGGCTCGCCCGTGAGCGACATGACGCCGCCCATCGCCTGGATCAGCGCATCGTAGCCCGGGCGCGGCGCATAGGGGCCGGTCTGGCCGAAGCCGGTGATCGAGCAGTAGATCAGGCGCGGGTACTTGTCCTTCAACTGCTCCCAGCCCAGGCCGTACTTCGCCAGCGCGCCGACCTTGAAGTTCTCGACCAGGATGTCGGTGGTCTCGAGGAGGCGATGCAGGATCGCCTGCGCCTCCGGCTTCGCCATGTCGAGCGTGACCGACTTCTTGTTGCGGTTCACGCCGAGGAAATAGGCGCTCTCCTTCGTCTCCGGCCAGAACGGGGGCGCGAAGCCGCGGGTGTCGTCGCCGGCCTCGGGGCGCTCGATCTTGATCACCTCGGCGCCGAGGTCGCCCAGCATCTGCGTGCAGGTCGGGCCGGCGAGGACGCGGGTGAGGTCGAGGACGCGAAGGCCTGCGAGCGGACCGGGCGGCGATGCCGTCATGACGCGGATGTTCCTGTCTTCCTGGGCCCGGCGCCGGCATAGTGCCGCGCACGGGCGGACGCGATGGCGTGCTGGTCGGGCAGGCACGCCCGGCCGGTATCGGCCAGGGCGGCAGGCTCGGCAAGCCGGTATCGCATCGAAGGTCGGGATGGATCCGCGCGGCGGCCGCGCAGCCGACGCGAATGTCAGGAGCGTGGCATGAGTTCCGGGACAGCAGCGCCCGCGCAGACGGATCCGCTGACCAGCCTGCTGGTCGAGACCCTGAAGGCCGCGAACAAGGACAACCTGGGACAGCTCGCTTCGACCTACGCGACCCAGGGTGCCTCGATGGAGGCCACGAAGCTGGCCTATGACGCGCTCGACGCAGCGGCCTTCGACATCGGCGTGCGGGTCGAGACGCGCTTCAGGCGGCCGCCCCGGCCGCCCGTGCTGCTGCATCCGGGCGAGGACCTGTCGGAACTGTCGAACCTGCGCGCGCTCGTCGCCTGGCTCGGGCAGGTCGAGGAGAGCCTGCGCGCCGAAGCCGCGCCGCCGCAGGGCGACGCCCTCGACAGCCTCGCCGCCCTCGGCGCGACGAAGGCCTTCGTCGCGCCCGCCGCCGCGGCCATCGCCGGTCCGCTCGCCAGCGCCGCGATCTCGCTGCTCGGCTTGTTCACCCGCCGCAGCACCAGCGAGTCGCACACTGCCGTCGCGATCGGGGAAGCGGACCTGCTGGCCGCCGTGCAGAAGGAACTGGAACGCAGGACCTTCGACACCCGGCGCCTGGCCACGCTGCTGCCGCGCGCCGCGATGGAGGAGGAGGCGCGGCTGCTTCCGCGCCTGCGGCGCTTGGCCGAAGCCGCCGGCGCGGCGCGGACCCGCCTGGGTGAGATCGAGGCTGCCCTTGCGCCTGCGCCGCCGGCGGCTGGCGGCGCACCGCCGCCGGCACCGCCGGAGGCACCCCGGCTACGGGGCGCGAAACTGCGGATCGAAGCCGCGCTGCGGGTCGTCGATGCGATCTGGGCCGCGATGCCCGGCCTGCTGCCGCGACTGCTCCTCGCCGACGCGGCGGAGGCGCATCTGGGCGGCGGCGGGGTGATCCTCGCCTTGCGCATCATTGCCGCCAGCGCGACGACCGTGACGACGAACCGGGCGATCGGGTCCCCCGGCACGGCACATGCGGGCGGTGTGCTCATCGCTGCCACGCTGTTCGACCGGGATGGAACGGTTCTGTTCTCGGATCGGATTGCCGAGACCCGGCCCAAGGCGCCCCGGTCGGACTGATCGGCCGCGGGCCGGTTCCCACGCGGCGCGCCCGGGTCTATTGGTGCCGCCCCAACGAGACAACGGAGGAGCGCCCCATGCTCGACCGTCCGCATCCGACCCCCACCGCGCCCAGCACCGACCCCTTCGCGCTCGCCAAGGCTCTCTCCGGCGTCCACTTCATCGGCGGCGCCTATGTGCCCGCCCGCTCGGGCAGGACCTTCGCCGTGGTGAACCCGGCGACCGGCGCCGAGGTGGCCCGCGCCGCCGAGGGCGACGCCGCCGACGTCGATGCCGCGGTGCAGAACGCCGCCAAGGCGCAGAAGGACTGGGCGAAGATCCCCGCCCGCAAGCGCGGCGCGCTGGTGCATCAATGCGCGCAACTCCTGAAGGAGCATGTGGACGAGCTCGGCCGCCTCATCGCGCTCGAGACCGGCAAGGCGCTGCGCACCGAATCCCGCGTCGAGGCCAATGTCGTCGCCGACATCTTCGAATTCTTCGGCGGCCTCGGCTCGGAACTGAAGGGCGAGAGCGTGCCCTTCGACCCGAAGGTGCTCTCCGTCACGGTGCGCGAGCCGCTCGGCGTGGTCGGCGCGATCATCCCGTGGAACGTGCCGATGCTGCTGATGGCGCTGAAGGTCGCGCCCGCGCTGGTGGCCGGCAATTCCGTGGTGGTGAAGTCGGCCGAGGAAGCCCCCCTCGCCGTGCTGCGCATCTGCGAGATCATGAACCGCGTGCTGCCGCCCGGCGTCTTCAACATGGTCTCGGGCTTCGGGCCGGAATGCGGCGCGCCGCTCGTGATGCACCCCGAGGTGCGCAAGGTGACCTTCACCGGCTCGGTCGAGACCGGGAAGATCGTGGCCAAGGCCGCGGCCGAGAAGCTGATCCCGGTCACGCTCGAACTCGGCGGCAAGTCGCCGATGATCGTCTTCGCCGACTGCGACTTCGACAGGACGGTCTCGGGCGCACTCACCTCGATGCGCTTCACGCGGCAGGGCCAGTCCTGCACCGCGGCCTCGCGCATCTATGTCGAGCGCCCGATCTTCGACCGCTTCGTGAAGGCGATGACGGATGCGGTGAACGGCATGGTCATGGGCGACCCGCTCGACGAGAAGACCGACATCGGCACCATCGTCAGCGAGGGCCAGCTCGAGAAGGTGAAGGCCTACATCGCGGAAGGAAAGGCGACGCCGGGGGCGACCGCGCATGTCTGCAGCGCGATGCCGACCGATCCCGCGCTGAAGAAGGGGCTCTTCATCCAGCCCGTCATCTTCACGGGGCTGACCAGGGACAGCCGCCTCGTGAAGGAGGAGATTTTCGGCCCGGTCACCGTCATCCAGGCCTTCGACGACCCCGAGGCGGTGCTCGCGGACGCCAACGACTCCGATTACGGCCTCGCCGCCTCGCTCTGGACGAACAACCTCAAGGTCGGGCTCGACCTCGCGCACCGGCTGGAAGCGGGGCTCGTGCAGATCAACCAGAACCTGGTCGTGCAGGCGAACCTCTCCTACGGCGGCGTGAAGCAGTCGGGCCTCGGCAAGGAAGCCTCGCTCGAGGCGATGCTCGAGCACTTCACGCACAAGAAGACCATCATGGTGAACATGGCCTGATGGCCATGCGTCGTCTTGCGGTTCTGGCCTTGCTGCTGGGCGGTTGCGCGGCGGAGCTCCCGCCGCCGCCGCCCGAGCCGCCCCCGCCGCCCATGCCTTACGGGTGGCGGCGGATCGACTCCCTCGGCAACTCGGGCGACATCGCGAGCGGCTATGTGCAGGAACGGGGCCTTGTCACCAGCGGCCCTGTCCGGCGCGCCTGGATCCTGCTGAACCTGCGCGACGCCATCCCGATCCCCGAGACCGGGGGCCGGGCACGCTCGGTCCGCTTCGTCGGCGAGTATCGCTGCGCGGAGCGGCAATGGCGCCCCCTCGAAGGCGCCTGGTTCGGCCGGCCCAACGCGCAGGATCCGGTCCATGCCGAGCGCCCGCGCAACAACGCCTTCCGTCCGGCTCAACCGGGTACCATCGGCGGCGCCTTCCTCGAGGCCGCCTGTTCGCTCTGATTGTGTGCCCTCAGTCGCCGGGCGGCGGCCGTCCGGCCGCCTTGGCTTCGCGCGACTGCGCGCGGGCCGCTGCTTCGGCGGCCCTTCGCGGAACGCCGGGCGCATCCTATTCCTCGAGGTCGCCGTAGAGCCGGTAGCGCAGCATCCGCATGGTCGGCCGGTCGGCGCCGACCGCCTCGGCCTGGCGGCAGGCGGCGATCGCCTCCCTGATCCGCTTGCGCTGGCGCTCGGCATCGCACAGGCCGACCCATCCGGTGACGAGCCGAGGCGCCTGCGCGGTGACGCGCTGGAAGATCGCCGCCGCTTCCTCGATCTCGCCCGCTTCCAGCAGCAGGTGGCCCAGCCGCGCCGCCACCGGGGGCTTGTCCGGCACCGCGGCGACCGCCTCGCGCGCCGCCGCCACCGCCTCGGCCCGCCGACCTTGGCGCCACAGCGCATCCGCCATGGCAAGGTGCACCTCCTCCGATCCCGGATCGGTGGCGAGCGCCTCGGCCAGGGTGCCCCGCGCGCCCTCCTCCTCGCCGCCCGCCATCAGCAGTTGCGCGAGGCGCGCGCGCAGCTCGGCGCTGTTCGGATGGGCGGCGAGGCCCCGGCGGACGGCCTCGCCCGCCTCCTCCATCCGTCCCGCGCGCCACAGCGCATCGGTGAAGCCGAGCCAGACATGCGCCGGCGCCTGGTTGCCGGAGACGGCGCGGCGAAAGGCCTCCACCGCCGCGGCGCGGCGATCCTGGTTGATCAGCTGGTGACCGAGCCGCGCGGCCAGCGCCACGCTGTCGGGAATGGCGACCAGCCCCTCCTCGATCGCGCGGACCGAATCGCGGACGCGATGCTGCCGCCAGATCGCATCGCCCAGGCAGAGCCACGCGGATTCGTCCCGCGGATCGAGCCCGATCGCCCGCCGCGCGGCCTTCTCCGCCGCCACCGGGTCATGCGCGGCCACCAGGAAGGTCGCCTGGCGGGACGCAAGCACGACGTTCTCCGGATGCAATGCAATGGCGGCCGCCGTGGCGGCGACGCCCTCGGGGATCCGCCGCTGGCGCCACAGCGCATCGGTCAGGCCGAGCCAGCCTTCGGCCTCGGTGGGCGCGGCCTCGGTCGCCAGGCGGAAATCCTCCGCCGCCTCGATCGCCCGTCCCGCGGCCAGGCGCATCGTGCCGAGCAGGATGCGCAGCGCCGCCTCGCCAGGATGCGCGGCAACGGCGCTCTCCATCACCAGGATCGCGACCGGCAGGCGGCCGTGGTCACGCAGCATGCCCGCGAGCGTGGTCCACGCCTCCGCCGGCGCGGCGGCCAGGCGTTCGATCTCGGCCGCGAGCAACGGTCCCGCCACGCGGCCGCCCTCCTGCGC
>JAFADX010000032.1 GCA_023424475.1 Pseudomonadota bacterium
ATCTACACCCTGGCCTCGGTGGGCTGCGCCATGGCGGGCGACATGGCGACGCTCGCCGCCTGGCGCTGCGTCGCGGCCTTCGGCGGCGCGGCGAGCGCGGTCATCCCCCGCGCCATGGTGCGCGACCTGGCCGAGGGGCTCGAGGCCGCGCGGCTGATGTCCAGGCTGATGCTGGTGATGGGCGCGGCGCCGATCCTCGCGCCGACGCTGGGCGGACTGCTGCTCGGCGCCGGGGGCTGGCGGATGATCTTCTGGGCCTGCGTGGCCTATGGTGCGCTGTCCTGCCTGCTGGCGGCGCTGCTGCTGCCCGAGACGCTGCCGCCCGATCGCCGCCCGCACCGTTCGGCCATCGCGCTGCTGGCCGACTTCATCGAGATCGGGCGCGAGCGCGGCTTCATCACCCATGCCGTCATGGGGGCGATGGCGATGTTCGCGGTCTTCGCCTTCATCGGCGGCGCACCGGACGTCTACATCGCCCATTTCGGCATCCCGGCGAGCCGCTTCGGCCTGCTCTTCGCCGTCAGCGCGACGGGCTTCATCGGGGCGTCGCAGCTGAATCCGGCGCTGCTGCGCCGCTTCGGGCCGCGGCGCGTGCCCTCGATTGCGCTGCGCGTCAGCGCGACGGCGGCGGCGGGCGTGCTGGCGGCCGCCTTCACCGGCTGGGGCGGCATCTGGGGCGTCTTCGTCCCGGCCGCGACCGCGCTGGCGGCGACCGGGCTGATCTTCCCGAACGCGGCGGTGGGCGCGCTGGCACGGCATCCGGCGCGGGCGGGCAGCGCCTCGGCCCTGCTGGGCACGCTGCAATTCACCTGCGCGGCGCTGGGCAGCGCGCTGGTCGGCGCCCTGGCGGACGGCACGCCGCGGCCGATGGCGCTGCTGATGCTGGGCGGCACGCTGGCCGCGCTCGCCGCCGGCGCGCTGCGCCCGACGGTGCGCCCGCTGGGGTGAGGGCCGCTCAGCGCGGGTGAGGAGAACTCGGTTTTCCGCCCGTGTCCGGCGCGGGACCATCGCCGCGCATGACGGCGGTCCCGGCCCTTTCGCGCAGACCTTCGCGGCCCTCCGGCCGCCGCGCGACGCACCGCGTCCGCCGTCCTGACGCCCCGCGACGAGGCCTGCATCGGTCCCCCCGCGCCGACGCATCGCTTCCCCGTCGCCAGGGCCCGCCTTCCATGTCCGTTGTTTCCGCCTGCGCCGCCTGGCTGCGGCGCCTGTTCCGCGCCGCGCCGCCGATGCCCCGGGCCGAGGAACTCGACCCGCATGGCCGGCGCGATGCCGGCCTGCCGCGCCCTCCGCGCGGCGCCGAGGCCGAGCAGGCACGCCTGCCGCAATGCGGTCCCTTCTGGTGAGCCCATGAACGCCGGCCCTTCGCTCCGCACCGTGGTGATCGTCGCCGCGCTGGTCATGTCGGTCTCGATGGGGCTGCGGCAGTGCTTCGGGCTGTTCCTCGGGCCGGTGGGCGAGGATCTCGGCGTCACCGCGGCGTCCTTCGGCTTCGCGGTGGCGCTGCACAACCTCGTCTGGGGCGTGGCGCAGCCCTTCGTGGGCGCGCTGGGGGACCGCTTCGGGCCGCGGCCGGTGCTGCTCGGCTGCGGGGCGCTCTATGCGGCGGGGCTCGGACTGTTGGCAACCTCGCACTCGCCCTGGATCGGGCTCGACCTCGGGCTCGGCGTGCTGACCGAAACGCCCGCGCTGCTCGCCTATGTCGCGCAGCGCGTCCCGGAAGCCCGCCTCGCACCCATCGAGGATCCCTTCGCCTTCGCGCGGATGCAGGAGTTCAACGCCCATCTCTGCGCGACCGTGCATGTCCCCCATGCCCACCGGATGCGCGGGCATCGCCGGGCGGACGACCTCGACGCGATCGCCGCCATGCAGCGCAAGGTGCCGGAGATCATGGCCGCCTGCTTCGCCCCGATCGAGACGACCTTCCTGCGCGGCCCCTGGGTGCTCGGCGACCGCTACAGCCTGGCGGACGGCTACCTGCACACCATCGCGCGCTGGCTGCCCTCGGACGGCGTCGATCCCGCGCGCTTCCCGCACGTCGCGGACCACACCGCGCACATGGCCGCGCGCCCGGTGGTGCGGCACGCCCTCGCACGGGAGAACGGCGGATGAGCCGGCCGGCACTGCGCCGCACCGACAGGGCGATGGCGCCCGAGGCGATCGCGGCACTGCTCGGCGCCGCGCGCGTCGTGAACCTCGCCACCGTCGGCGCCGTGCCGCCGCGGCGCTGAAACATGGAAGCAACCTTCCCGCCAGGGCTCGGCGCGATGCTCCTCGCCGCGGCGGCGCTGATGGGCAGCCCGGGGCCGTCCACCATCAGCGTGACCGCGGTCGGCGCCGCCTTCGGACTGCGGCGGGCGATGCCCTATGTCGCGGGGCTGATCCTGGGCACGACCGCCGTGCTGCTGGCGGTGGCGACGGGGCTTTTCGCCGCGCTCTCGGCCGTGCCGCGGGCCGCGCCGGTGCTGAGCGCGGCAGCGGCGCTCTACATCCTCTGGCTCGCGGTGCGGATCGCGCGGGCGCCGCCGCTGGCGCGCGACGATCCGTCGGTCCCGGCGCCGTCGGTGCCGGGCGGGCTGCTGCTCGCCACCACCAATCCCAAGGCATGGATCGTGTTCAGCGCGCTGTTCGCCGCCTCGCACCTGCGGGGCCTGCCGCCGGTTGCAGAGGCGGTGGCGAAGACGCTGGCGCTGGTGGTGATGATCGTGGCGATCCACCTGGCCTGGCTGCTCGTCGGCGCCTCGCTAGAGCTCTTTTCGATCAGACGGCACCGGCCCGCACCCTCACCCGGCCACCCGACGACAGTATCCTGGATGGGTGGCCGGGTGGGGGTGCGGGCCGGTGCCGGTTCCGACAGATCGGAACATGCTCTAGCGCGGCTGCTGGCGCAGCCCGCCGCCTCGCGCGCGGCGAACCTCGCGCTGGCCGCGGCGCTGGTGCTGGCCACCGCCTGGGCCCTGCTGCCGCGATGACCGGAGACGCAAGATGACCGCCCCGATCGCCTTCTGGTTCGATTTCGCCTCTCCCTATGCGTGGATTGCATCGACGCAGATCGAGGACATCGCGCGCCGCCACGGCCGGACGGTCGAGTGGCATGCGATCCTGCTCGGCGTGGTGTTCCGCACCACGGGCATGGCGCCGCTCGGCGACCAGCCGCTGCGCGGGGCGTATGCGCAACGCGATCTGGCGCGGCTCGCACGGCGGCATCACCTGCCGCTGGCGCGGCCGCTGGCGCCGCCAGGCATCTCGCTGGCCTGCGCCCGCGTCTTCCACGCCATCGCGCCGGAGGACGCGGCGCTGGCCGGCGCCTTCGCGCGCGCTGCGCTGCACGCGATCTTCGGCGAGGGCGCCGACCTCGACACCGCCC
>JAFADX010000036.1 GCA_023424475.1 Pseudomonadota bacterium
GCGTTGCGGGGCGGCTCGGGGGCCGGCGGCTCCTCGGTCTGCGGCTCCGGCGGCGCCTCGGGCGAAGGCGGGGCCGGAACCGGCGCCGGCTCGTCGGCCTGGGCGAGTTGCGGCGGGCCCGGCGAGACGAGCTCGACCGCGATGCCCTGCTCCTGAGGCTCCGGGATCGGCCGGGCCAGCACGAACAGCGCGCCGACGCCAAGGATCACGGCGTGCGCGACCGCCGAGACCCCTGCCCACTTCTTCAGGCGGGAGTCGTCGGGCCGGGAGGGTTCGAACACCCCTCCGCCTCCTTCCTCAGCCGCGGTTCGGCCCGGCCTGCGGGCGTGCCGGGGTGGTGGCGGGGCGCGCCGGCGCCCCGGACTGCCCGGCGGCCGGCGGGCCGGAGGGCTGCTCGGCAAGCAGGGCGACGCGGGTGAAGCCGGCGGACGAGATGATCCCCATCACCTCCATGACGCGGCCATAGGCGATCGCGCGGTCGCCGCGGACGAAGATCCGCCGCTCCGGCTGGCCCTGGGGCTGCTGGCCCATGATGGCGCGCAGCCGGGGAACCAGCTCGTCGGTCGTCACCTCGGTCTCCTGCAGGAAGATCTTGCCTTCGGGGTTGACCGTGATGGTCAGGGGCTCGGTCTCCTGGTTGAGCGGGGAGGCGGCGGTGCGCGGCAGGTCCACCGGCACGCCCACGGTCATCAGCGGCGCCGCGACCATGAAGATGATGAGGAGCACGAGCATCACGTCGACCAGCGGCGTGACGTTGATCTCGGCCATCGGGCGGTAGCGCGTGCGGCCGTTGCGCCCGCCGATCAGCGGCCCTGCCATGGCGTTATTCCGCCGCGCTGGCGGCGGGCGCCGCCACGTCGTTGGCCGCCGTCTCGGTCTGGCGGGACAGGATGGCGCCGAACTCGGTCGCGAAGGATTCGAGCCGCCCGGCGAAGCGGGCGAGGTCCGTGTTCAGCTTGTTGTAGGCGAGCACCGCCGGGATGGCGGCGACCAGGCCGATCGCCGTGGCGAAGAGCGCCTCGGCAATGCCGGGCGCGACCACCGCGAGGTTGGTGTTCTGCATCCCCGCGATGGCGGTGAAGGAATTCATGATGCCCCAGACCGTGCCGAACAGGCCGACGAAGGGCGCGACGGAACCGACCGAGGCGAGGAAGACCATCCACCGTTCCATCCGCTCCATCTCGCGGCCGATGGTCACCGACATGGCGCGCTCGACGCGTTCCTTGGCGCCGCCCAGGACGGCACCCCTGCCCACGCTGCGGCGCCATTCGCGCATCGCCGCGCCGAACACGGCGGCCATCGGGTTGGCCGGTTCCTCGCCTTCGCGGGCATAGAGGTCGTCGAGGCTGCCGCCCGACCAGAAGCGGTCCTCGAAGGCGTCGGCGGCCTTGTTGGCGCGGCGGATGTTCGTCACCTTGTCGAAGACGATCGCCCACACCCAGATGCTGGCGAGCAGCAGGCCGATCATGACCAGCTTCACGATCCAGTCGGCCTGGAGGAAGAGCCCCCAGAGCGAGATATCGTGGGCTGCCTGCCCGAGCGCCTGAGCGGTAACGGTGCCGTCCACGCCACGTCTCCTTTCCCGCCCCGCAGGACGGACTGCGGCCGCAGCCGCCTTCAACCAGAACCGCGGGTCAGCCCGGCGCCTCGGCGCGGACCAGCCCCTTGAGCACCGACCGCCAGGGCTCGGGCAGCGGCACGGGTTTCAGACTGCCCTGGTCGACCGAAACCAGGCCGACCTTCAGCCCCGCAAGCCGCTCACCCGCTGCGCCCTGCCCTTCCGTCGCCGCGCGAACGGTCTGGTCAAGCAGGATCTGGGCGCCGGTGACCCGCCGGACGGCCGTTTCCACGACCACCAGGTCGTCCAGGCGGGCGGGCCGCCAATACTCCACTTCGATGCGTCGCACCACGAGCAAGGCACGGTGACGCTCTATCATCAGATTGTGTGGCAAGCCGATGGCACGCAACGATTCTGTCCTGGCACGTTCCGCCCAGTGCAGATAACGGGCGTGATAGGCCATCGCGCCGGCGTCGGTATCCTCGAAATACACCCTCAGGTTGTATCGATGGATCCCGTCGCCCTGGTCCGGTCGGGCTTCCATCACGAATCTGTGTCCCGCAGCAGGTCCAGCTGGGCGACCATGCCCGCCGGCGGCGCCAGGCCGAGATGCCGCCACCCCCCTTCCCCGAGCATCCGCCCGCGCGGCGTGCGCAGCACCAGCCCTTCCTGGATCAGATAGGGCTCGACCACTTCCTCGAGCGTGTCGCGGCCTTCGGCGAGGGCGGCGGCCAGCGTCTCGATGCCGACCGGGCCCCCGCCATGGTGCTCGGCGATGCGGCGCAGGTAGCGGCGGTCCATGGCATCGAGGCCGAGTTCATCGACCTCGAGCCGCTTCAGGGCTGCATCGGCCATGGCGCGGTCGGCGGTGCGGTTCTCGACCATGGCGAAGTCGCGCACGCGGCGCAGCAGGCGGCCGGCGATGCGCGGCGTGCCACGGGATCGCTTGGCGATCTCCATCGCGCCATCGTCGGACAGGGCAAAGCCCAGCTTCCGCGCCCCGCGCGTGACGATGCCGTGCAGTTCCCCGGCCGTGTAGAACGCGAGCCGCAGCGGGATGCCGAAGCGGTCGCGCAGCGGCGTCGCCAGCAGCCCCGCGCGCGTCGTCGCGCCGATCAGGGTGAAGGGCGGGATGTCGATGCGGACCGTGCGTGCCGCCGGCCCCTCCCCGATGATGAGGTCGAGGCAGAAATCCTCCATCGCGGGATAGAGCGTCTCCTCGATCGCCGGCTGCAGGCGGTGGATCTCGTCGACGAAGAGCACGTCGCGCGGCTGGAGGTTGGTCAGGATCGCCGCGAGGTCGCCCGAACGCTGCAGCACCGGCCCCGAGGTCGCACGGAACCCGACGCCCAGTTCCCGCGCGACGATCTGCGCCAGCGTCGTCTTGCCGAGGCCGGGCGGCCCGTGGAACAGCACGTGGTCCATCGGTTCCTGCCGCGCCTTCGCCGCGGCGATGAAGACCGCGAGGTTCTCCCGCAGGCTCGCCTGCCCGGTGAAGTCCGCCAGCACCTGCGGACGCAGTGCATGTTCGCCGTAGTCGTCGTCCTGCCTGTCCGGCGAGGTGAGCCGCTCGCTCATCGCGCCATCTCCTTCAGGCCCTCGCGGATCAGCGCGTCGAGCGTCGCCGCCTCACCCAGCCGCTTCGCCACGCGCGCGATCGCTGTCGCCGCCTGCGGCTGCTTCCAGCCGAGATTGACCAGCGCGGAGACGGCATCCGCTTCCGCGCCGCGTTCGGGCGCGACAGCGGGCAGCGCGCCCTCCCCGTCCGCCTCCGGCGTCACGCGGCCCACGGCCCATTTCTGCATCGCCGGCTCATCGACGATGCGGTTCGCCGTCGCGGCGCCGAGGCCCTTCACCTCCGACAGCCGCTTGCGCTCCTTCCCCGCGATCGCGCGCGCCAAGCCATCCGGCGTCAGCGAGGACAGCACGATCAGCGCCTTCTGCGGGCCGACCGTCTTGACCTCGATCAGCGCGCGGAAGGCCTCGCGCTCCGACGCATCGGCGAAGCCGTAGAGGGTGATGGCATCCTGGCTGACGCGCGTTTCGACCAGAACGCGCTGCGCGCCGTCGCGGCCCGACAGCGCATCGAGCGTCTTGCGCGAGCAGGAGAGAAGGTAGCCGACGCCGTTCACGTCGAAGATGCAGCCGCCTTCGTGGGTGGAGTCCACGCGGCCCTTCAGCGCGCCGATCATCGGGCGCGACCGGAGGAGCGCCGCCCCCCTGGTCCTCCACGCCAAAGGCCGGAAGGCCCTTCGGCCCTTGGCGGGGCAGCTTGGCGAGGAAGGGCCCCTCCAACGCGGCGCGACACGGTCATGCCGGCTGATACCCCCCTGCCAGCGCCTGCCGCGACTGCCGGTGATGCGCGTGGCAGATCGCCACCGCAAGCGCGTCGGCCGCGTCGGCGCGCTTGAAGGTCACGCCCGGCAGCAGGTGCTTCACCATCGCCTGCACCTGTTCCTTCGCCGCATGCCCGTTGCCCACCACCGCGCGCTTCACTTCCATCGCGCCATATTGCGCGACGGCGAGGCCCGCCAGCGCCGGGGCCAGCACCACGACACCCCGCGCCTGGCCGAGTTTCAGCGCGGAATCGGGGTTTCGCGCGACATAGGTGTTCTCGACCGCGGCTTCCTCCGGCGCGTGCAGGCCGATCACGGCGGCGAGGCCACGATGCAGGGCGAGCAGCCGGTCCGGCAGCTCCTCGGCCGCGCTCGTGGACACCACACCTTCCGCCACGAAGCGCAGCCGAAAGCCGTCATGTTCGATCAGCCCCCAGCCGGTGTGCTGGAGGCCGGGGTCGAGCCCGAGGATGCGAATCGGCCGACGCGCCATGGCCGCGTGTCTAGCAGATGCGCCCCCGGGGCGCTCGGCAGGCCATGACGCCCTGGCGACGCGCCTCGCCCCATCCGCGGTCCGGGCGCGAACCGAGGGCATGATCGCCTGGTGACCACCCCACCCCGGCACGCCGGCCGCCTGACCCGCGTCAGGCGGCCGAAAGCCTCTCCGCCGCCGCCTCGTCCACCTCGAAGTTGGCGTAGACGTTCTGCACGTCGTCGTTGTCGTCCAGCGCATCGACCAGCTTCAGGATGTCGCGCGCCTTCTCCTCGTCGAGATCGACGGTCGTGGACGGCCACCATTCCAGCTTGGCCGCCTCGGCCTGGCCGAACTTCGCCTCCAGCGCGTCGCGCACGGCGGCGAAATCCTCGACGGAGGTGGAGACCTCGTGGCCGTCCTCGCCGGATTCCACGTCCTCCGCGCCGGCTTCGATCGCCGCCTCGAGCATGTCGTCCGCCGAGGCGGCGTCGGGCTTGTAGCGCAGCACGCCCTTGCGCTCGAACTGGAAGGCGACCGAGTTGGTCTCGCCCAGCGCGCCGCCGTTCTTGTTGAAGATCGACCGCAGGTCGCCGCCGGTGCGGTTGCGGTTGTCGGTCAGCGCCTCGACGATGATGGCGATGCCGTGGGGGCCGTAGCCCTCGTAGCGGACCTCCTGCCAGTCCTCGCCCTGCCCCGTCGCGCTGGCGCGCTTGATGGCGCGGTCGATCGTGTCGCGCGTCATGTTGGCGACGAGGGCTGCCTTCACCGCGGCGCGCAGGCGCGGGTTCATGGCCGGGTCGGGCATGCCCGTCCTGGCCGAGACGGTGATCTCGCGGATCAGCTTGCCGAAGGCCTGGGCCCGCTTGGCGCCCTGGGCGGCCTTGCGGTGCATGACGTTCTTGGCGTGCGAATGGCCGGCCATGGCCGCCCCTCTCTCGAAAATCGGTGATGTGGGATCGCGGCGCTTCTAGCCGCCGCCCGCCGCCCCGGGCAAGCATGGGCTGGCCGGCCGGCGCGCAACCGGTCCAGACTGCCCCCATGGACACCCAGCCCCCCGCCGACCCCTTCGCCGTCACCACCGAGGCGCGCCTGAGGGAACTCTACGCCGAGCCCCTCGAAGGCCCGCTCAAGAAGGTCGCCTACCGGATCGAGGCGACGGCCCGTGCCTGGATCGCGGCCTCGCCCTTCTGCGTGCTGTCGACGGCCGGCCGCCGCGGCGTCCATGCGACACCGCGCGGGGACGCCCCGGGCTTCGTGGCGGTCGAGCCGGATGGGACGCTCGTCATCCCCGACCGGCGCGGCAACAACCGGCTCGATGCTCTGCGCGACCTCCTCGAGGACAACCGCATCTCGGTGATCTTCTTCGTCCCCGGCGCTGCCGAGGTGCTGCGCGTGCACGGCACCGCGCGGATCACCGCGGACCCGGCGCTGACCTCGCGCTTCGTCGAACGCGGCAAGGCGCCCGCGACGGTGCTGGTCGTGACCGTCGCCGAACTCTTCATGCAGTGCGCGAAGTCGATCATGCGCTCCCGGCTGTGGGACGGGAAGGCGCGGCCCGAGGGGCTGCCGACCATGGGGCAGCTGATCGCGTCGCATCGCGGGGATGGGCAGTTGGACGCCGTGGCCTATGACCGGGATGCGCCGGAACGCCTCCGGCAGACGATGTATTGAAGGTCGGGGGAGAAGTTCTCTTCTCCCCCCGCCTACAGCAGTCCCCGCGCAATGCCGCCATCGACGTTGACGGTCTGCCCCGTCACGTAGGACGCCCTCGGGCTCGACAGCCACAGCACCATCGCCGCGATCTCCTCCGGGCGGCCGAAGCGCCCGAGCGGGATCTCGTGCGCGAATTCGGCGATCACCTCATCGAAGGATACTCCGCGCTCGGCGGCGAGCCTGTTCGCCCGATCGGTCCAGAGCCTGGTCAGCGTGCGCCCCGGCGCGACGCAGTTCACCCGGATGCCCTCCGCCGCATATTCGCCTGCGAGGGTCTTGGTCAGCCCCAGCAGCCCAGCCTTGTGCACGTTCGACACGACCTGGTTCGGATAGGGCATGCGCGAGGCCGCCGCGCCAAGCAGCACGACCGAAGGCGCGCCGCCCTTGCGCAGCAGCGGCAGCGCCGCGCGCACCACCCGCACGGCCGAAAGCAGGTTGAAGGTGTAGTTGCCGATCCAGTCGGCATCGCTCAGCGCCTCGAATCCCGAACGGATCGACCCGCCCACCGCATCGACCAGCGCATCGAGCGCGCCCCAGCGCGCGGCGGCCTCGGCGAGCAGCGCCTCGGCGGCGCCCTCCTGCGT
>JAFADX010000051.1 GCA_023424475.1 Pseudomonadota bacterium
GGGCGGTGGTCGCCGCCGCCGCCCGGCCGGCCGACTGGACCATGGCCGCGATCGTCGGTGCCGCCGGCCTGCCGGCGACGCTCACGGCGCTGCGCCGCGGCGGGGTCCTGGCGCTCGCGAACAAGGAATCGCTCGTCTGCGCCGGGGCGATCGTGCTCGCCACCGCGCGTGCGGCCGGGGCGACCATCCTGCCCGTCGATTCCGAGCACAACGCCATCTTCCAGGCGCTGGAGGCACGCGGCGGGGGCAGCGACCCCTTCCGCACGGTCGAGAAGATCGTCCTCACCGCCTCCGGCGGACCGTTCCGGACCACGCCGCTTGCCGAGATGGCGGCGATGACCCCCGAGGTCGCGCTGAAGCACCCGGTCTGGTCGATGGGGGCGAAGATCTCGATCGATTCCGCGACCATGATGAACAAGGGGCTGGAACTGATCGAGGCGGTCCGCCTCTTTCCCGTCCCCGAGCCACGGGTCGAGGTGCTGGTCCACCCGCAATCCACCGTCCATGGCCTGGTGCAGTACGCCGACGGCTCGGTGATGGCGCAGCTCGGCACGCCGGACATGCGCACGCCCATCGCCCATGCGCTCGCCTGGCCGTCGCGCATGGCGGCGGCGGTGCCGCGGCTCGACCTCGTCGCGCTGGGGCGGCTCGAGTTCTTCGCGCCGGATCCGGTGCGCTTCCCGGCGCTGCGCCTGGCGCGGGAGGCCTTGCGGGCGGGGGGCGGCGCGACCACCATATTGAACGCGGCGAACGAGGCCGCGGTCGCGATGTTCCTCGACCGCCGCCTCGGCTTCCTCGATATCGCCGCGGTCGTCGAGGAGGCCCTCAACCGCCTCGGTGCGCCAGAGGCGGGCGATCTCGACGCAATACTCGCGCTCGATGGCGCTGCCCGGATGGAAGCGGCGAGGATCGCCGCGGAACGGGCGGCGGCCTGACGGCTGCGCCCCAGACGGATCGGACCGAATGGACCTGCTGCCCGACTCGCTTCGCACCATCCTCGCCTTCCTGGTGGTGCTCGGTGTGCTGATCTTCGTTCATGAGCTCGGCCACTACCTCGCCGCCCGCTGGCGCGGCGTGCACGTGGAACGCTTCTCGATCGGCTTCGGGCGGGCCATCGCCTCCTGGAGGGACAGGCGGGACTGCGAATGGCGGATCGGCTGGATCCCCCTCGGCGGCTACGTGAAGATGCACGGCATGGAGCAGCCCACCGCCGATGCCGCGCCGGAGCCGGGCGCCTACCGGGCGGGGGAGGGCTTCCACGAGAAGCCGGTGCGCGACCGCGCGATCGTCGTCGCCGCCGGGCCGGCGTTCAACTTCCTGCTCGCCGCGCTGATCTTCGCCGGCATCTTCGCGACCTACGGGCAGCCGGTCGGCTCGACCTCGGTTCAGTCGGTGGTGGCAGGCTCGGCGGCGGAACGGGCGGGGCTTGCCCCCGGGGACCGCATCATCGCCCTCGACGGCGAGCCGGTGACCCGCTTCGAGGACCTCCAGCGCCACGTCCAGCCCCGGGCCGGCCAGCCGATCGAGATCCTGCTCCGGCGCGGCGACGCCGAGGTCAAGGTCGTCGCGACGCCGGTGGCGCGCCCGGAGGACGGGCGCGGCCTGCTCGGCATCTCGGGCGGCGCGATCGAGCGGGAGCGCATGAATCCGCTCTCGGCCCTGGCGGTCGGCACCTGGCACACCGTCTCGGTCTCGGGCCAGACCCTCGCCGGGGTGTGGCAGATGATCACCGGGCAGCGCGGCGCCGGGGAGATCGGCGGGCCGCTGCGCATCGCCCAGCTCTCGGGCGAGGTCGCCGACCTCGGCATCCTGCCGATGCTGAGCTTCATCGCCCTGTTGTCGATCAACCTTGCGTTGATAAATCTCTTCCCGATCCCGATTCTGGATGGCGGGCATCTGGTATTCTACGCGGCGGAAGCCCTGCGCGGGCGGCCGCTGACGGCCCGTGCGCAGGAATATGCCTTCCGCGGGGGCTTCGCGCTGCTGCTGACCCTGATGCTGCTCGCGACCTGGAACGACCTGACGCATCTCGGCATCGTGCGCTGGGTGACGGGTCTGATCGGCTGAATCCCGCGATCCCGCCGGCCGGGCGGGATGCGGCGGGGGTGGCAGGGGGTTGGCACCTCGGTTAGTGTGCGGCCCCCTCGACCACCCCAAGATCAGGTGTCGATTCGTTGTCCAGGCTGCGCACCCTCTTCCTCGTCGTCGCCACGCTTGCGCTGGCGTTCCCCTCACTCGCGCAGGCGCCCGGCCGCATCGCTGCGATCGAAGTGGAGGGCAACCAGCGCATCGAGGCGGATACCATCCGCTCCTACATGCTGGTCCAGCCCGGCGGCACTGCCGACCCGGACGCGCTGGACCGCAGCCTGCGCGCGCTGTTCGCCACGGGCCTGTTCCGTGACGTCGAGATCCGCCGGGACGGCGGCCGCGTCATCGTCAAGGTGGCCGAGAACCCGATCGTCAACCGCGTCGGCTTCGAGGGGAACCGGCGCGTCACCACCGACGCGCTGCGCGGCGAGGTGCAACTGCGGCCACGCTCGGTCTTCACGCCCGCCGCGGCGCAGGCCGACCGCCAGCGCATCCTCGAGATCTACGCCCGCCGCGGCCGCTTCGGCGCGACGGTCGAGCCGAAGATCATCGAACTCGACCAGAACCGCGTCGACGTGGTCTTCGAGATCAACGAGGGCGCCGTCGCGCTGGTCTCGCGCATCAGCTTCGTCGGCAACGAGAACTTCTCCGACAGCCGCCTGAAGGAGATCGTGGCGACGCGCGAGCAGGCCTGGTACCGCCTGCTCTCCTCCTCGGACACCTACGATCCCGACCGTCTCGCCTTCGACCGCGAGCTGCTGCGGCGCTTCTACCTGCGCCAGGGCTTCGCCGACGTCGAGATCACCGGCGCGACGGCCGAGCTGGCGCCCGACCGCAGCGGCTTCTTCATCACCTACACGATCAATGAGGGCCCGCGATACCGGGTCGCCGGCATCGAGTTCACCAGCAACCTGCGCGGTCTCGACACCACGGGCCTGGAGGACGAGATCCCGATCTCGGTCGGCGACTGGTACAACGGCGATGCGGTCGAGCGCGCGGACAATGATCTGACCGACCTGCTCAACGCGCGCGGCTTCCCCTTCGTGGCGATCGAGCCGCGGGTGACCCGCGACCGCGACGCACGGACCGTCACGCTCAAGTTCGAGATCAACGAAGGTCCGCGCGCCTATGTCGAGCGCATCGAGATCACCGGCAACACCCGCACGCAGGACCGCGTCATCCGCCGCGAGTTCCGCCTCGCCGAGGGCGACCCGCTGATCCCGCAGCAGGTCCGCCGCTCGCGCGAGCGCATCCGAAGCCTCGGCTACTTCTCGGACGTGCAGATCACCACCTCGCCGGGTTCGGCGCCGGACCGCACGATCCTCAACACCCGGGTCGCCGAGCGGTCCACCGGCGAGTTCACCATCGGCGGCGGCTACTCGACGGATGCGGGCTTCCTCGCCGACGTCGGCCTGCGCGAGCGCAACCTCCTCGGCACCGGCATCGACGGCCGCGCCAACGTGACGCTGGCCCAGCGGCGCAGCCAGGTGGATCTCTCGGTCACCGATCCGCAGTTCCTCGACCGCAACCTCGCGGCCGGCGCGGACGTCTTCCTGCTCCAGCGCGACCTGCAGGACACGTCGGGCTACAACGAACGGCGCGCCGGCTTCGCGCTGCGCATGGGATACGAGATCAACGAGCACCTGCGTCAGTCCTGGTCCTACTCGCTGGTCGATCGCGACATCTACGACGTCGCCTCCAACGTCTCCCGCTTCATCTCGGAGCAGGAAGGCAGGACGCTGCTGAGCCAGGTCTCGACCACCGTGACCTATGACCGCCGAGACAGCCGCATCGAGCCGCGCCGCGGCTACGTGGTGCGCGTCGGCGGCGACTTCGCCGGCCTCGGCGGCGACATCTCCTATGTGCGGGGCCGCGCCGACGGCCAGTACTACATCCCCT
Source organism: Pseudomonadota bacterium (assembly GCA_023424475.1). Taxonomy (GTDB): domain Bacteria; phylum Pseudomonadota; class Alphaproteobacteria; order Acetobacterales; family Acetobacteraceae; genus Neoroseomonas. The sequence goes on from JAFADX010000051.1 coordinate 3,988, forward strand.
TCGAGCGCCTGCTCGGCGACCCGGACTACGTTCTGGTGCTGGCGGCGGGCGGCGGCTACCTCGCGCCCTATGGCGACCATGACACCCGCATCGTCGACCGCTTCTTCCTCGGCGGCGAGAACCTGCGCGGCTTCGCGCTCGGCGGCGCGAGCCCGCGCGACATTTCGACCAATGACAGCCTCGGCGGCGAGATCATCTGGACCTCCTCGGCCGAGTTCCGCTTTCCGCTGCCGGTGCCGGCCGAACTGGGCTTCATCGGTCGCGCCTTCGTCGATGCCGGCGCCAACTGGCATCTTCCCGGCTCGGTCAACGATTCCGGCTGTCCCCCCACCTTCCCGAGCTGTGTCCGTGACGACTCGGCGCCGCGCGTGGGCATGGGCGTCGGCATCTCGTGGCGAAGCCCCATCGGCCTCATCAACATCGACCTTGCCCAGGCCGTCGTGAAGCAGGACTACGACCAGACGCAGGTCTTCCGCCTCGGCTTCGGCACCCGTTTCTGAATCAGGATCACGCCAGACATGTCCCGAATTCTCTCTCTTGCCCTGGCGGGCACCCTGTTTGCTCTCCCGGCGCTGGCGCAGCAGCAGCAGTGGTTCATCCCCGGGCAGTCCCAGCAGGGCCAGCAGCGGCCGGCCCAGACGCAGCAGCAGCGCCCGGCCCAGGCGCAGCGCCCGGCACCGACGCCGCCGCCGCTGCCCCCGGGGCAGTCCCCCCCCGCACCCGTGATCGGCATCGTGGACGTGCCGGAGATCCAGCGGGTCTCGACCGCCTTCACCCAGGTCCGCGAGGCCATCGAGCAGCGCCGCGCGCGGCTGAACGAGGACCTGCAGCGCGAGCAGCAGCGCTGGCGCGACGAGCAGCAGCGCCTCGCGAACGAGCGCGCCTCCCTGACCCCCGAGCAGCTGCGCGCCCGCGAGCGCGAGCTGCAGGACAAGATCACCGACAGCCAGCGCGCGCTGCGCGAGCGCGCGCGCGATGTCGAGCAGCTCGCCCAGGGCGCGCTGCGCGAGATCGAGCAGGCGCTCGGGATCGTCATCCGCCAGGTGGCGACCGGCCGGCACGTGAACATCGTGCTGCCGCGCCCGCTCGTGATCTTCAACGAGCCGCAGTTCGATCTGACGGAGGAGGTCGCTGCCCAGCTGAACCGCATGTTGCCGAGCGTGAACCTGCCGGCCGAAAGTGGCGCGCAGCCGGCCCAGCCGCCCGCGGAGCGTCCCGCGCGGCCCCAACAGCAGCAGCGCCAGCAGCAGCGCAGGAACTGATCCCGTGGGGGCGGACCCGCGCTTCTTCCCCTCGGCCGGGCCGCGCCGCCTGGCCGAGGTCGCGGCGGCCGCCGGCGCCAGTTTCGCGGGCGATGCGGGGCGGGTCTTCACGGACGTCGCCCCGCTCGCCCTCGCGGGGCCGGATGACATCGCCTACCTCGAAGGGCGGCGTCATCTCGAGGCGCTTCGCGCGACGCGGGCCGGCGCCGTGCTGGTGGCCGCGGATCTCGCCGCGCAGGTGCCGCAGGGCACGCTCGCGCTGGTCTGCGAGGCGCCGCAGCTTGGCTACGCGCGCATCGCGGCGCTGTTCCATCCGCGGCCGGTGGCGGTGCCGGGCATCCACCCCTCGGCCGTCGTCGCGGCCGATGCGGCGATCGGCGAGGGCTGCGAAATCGGCCCCCATGCCGTCATCGGCGCGGGGGCGGAACTCGGGCCGGGCTGCATCGTCGGGCCGCATGCCGTCATCGGGCCGGGCTGCGTGCTCGGCGCGGGCTGCGTGATCCGGTCCCATGCCTCGATGCTGCACTGCCTGGCCGGCGCGGCGGTCGTGCTGAACGAGGGCGCGCGCGTCGGCGGCGAGGGCTACGGCTTCGTGACGACCCCGATGGGAGAACACGTGACGGTGCCGCAGGTCGGGCGCGTGATCCTCGGCGACGCGGTGGAGATCGGGGTCAATTCCTGCGTCGACCGGGGCGCGGGCGGGGACACGGTGCTCGGGCCGGGCACGCGCCTCGACAACCTCGTGCAGATTGGACACAACGTGAAGACCGGGCGCGGCTGCGTCATCGTCGCACAGGTGGGCATCGCAGGGTCGGCCGAACTCGGCGATTTCGTCGTGGTCGCGGCCCAGGCGGGGCTTGTCGGGCACATCAGGATCGGCTCGAAGGCGCGGATCGGCGCGCAGTCGGGCGTCATGAACGACGTGCCGGCGGGGACGGACGTGGTGGGCAGCCCGGCCTGGCCGGCGCGTGAGACCCTGCGGGCCTTCGCGCGGCTGCGGCAGCTCGCGGCGCCGAAGAAGGACGGGACACCGGGCGGGACGCCATGAACGACGCAGAGAACAAGACCGGCGAGGTCGGCACCCTTCAGATCGCGCAGATCATGCACGCGATCCCGCACCGCTATCCGTTCCTGCTGGTCGATCGCGTGGTCGACCTGGTGAAGAACGACAGCTGCACCGGCATCAAGAACGTCACCATCAACGAGAACTTCTTCCAGGGCCACTTCCCGACCATGCCGGTCATGCCCGGCGTGCTGATCATCGAATGCATGGCCCAGACCGCCGCGGTGCTGGTGGTCGAGACGCTCGGCCCCGACTGGGCCGGCAAGCTCGTCTACTTCATGACCGTGGACCAGGCGAAGTTCCGCAAGCCCGTCGTGCCCGGCGACCAGATGCGGGTGTACGTGAAGAAGGAACGCCAGCGGGGGAACATCTGGAAGTTCACCGCGGAGGCGAAGGTCGACGGCAAGGTCGTCGCCGAGGCGACCTACGCGGCCATGATCCTGGACCGATAACGCATGACAGAGATCCATCCGACCGCCTCGGTCGCCCCGGGCGCCGTGATCGGCGCGGGCTGCCGGGTCGGTCCGGGCTGCGTCCTGGGCCCCGAGGTGGTGCTCGAGGACAATGTCGAACTGATCGCCCATGTGGTGGTCGACGGCCGTACGCGCCTCGGCGCGGGGGTGCGTGTCTTCCCCTTCGCCACCATCGGCATGGCGCCGCAGGACCTGAAGTACAGGAATGAGCCGACCGGCTGCGTGGTCGGTGCCGGCACGCTGGTGCGCGAGGGCGTGACCGTCCATCGCGCGAGCGTCGGCGGCTCGGGCGTCACCACCGTCGGCGCCGGCTGCATGCTGATGGCGGTGGCCCATGTCGCGCATGACTGCGTGGTGGGGGACGGCGTGATCCTCGCCAACAACGTGATGCTCGGCGGGCATGTGCATGTGGGCGCGGGCGCCTTCATCGGCGGCGGGGCGGCGGTGCACCAGACGGTGCGCGTGGGGCGCCTCGCGATGGTCAGCGGCCTTGCCGGCGTGACCAACGACATTCCGCCCTTCGGCTATGTCTTCGGGCTGCCGGCGCGCCTCGTCGGCTTCAACAAGATCGGCCTGCTGCGGCGCGGCGCCACGCGCGACCAGCTCCGCATCCTGCGCAGCGTGAACAACATCCTCTTCAAGGACCCGGGCGAATTCGCCCCGAAGCTCGCCGAGGTCGAGAGCCGCTTCGGCAGCGAGCCGCTGGTCCAGGAGATCATCGCCTTCGTCCGCGACCCGGGGCGGCGGCGGCAGCTGGTCCGCCCCGGCCGCATGGCCGCGCCCGAGCTGGGCGGCACCGATGAGGAGAACGGGGAGGGCTCGTGACCTCCCCCGACGGGCCTCTCGGCATCATCGCCGGCGGCGGCGGCCTGCCGGTCCGCGTGGCGGAGGCCGTGGCGGCCTCCGGGCGGCCGGTGGTGGTGGCGGTGCTGGACGGGCATGGCGACCCCGCCGCCTATCCGGCCTTTCCGCATGCGACCTTCCGCTGGGGCCTCGCGGCGCAGCTTCTCGGCTGGCTGAAGGGGCAGGGGGTGCGGCAGGTTGTGCTGGCCGGGACGGTGTCGCGGCCGTCGCTGCTCTCCCTCCGGCCCGATGCGGCCGGCGTGAAGCTCCTGGCGCGCATCGGCAGGGCGGCCTTCACGGGCGACGATTCCATCCTGCGCGCGGTGATGAAGGTGCTCGCCGAGGATGGGTTCGAGGTGCTCGGCGCGCAGCAGGTGCTGGCGGGGCTGCTGCCGCCGGCCTCGCTGCTGGCCGGGCCGGCACCGGACGACCTCGCGCGCGCGGACATCCAGCGCGGGCTTGCGGTGTGTCGCGCGCTCGGCGTCGCCGATGTGGGGCAGGGCTGCGTCGTCCAGCAGGGTCTGGTGCTCGCGGTCGAGGCGATCGAGGGAACCGACGCCATGCTCGCCCGCTGCGGCGGCCTGCGGCGGGAGGGGCCCGGCGGCGTGCTGGTCAAAGCGCTGAAGCCGGGCCAGTCGCGCCTCGCGGACCTGCCCACCATCGGCCCGCGCACGGTGGAGGGCGCCGCCGCCGCCGGCCTGCGCGGCTTGGCCTTCGAGGCCAATGGCACCATCCTCCTGGAGCGGGAGACCACCATCGCCCGGGCGGCGGCAGCAGGGCTGTTCCTGCTTGCCTTCGACCCGGCGGAATTCACGGAAGGAACGACAGCATGAGCCAGGGCCGCTTCCTGCACACGATGATCCGCGTCGGCAACCTCGACCGCAGCGTGAAGTTCTACACCGAACTGCTGGGCATGAAGGAGCTGCGCCGCCGCGACGTGCCCGACGGCAAGTACACCCTCGCCTTCCTCGGCTACGGCGAAGGCAATGCCGAGGGCCAGGGCGAGATCGAGCTGACCTACAACTACGGCGTCGAGACGTACGAGCAGGGCAACGCCTTCGGCCACCTCGCGGTCGGCGTGCCGGACGTGGCGGCGGCCTGCGAGGCGGTCCGCGCCGGCGGCGGCAAGGTGACGCGCGAGGCCGGCCCGGTGAAGTTCGGCACCACCATCATCGCCTTCGTCGAGGACCCGGACGGCTACAAGATCGAGCTGATCCAGCGGATGTCCTGACGTCGGGGCGGGGGTGGACCCGCTCTCGCTCCTCCGCGGCGTCCTCGATACCGCCGAGGACACCGCCCGCGCGCTGGTGGGCCGCGAGCGCATCCGTCTCGCGGTCACCGGCCTGTCGCGCGCGGGCAAGACGGTCTTCCTCACCTCGCTCATCGCGAACCTGCTCGCCGCGGGGCGCGGCGCGCGCACCCTGCCTGCGCTGTCGGATGCGGCCGGCGGGCGGATCCGCCGCGTCTTCGTCGTCCCGGCGGGCACCGAGACGGTCCCGCGCTTCGACCCCGAGGCCCATCTCGGCGCGCTGGCCGCCGATCCGCCGCGCTGGCCGGAACGCACGGAGGATTTCTCGACCCTCTCCATCGCCATCGACGTGGAGCGGCGCACCTCCCTCGGCGGGCTGCTGCCGGAACGGCGGCTGACGCTCGACCTCATCGACTATCCGGGCGAATGGCTGCTCGACCTGCCCATGCTGCGGCAGGACTACGCCGCCTGGTCGGCCGGGACGCTGGCACGCTTCCGGCGCGGCGCGCGCGCTGCGGCGGCGGCCGGGTTCCTCGCTTTCCTCGATGCACTGCCGGCCGATGCGCCGGCCGAGGATGCGCTCGCGAAGCGTGGCTATACGCTGTACCGCGACGCACTGCGCGCCTGCCGCGACGCGCACGGGCTGCGCCTGCTGCAGCCGGGCCGCTTCCTCAACCCCGGCCCGCGCGGCGAGGCGCCCCTGCTGTGGTTCTTCCCGCTGCCCGGGGGCGCGCGGGGCGGCCTCGCGGATCTCTGCGCGCGGCGCTATGCCGCCTATCTCGACGACCAGCGCGGGACCTTCCTCGATCCCTATTTCTCCCGCTTCCACCGCCAGGTCGTGCTGGTGGACGTGCTCGGCGCGCTGCATGCGGGGGAGGAAGCCTTCCGCGACACCGGCGACGCGCTCGCCGCCGTCGCGTCCATCATCTCCGGCGCCAGCTGGCTCGAGCGGCTGCTCGGCGCGGCGCCGACCCGCGTCGCCTTCGCCGCGACCAAGGCGGACCACGTGCCGACGCGGGCACGCGACGCGCTCGCTGCGCTCGTCGAGCACATCGCCTTCGGTGCGCGCGGCCGCGCGGCGCAGTCGGGCGCGGCCGTTTCCTGCCACGCCGTCGCCGCCATCCGCTGCACCGAGGATGCCGTCGCGCGCCTCGAGGGCCAGCCGGTCGCCGCCGTGCGCGGGGTGCTTTTGCAGGATGGCCGCGGCGCCACCATCTATCCGGGCGAGGTGCCGATGAAACCGCCCGAACCGGATTTCTGGGATGCCGGCCTGTTCACCATGCCGGAGTTCCGCCCGCCCCGCCTCGACCCGGCCGGGACCTCCGGCATGCCGCATCTGGGGCTCGATGCGCTGCTCGCCTGGCTGGTCGGGGACCTGCTGTGAGCGGCCGCCCGACGCCGCGCGTCATTCTCGATGAGGGCACGGCGCCGGCGCCGCGCCTCGATTTCGGCTGGGAGGTCGCCGTCGCGCCGCCCGTGCCCCCGGCGCGCGGCTGGTCGACGCCGGCGCTGCTCGGCCTTGGCGTCGCGCTGCTGGTGCTGGGGTTTTCCCTGCTCGAGGCCGGGAACTTCGTGGCGGCGCAGTTCGCGCGCTCGGCCTGGCTCGGGTGGATGACGCTCGCCGTCGCGGCCGGCGGCTTCGGTTTCGTCTTCGGGGCGATCTGGCGGGAGGCGCGGCGCTATCTCGCCCTCGGCACGGTGGACCGGGCGCGCGCCGCCGCCGCACGCGGGGACGCCACGGCGCTGCGAAGGGAACTCGAGGCGTGGCAGGCGGCATTGCCCGAGGGGCGCCCGAGGCCGGGCGATCTCGGCGACATGGGCATCGAGGCTGCGAGCGCCCTTGTGGAGGCGAAGACGCTGGCGCCCATCGCCCAGGACGCGGCGGCGCTCGGCCGCGCCGCGGCGGTGCAGGCCTTCGCGGTGACGGCGGTCAGCCCGTCGCCCGGGCTGGATGCGCTGATCTTCGGCTGGCGCGGCATCCGGCTGGTCCGGCAGGTCGCCGCGCTGCACGGGTTCCGGCCCGGCATCGCCGGCACCGCCGCGTTGCTGCGGCGGATCGCCCTGGATGCGGCGACGGTGGCGGCCGCCGATGTCGCGGTGGATGCCGCGGTGCGGGGCCTGCTCAGTTCCAGGCTGGCCGAGCACCTGGCGGGCGAGGCCGCGGCGGGCGCGGTCGCCGCGCGCCGGATGATGCTGCTCGCCCGCGTCGCGGACGACGCCTGCCGCATCCTGCCGCGCGTGCGGACCTAGAGACGTTCCCGTTCGCCCTGGCTCACGGCAACGTCTCCAGCCCGTTGTTTCTGCGAGCATCTTCACCCGTTCAGGAGATTCCACCTGATCGGGTGAAGATGCTCTGGGCACGGACCGGCGTATCCTCCAACCGGATCCGATCGCGCTTCAGCGCCACCCGCCGTTCCGTCGCGGCGCGGCGTTCGCGCAGCAGGGCCAGCACCTTCTCCGCGCGGCGTGCCTCGACCAATGCGCTGCGGCCCGCTTCGAGGC
>JAFADX010000079.1 GCA_023424475.1 Pseudomonadota bacterium
GCCCTCACCGCGGCCTGCGAGCAGGCGGATGCGCTCGCGGCATGAGGCCGGCATGACATTCGCCACATTCGCAGGGTGCCTGTGGCACTGGGGCGCGACGGCGCTCGCGCCGGCCCTGCCCTTTCACCTCCGCCTGCGCGCCGGGCGCGGCAAGGAGATCGCCGGCCGCCTGCCGGAGCGCTACGGCCACAACGCGGCGCGGCCGGCGGGGCGCCTGCTCTGGCTGCATGCGGCGAGCGTGGGCGAGACGCTCTCCGTGCTGCCGCTGATCGAGGCGCTGGTGGCCGCCGACCCGGCCCTGACGCTGCTGGTGACCACGGGCACCGTGACCTCCGCGACGCTGCTCGTCCAGCGTCTGGGTCCGGAGATCGCGCCGCGCGTGCTGCACCGCTTCGTACCCCTGGACGTGCCGGCCTGGGCGGCGCGCTTCCTCGACGGCTGGCAGCCCGATGCGGCGGTCTTCGTCGAATCCGAACTCTGGCCGAACCTGCTCGCGGCGGCGGCCAGGCGCGGTATTCCGCTCGCGCTCGTGAACGGGCGCATGTCCGAACGCTCGGCGCGGCGATGGGCCCGCGCGCCGGGCCTGGTGCGCGGGATGCTTTCGCGCTTCCGCCTCGTGCTCGGCCAGACGGAGGCCGACGCGGCGCGCTTCCGGAGGCTGGGCGCGGCGGAGGCGGCCTGCTGGGGCAACCTGAAATACGCCGCCGATCCGCTGCCGGCCGACGCGGCCGAGCACGCGCGCCTCGCCGCGCTGATCGGGGACCGTCCGGTCTGGCTTGCCGCCAGCACCCATGCGGGCGAGGAGGCGATCGTCGTCGCCGCACACCGGCGGCTGGCCGAACGCCATCCGGGGCTGCTGACCGTGATCGTGCCGCGCCACCCGGAACGGGGGGCAGAGGTGGCCGCGCTTGGCACCGGCCTCGCCGTGGCGCGCCGCGCCGCGGGCGAGGATCCGGGCCCGGCGACCGGGGTCTATGTCGCCGATACGCTGGGCGAACTCGGCCTCTTCTATCGCCTGGCGCGACTATGCTTCATGGGCGGGTCGCTGGTGGCGCATGGCGGGCAGAACCCTCTTGAGCCCGCGCGCCTGCATTGCCCCGTCCTGACAGGCCCCCACACCTGGAACTTCGCCGAGGTGCTGGAGCGCCTGGAGGCGGTGGGCGGGGTCACCCGGGTCGCACCGGGGCCCGACCCCTCCGCCGCGCTGGCCGAGGCGGTTTCCGCCATGCTAACGGAGTCCGACCGGAGGCAGGCTCAGGCCGAGGCTGCCGCCGGGATCGCGGCCGAGGAGGCCGGCTTGCCCGGGCGGATCGCGGCGGCGCTGCTGCCGCTGCTGCCCGGGACGGAGACCGCGGCGGCCGCGCCGGACGGCTGAGCGGAGGCGATCCCGGAAGGGTCCGGGTTCGCGGGGGCTGGTAAGGTGGACGACACGAACTGATGCGCGCTCCTGAGTTCTGGAGCGGCGGCGGCGGAGGGCTCGCGCCCATCCTGCTTTCGCCCGTCTCCGCCATCTATGCTGCCGCCACGGCGCGGCGCATGGCGCGTCCGGGCTGGACGGCGCCGGTGCCGGTGATCTGCTGCGGCAATGCGACGGCCGGCGGGGCGGGGAAGACGACCGTCGCGCTCGATATCGGGCGGCGTCTCGGCAATCGCGGCATCTCCGCGCATTTCCTGCTGCGCGGCTATGGCGGGCGGCTGAAGGGGCCGATCCGGGTCGATCCGGCGGTCCATGACAGCACCGCGGTCGGCGATGAGGCGCTGCTGCTGGCGGCCGAGCGGCCGACCTGGGTTGCCGCCGACCGCGCCGCCGGCGCCCAGGCCGCCATCGCGGGTGGCGCCCAGGCCATCGTCATGGATGACGGGCTGCAGAACCCGACGCTCGAGAAGGATGTCTCGCTGCTGATCATCGACGGGTCCTACGGCTTCGGGAACGGGCGGGTGATCCCATCAGGGCCGCTGCGCGAACCGGTCGCCGCCGCGGCGGCGCGCAGCCGGGCGGCCGTGCTGGTGGGCGAGGACGAGACCGGCGCCCTGGCGCAGCTGCCCGAAGGGCTGCCCGTGCTGCGCGCGCGCCTGGTGCCGGGGCCGGAGGCCGAGATGCTGTCGGGCCAGCCGGTCTTCGCCTTCTGCGGCATCGCCAATCCGCGCAAGTTCTTCGCGTCGCTGCAGGAGGCCGGCGCCTTCATCGCCGGCCGGCAGGCCTATGCCGACCACTACCCCTATGACGAGGGCGACCTGCGCGACCTGCTGGGCGAGGCGGAGGGCCTGCGTGCCTTGCCGGTGACGACGAAGAAGGACTGGGTCCGGCTGCCGCCGGCCTACCGGAACCGGGTGACGGTGATGACGATCCGCCTCGAATGGGACGAGCCGGCGGCCATCGAGGGCCTGATCGACCCGCTCGCCGCCCGGGTGCCGATGCCGGCCTGAACGGCCGGGTTGCGCCGTCGCGGCGCGGCCCGGTGCCGGTTCCGACAGATCGGAACATGCTCTAATTTCGCGGCGCGCCCGCCTGGCGGAATGGTAGACGCAGCGGACTTAAAATCCGCAGTCCGCAAGGACATGCCGGTTCGAGTCCGGCGGCGGGCATTCCCGGCGTCGCGACCATCGGCGCGATCCGGGCGAGCCTCGTCGTCGGGCGGGGCGGGGGCGGCCTCCGGTCCGCCGGCATCAGCCGCCCGCCGGGCGCGTCTTCTCGAACCAGAGGCAGGATTCCTCGCGGCCGCGCGCGGGGCACCAGATCCGGCCCGGGCCCAGCGGCGCCATGCCCAGCATCGTCACCACCGAGAGCGAGGCGGGGTTGTCCGCCTGGACGGCTGCGCGGATGCGGTCGATGTCCATGACGCGGAAAGCCTCGGCGAGGGCGGCGGGAGCGGCTTCCCGCATCAGGCCCTGACCCTGGAAGTCGTCGCCGAGCCAATAGGTGAGCAATGCCGTCGATCCGTCCCCCGGCGCGCGGGAGATGCTGATCCAGCCCACCACCTGCCCGTCCGCGCGGCGTTCGACGACGAAGGGCAGGGAGCGCCCTTCCGCCGCCGCCATGCGCACCCCGGCGATCCGGTCGAGCGCCATGGCGGGCGTGTAGGGCACGGGCCAGGAGGCGAGCCGGCGGCTGATGCCCTCGTTCATCAGCACGGCAAGGGTGCCGGCATCGCGCGGCTCCGCGCATCGCAGGCACAGGCGCGGGGTCTGGAGAGTTGGGAGAGCCGCAACCATGAGTCGAAATTAGGGCAAAATTATTAACGCGACAATAGTTTCGCCGCGAGACGCGCAAACGCCGGGGCGAGGCGCGTCGCAGGAATGCGCAATGGGGTCTTGCGCCGTCGCGGATGAAGCCGGATGCCGCGCGCCGGCGGCGCGGGGGCTCATCCCGGTGCCATCTGCACATGCCGTCGCCATGCTGCCTGAGGCGGCCGCGCGAGGGCCGACCAGGTGGCGGTCGCCCGGCCCAGCGCATGACCGCCCGGGGCGGGTCCGTTCGCCACGGCTCACGGCGCCCTCTCCGGCCTTCCGCTTTGGCGAGCATCTTCGCCCGGTCGGGTGATCCCGCCTGATCCGGGTCCGCCCAAAGCCCGGGTGGCCGCGGCCCGTCACAGCAGGGCCCGCGCAGCGGCGTCGCCGGATCGGGCGGCGGCCTCGACCGACGCGGGCAGGCCGGGCCAGGTCCAATCCCCGGCCAGGACGAGGTTGCGCATCGGCCGGCGCGGCGTATGCGGCGGGAAGCCGACCGCATGGCGCGGCGTCGCGCGCAGGTCCGTCATCGCGCGGACCGGCGGCGGTGCCTCGGGCCAGTCGCCGTGAAGGCCGAAGGCGGCGGCGGCGCGGCTGACCTCGGCCCAGACGCGGGGGACCAGGGCCTCGACCGGCTCGTCGCAGGCGGCATCGGCCGCGGCGATGCCGACCGAGACGCCGGAGGGACGGACCACGACCCGCTGCGCCTGCCCGCCGGCGAGGAGGACGGCCCGCACCGGCCCTTCCGCGTCGCGCGCGAAATGGAGGCCCACGGTCGGCGCGTGCCGGCCCGCCACCTTGAGGCCGGGAACCAGCCGTGCCGATTCCCAGGCCGGCAGGGCGAGGAGCACGGCCCCTTCGGCGACCGGCAGGCTGTCCTGCGCGAAGTGCAGGGCGGTGACATGGCCTTCGGCGGTCGTCATGGTGCGCAGCCGGCTGCCCAGGCGGATCGCCGCCCCGGCCGACCGCAGCGCGGCGAGCGCCGGGTCGATGAGATCCGGGCCGGCCCGGTGCGCGCCACCAGCAGATGCCCCGCCTGCCGACCGGCAAGCCGCCGCAGCACCTGGCCGAGCCGGGCGGAGGACGCCTCTGCGACCGGGGTGTTCAGGGTGGCGAGGGCGAGGGGCTCGATCCAGCCCCGCAACAGGTCCGCATGCCGCGTCAATGCGGCGGCGACCGGGCGGTCCGCCAGCGGCAGCGCCATGCCGAGC
>JAFADX010000139.1 GCA_023424475.1 Pseudomonadota bacterium
CGGCGGTGCTCTTCGCCCCCTGACGCGCGGCCGGCGCGGCGGGCTACCAGCGCCGCGCCGGGCCGCAGTCGAGATGGACGAAGCCGTCGCGGCGATACAGCCCGACGCCGCCGATCTGCATCTCCGCCGCCAGGCGCGCGATGCCGAGGGCCTGGTATCCCGGCAGGCGGACATCCGCCGCCATGCCCGACATGTGCAGCGAGACGCGCGAGACCCGCCGCGACTGCCGCGCGCGGGCGGCATTGGTCTCGGGCGCGCGGTAGCCGCTGATGACCTCGTAGGGATCCTGGGCCCCGAGCCGCGTCGCGACGGCGTTCAGCACGTCGAAGAGGCGCGGGTCCATGGGCGTCGTCTCGTCCATGGAAGGGTCGCGCAGCACGACGTCGAGGCGGCGCAGCGCCTCGCGGTCGTAGCGGCCGTCCCGCCAATACACGCCCTCGAAGGAATCGCCCGTCTGCATGCGGTGGATGCGAATGGCGCGGGCGCCGCCCGCCTGGGCCAGCACCTTGGCCGGGGTCACCGCCAGGGCGGCAAGCCCGCCAACCGCCGCACGGATGACCTCACGCCGGTTCGCCGCGCCCGGCGCACAGCACGGGCACGCGAACGAATGAAACAGCCTCGCCATGGGTCAGCGAAGCGTGGTTCCGCGCTGGGCGCCCCCTTCGGACGTCGCCAGCCGCTGTGCGGGAGCACGCTCCATCGCACGGGCGTACTGGGCATCCAGGCCGTAGATATCCTGACGCATGATCACTTGGCCCCCTTCCACGATGGTGGTCGTGTAATGCAGCCGCACGGGGATCGATCGTGCCAGGACGGCGCTCGTGGTACGGCTGCTGGCCAGGACCCGGTCCGCCCGGGCCATGTCCCACCCCGCTGTGCCCGAGAGCGCCTCGGAAAGCAACTCCATGGGCCGCTCGAGCCGGATGCAGCCCGAGGAGAAGGCCCGCTGCCCGCGGCTGAACAGGTGCCGGTCGGGCGTATCGTGCATGTAGATGTCGTCCCCGTTCGGCATCACGAACTTGATGCGGCCCAGGGCGTTGCGGTCGCCGGCGTCCTGCCGGATGTAGTAGGGGAAGTTGGTGCGGCTGTAGCTGCTGAAGTCGACGGTGGTGGGGTCGATCTCCACGACCTCGCCCTCGATCCGCTGGTAGAGGCGGAAGCCGCTCGCCTGCATCCTCGCGGGGTCGCGGCGGAAGCGCGGCAGTAGGTCCTCGCGCGCATTGCGCTCGGGCACGCCCCATTGCGGGTTGAACTGCACCGTCGTCATGCGGACGTTGAGCATCGGCGTCTGGCGGTCCCGCCGGCCGACGATCACCGCCATCTGCCGCACCACCCGGTCGCCGTCGTACAGGCGCAACTGGAAATGCGGGATGTTCACCTCGATGTGCCGCCCCGCAGTCGGCGGCGGCGCGCCGCGGCGCATGTCGAGCGCCACCCGCAGCTGCATGATCCTGTCGCTCACCGGCTGGGCGAGGGCGCGCCAGGTGATCGCGCCGACGCGCCCGTCGGCCTCGAGCCCCTCCGCGGCCTGGAAGGCCTTGAGCGCGGCCTGGAGCTGCTGGTCGTAAACCGGGCTGGTCGCCGCCGCCCCCTGCATCACGGCGGGGTCGAAGGCGGCGAGGCGCGCACGCAGCTGCGGCACCCGCACCGGGTCGGCGGCGCCGGGCTCGAGCGTGCGCGAACGGTCGCCGGTGATGGCCGGCCAGCCGCCCGCGGCCTCGAGCGCGCGGTAGCGGGCCAGTTCGGCCTTCAGCGCGCGGGCATCGGGCGGCAACAGGGCGGCGCGTTCGATCACACCGGCCGGCTCGGCCGCGGTGGCGAGGTCCTGAACCCAGGCGGAGAGCCGCACCGCGGCAGGATCCCTGCGGAGGTCCGCTCGGCCGCGAAGCTGGGCGACGCGGCCGAGCAGCAGGTCCTGCATGGCGGACTGCGCCGCGCGCATCGTCTCGGCCCGGTAGCGGGCGGGATCGCTCGTCGCGAGGTCGGGCGCGGGCAGATGGTACCAGCGGGGATCGAGGCCATCCTCGTCGAGCCGCGCAAGCCGGTCCGCGAGGCGGGCGATCGCGGCGGGCGACGCGGCCTCGGCAGCCACCGCCGCCGGGACGGGCCCGCCTGCCGGCGCCTGGGCCTGGGCCTGGGCCCAGGCCGGCAGGGCGGCGAGGGTGGAAGCGGCAAATATCGACAGGGCAAGAACGGATCGCATGTCGATTTCGTAAGACTTGTCCCCGGAAATGCCAAGAATCCGATGCACCTGCGGAGCGTTATTGTGATCCCTGTTGCAGGGATTCCGCACCCGCGGCCAGCATGCCGACCGTCACGGGCTTGTAGGGCGCCCGCGGACGCAGCGGCGGCACCTCGGCGGGGGCGAGGCCGCGGACCTCGGCGACCAGCGCGGCGACGGTCGGGCCGCAGAGACGCCCCTGGCAGGGCCCCATCCCGCAGCGGAGATAGGCTTTGACCTGGTTGGGCCCGGTGGCGCCGAGCCGCGCCGCGGCGCGGACGGTGCCCGCCGTCACCTCCTCGCACCGGCATGCGATGGTGTCGTCCGCGGGGGCCAGCACGTCAGGCGGCGGCGCATAGAGGGCATCGAGGAACGGACGCAGCGCAAGCGCGGCCCGGCGCGCGGCCAGCGGTGCCGCGACCCGCCCCGCGAAGG
>JAFADX010000183.1 GCA_023424475.1 Pseudomonadota bacterium
CCGCGGTCCGCCGTGCCAGCAATGAGGGCGCGCGTGAGGCCCGCGAGGCGGAGCGGGAGCTCAACGAGCTGCTGCGTGAGCGCGAGCGGCTGATCCAGCAGAACGAGACCGCCTATGAGCGCTACCAGCGGCGCCTCGCCACCCTGTCCGGCCTGGTGGAGCGGGCCGAACGGGCCGGCCGTGCGGTGCCCGACGAGACCATCCAGCGTGAAGCGGTCGCGGCGATGGAGGAGCTGGAACGGGCGGAGGAGCGTGTACGGCGCGGCGCGGAACGCACCTCCGACACCGTCCGCGAACTTGGCCTGACGTTCTCCAGCGCCTTCGAGGACGCCATCGTCAAGGGTGAGAAGTTCTCGTCGGTGCTGCAAGGCCTGCTGCAGGACATCACGCGCATCCTCGCGCGCAAGGTCATCACCGAGCCGTTGGGCAACGCGATCTCGTCCGGCCTGACCAGCGCGGGCGCCGGAAGCTGGCTCGACAGCATCGGCGGCGCCATCAGCGGTCTGTTTCGGGCTGACGGCGGACCGGTCGCCGCGGGCCAGCCCTATATCGTCGGCGAGCGCGGCCCTGAGTGGTTCGTGCCGGACCGCGGCGGCACGGTGCTGCCGAACGGCACCGCGCCAGCCGGCGCCTCCATCACCACCAACATCACCATTGATGCCCGTGGCGCCGATGCCGGCGTCGAGGTCCGGCTGCGCATGCTGTCCGGTCAGATCGCCCGGCAGGCCTCCGCCATGACGCTCGACGCCATCCGCCGCGGTGGCGCCGCCTACAAGACCATCCGCGGCTAGGGGGCGCCATGACGGAATACGCCTGGCCCGCCTCGCTGCGGCCGTCGCGGCTGAGCTTTTATCTCCAGCACAACACGCTGCGCTTTGCCTCGCCGATCACCCGCGTGACGCAGGTGATGCGGCGCGAGGGCGCCCGCTGGATGGCCGAGGCCACCTTCGATCCGCTGGATCGGACCCGCGCCGGCGTGCTGGAAGGGCTGCTGGCGGCGCTGGCTGGCTCGGCCAACACCGTGCGCATCTGGGACTGGCGCCGCGAATACCGCACCGGCGATCCACGCAGCCAGGGCGACGTGCCAACCGGGCCGTACTCTTTCTCGGACAGCACCATCTTCACCGATGGCACCGGGCTGGTCGTCGGCTCCGGCAATCCGGCTCTGGCCGCCGGCGCCACCCGTGGGGCGCTCAGCATCCAGACACAGGGCTGGTGGCCGAATGCCGTGGCAGTCGGCGCCGGTGATCATATCGGCCTTGCCGGCCGCCTCTACATGGCGACCGAGACGGTCACCGCCTCTGGCAGCGGCACTGCCACCATTCCGATCGGCCCGCCGCTGCGCGCCCCGGCCGCGGTGTCGGAACCGCTGATCCTGGCCCAGCCCACCGTCGCCATGCGGCTTGTCTCCGATGACGAGGGCATCAACCCCACCCGGCCGGGGCGCTTCACGGCCATCACCATCCGCCTGGAGGAGGCTCTGCCATGACGGACGGCATTTCGGCCACGCCGCGCCTCTCGCTCCAGGCGGCGGCAGCCGCCACCGCGCCGGTGGCGACCCCCATCATCCTGGTCGATCTCGACTTCGCCTCCGGCCCCTTTCGCGCCTGGACCGGGCTCGGGCAGCTTCACTGGGCGGGGATGGTCTTCGAGGGGGTGGGATCGCTCGGCGCGGTCGGCGAGATCGAGGAGACCACCGAGATCCGTGCCGTGCGGCTGACCCTGGCGCTGTCGCCGGTGCCGCAGCAGGTGGTGGACATCGCGCTCGCCGAGCGCAGCTTTCGCCTCCGCACCGCCCGGCTCTGGGGCGGGCTGCTCGACCCCGAGGGCGCCTTTGTCGCCGATCCCTTTCCACTTTGGGCTGGGCTGATGGACACGATGGAGGTGGTGGACGGCGCCGAGCCACGCGTCTCCCTCACCTGCGAGAGCCGGCTCGTCGACCTCGAGCGCGCCGAGGTCCGCCGCTACACCGATGCCGACCAGCAGGCCGAGTATCCGGGCGACCGCTTCTTCGAGTTCGTCCCGGCCCTGCAGGAGGCGCAGATCACCCTGCCGGCGTCGTGACGCGCCGCCCGGACTGGCCTGGTCGGCTGGCAGCGCTGCTGTCGGCGGCTGAGGCGCGGCCGTTCGACGCGCATCGCTGGAACTGCGGGCGCTTTGCGCTGGCCGCCGTCGAGGCGGTGACGGGCAGCAGGCCACGGGTGCGCATCCTGCCGGATCTCGAGGCCACCGCTGACAGCGCGGGCTTTCCACGTATTCCGCCGGCCTTCGCCCGCGCCGGCGATGTGGTCCTGGCCGGTGAGCCGCCCCGGCTCGGCGTGGTCGTGGATGGCGGCCGCGCCGCCTTCGTCGGGCCGCGCGGCCTGATCCGCATCTCCCTGACCGATTGCATCACTGCCTGGCGCATCGACTGACACCCCGGAGGACCGCGCCTGATGCCTGCTGCCGTTCCCCTCATCGCCGTGGTTGCCGGCGGCATCGCCTCGACCGCGGTCGGCGGCGGCATCATCGGCGCGGTGGTCGCCGCCGGCGCCGCCTTCGTCGTCTCCTCCATCGGCCAAGCGATCTTCCCGACCAAGAAGGCCGCCTCCACCACCGCCGCAGCCATCGCCGCCGACACCCTCACCACCACCGCCACGACCCGCACCCAGTCCTTTCGCCAGGCCATCACCGAGCACCAGATCGTCCTCGGCCGGGTCAAGGTGGGTGGCCCCATCGTCTTCCTGCACTCGACGACCGACGATGCCGGCCGGGAGGATGGCTATTTCTATGCGGTAGTCGTGGTCGCGGCCCATCGCGTGCACGGCATCGGTGAGGTCTGGCTCGGCGACAAGGCCGAGACCGATGCCAGCTTTGCCGGGCTCGTCCGGGTTGATCGGCATCTCGGCGAGCCCGACCAGGCCGCCAACGCCAATATGGTGGCGGAGACCGATGGCAAATGGACCACGGCCCATCGCGGCCAGGGCCGCGCCTATATCGCCGTCCGGCTCAAGATCACCGCCGAGGCCTTTCCCTCCGGCCCGCCCAACATGGCGGCAATTGTGGAAGGCGCCGACGCCATCCTCGATCCGCGGACCGGCGTCGTCGGTTGGTCCGACAACCCGGCGCTCTGCCTCGCCTGGTACATCACCGCCTCCTTCGGCTGGCGAGCCAGTTGGGACGACATCGACATCCCCTGCCTGATCGCCGCGGCCAATATCTGCGACGAGATCACGGGCACGGCCGCCGGCATCGCCGAGCGCCGCTATACCTGCAATGGCACCCTCTCGCTCGCCGAGGGCAAGATCGCCATCACCGAAAAGCTGGTCGCCGCCATGGCCGGGGCGCTGGTGGTCTCGGGCGGGCGGTTCTTCATCCATGCGGGCGGGCCAGCGCTGCCGGTCGCCACGCTCACCTCCGATGACCTCCGCGGCGACGTCACCATCCAGGGCAGCCGGGCGCGGCGCGATCTCTTCAACGGGGTGCGGGCGGTCTATGTCGAACCCTCGGCCAATTGGCAGCCGACCGACGCGCCGCCGCTGCTGGCCAGCAACTACGTCGCCGAGGATGGCGGCGAGGCGATCTACACGGATCTCGAATTCCCGCTGACCACCTCGGTCTCCACCGTGCAGCGGCTGATGAAGGTCGCGCTGGAGCGCAATCGCCGGCAGCGGACAGTCGCCTTCCCGGCGAAGCTGTCGGCGCTGCGGCTGCGGCCCTGGGAAGGGGCGACGGTGGCACTCGACCGGCTGGTGCCGTTTCCGGCGCGGATCACCGGCTGGAGCCTGGCCCAGGATGGCGGGGTGGATCTGGTGCTGGCCGAGGAGGATGCCGCGGTCTGGAACTGGGATCCGGCGGTCGATGAACGCGCCACCGGCGACAGCCCTTCCGTCGTCCTGCCCAATCCCGGGCGCATCGCCACGCCCGCCTGGATCAGCGTCGAGACGCCGCAGGGCAGCGCCTTCGCCACGCTGTCCATCGCCTGGGCGCCGGTCGCGAGCGCCCATCTCGGCGGCTACGAGGTGCAGTTCATGCCAACCTCCGTCGCCACCTGGCAGGGCTACGGGGCGGGCCTCGGCGCCACCGCGGCGGGTATTCCGACTGCCGAGCCCACGGCCTTCCGGGCGCGGGCTGTGGCGCGCAGTGGCGCCGTGTCAGGCTGGCGGGAGGCCCTGGTGCCGGCCGCGGTCTCGGCGCCCACCGCGACCGGCATCGCTGGCGGGGTGCGGCTGTCGGGCGGCGTCCCGGCCGAGGTCGTCCGGCTGCAGGTCTTCGAGGCCAGCAGCAACAGCCTGGCCGCCGCCGTCAAGCTTGCGACCGAGCCGACCAGCCTCTTCTGGGACCGCACCGGCCTGACCACCGGCCAGACCCGCTGGTACTGGCTCCGCAGTGTCTCGGCCGAGGGCAATGTCTCGGCCCTGGCCGGGCCGGTGACCGCCACCGCCATTTGATCGGAGCCAGCCATGGCCGCCCGCATCGATGACCTGATGGTCCTCGGCCAGAACATCTCCAAGACCGACCTGGCGAAGTATCTCCGCGACCGCGAGGCGGTGATGCCGCACGACTTCGGCGGGTTGGGCGACGGGGCGGCCAACGACCGCACCGCCATCCAGGCCTGCTTCGATCGGGCTGCCGCGGATGGCAAGCTGGCCGTGATCCCGACCGGCACCTGGAACCTCGATGTCGGCGTCACCCTCGGCGGCGGCGCGCGCGGGCTGATCATGCAGGGCGTGATCCAGTACACCGGCGCCGCTAACGCGCCGGCCGCCGTGCTGACGCTCGGCGATGACGGCACCGTCCGCAATGGCGAGAAGCTCTATCTCAACCTTCAGGTCACCCGGCAGATCCAGTCGGACTGGGCCAGCGAGGCCGATATCGGCATCGTCGCGCGCAACCTGGATTCCTCGCTGCTCGACCTACGGCTGGTCTCGGGCTTCTGCATCGGGCTTCGCACGCTCGGCGACGGCCGCGGCTTTGAGGACACCACCCTGATCCTCGGGCGCATCCTGAACAACCGCTACGGTCTCGACGTCCACTGCGCGACCGCCACGGCCTGGAACACCTCGATCCGCTACTATGGCGGCCACTTCGCCTGCGCCACCGGCATCAACGCGACGACGGACCGCTATGGGGTGCGCTTCTCGCGCCAGGCCGGGGCCTACAACAACCACAACCGGCACATCTTTGACGGGCCAAACTTCGAGCTGCGGCAGCTCGACCCCAACGTCGCCATCCCCTTCCTGAACGAGACCAGCGGCACCGCCATCATCGCCCGGGGGATGCGCATGGAGGCCTGCTCGCCGATCGCGGCCCGGCACACCGCCGCGGCGACCGACTGCGAGTATGAGGTCGCCTGGTCCAATACCTACCAGGTCGGCATCGACTACACCGCGACCGCCAGCCGGGCGGGCAATGCCGTCTATAACCGCCACCGCGCGCCGGCGTCGCGCCTGACCCGGCTGCTGGCCAATATCCCGAACCTGCGGGCGGCGGCCTTCCGCTACAGCAACACCGAGATCGGGGTGGAGGGCGCCTGCGTCATCGCCACCTCCACCACCACCGAGACCACCATGGCCGGGCTGTCCTGGGCCGGTCTCGACGGCATCGTGGGAACCGGGCGGGGGCTGCTGTTGAACGCCAACCGCGGCGTCGCCTTCGTGGTGCAGACCACGCACGCCAAGGAATTCGCCCTGGCGCATTGGCTGGCGGATGGCGCCGATGGAGGGCGGCTCTGCGTCCGCTGTTTCGACGGCGCGGGGAACATCCGGGAGGATCAGCCCGAGGACGTGCTGGCCTCCGGGACTACCATGCAGTGGATCGTCGCCTCGAAGAGCTGGCAGGCCGGCGCGGTGATGCAGGACAGCTCGCTCAACCGGCGGCAGACCATCCGGCTAGGCCCGAGCGTCGCCTTCGCGCAGATCGGCATCATCGGCTTCGATGGGCAGATCGATCTCCAGGCGCTTCGGCTCTACGGCCTGCCGGAAGATGCACCGGCGATCCTCTATGGCTGCCCCTCGCTGCCGGCCGGGACTCGGACGCTGGCGCTGGAGACCAGCTGGGACCTGCCGAGCCTGGCCGCCGGTGGGACGGCCAATGTCGACGTGACGGTTCCGGGGGCGCGGCGGGGCGACTATGCCGATGCCTCGCTCGACACCAGCAGCATCGCCTTCGTGCTGGATTGCCATGTGTGGTCGAACAACAGCGTGCGGGTAACGGCGCGGAATGTCAGTGCATCGACGGTGGATCTCGCTGCGACGCCACTGGCAGTGCAGGTGGCGAAGCGGCGGATCCCGTGAACCGGCTGGCGGGTGCGGCGCCGTCACCTCCGCACCCGCCTCCAACCCTGCGGCCGGCCCTATGGCGGCCGGCCTGGTGGGCGCCAGCGGGTTCGCCGCCATCCCCACCACCACCCTCGATCTGCCCCTCGTGCAGCGTCTCCGGCGGTCCCCGCGCTTTCGGGTCCGGGTCCCCGTCAAGGCGGCCGGGATTGGCCAGTCGATCTGCGACTACGCCACAGCCGTCTGGCCATCCACCAGCTTGCGAAACTCGGTCAGCATCTCTGGCTGGTGTTGCTGAAGCCAGCGCTCCACGCGCGTGTTTGCGACCAGCTTCGTCAGATAGGTCCTCGCCAGGACCATCCGCAGATGGTCTGGACCATAGGATTGCTCAGCGACCTTGATCTCCCTGTCCAGCCGCGCCGTCTCGCGCTCCATCAGCACCACCTGCTCCCGCGTCAGGGCCTTCGGCGCCTTCGGCTTACCATCCGGCACCAGCTGATCCTCCGGTGTCGCGACCAACAGGGCCTGGATATAGCCCTTCGAATATCTGTTCATGCCGACAATCATCTCGGCCGCCTCAATTTGCCGCAGCGGCATCATGCGTCGAAGGATCGCGAATGCGCTGAGCGAGATCGGCTTGTCCTTCAGGATCTCGACCGCCTCAGGACAGATGCCTTGAAGGGCGCGCTTCTTCTGACGCAACGTGCTGATATCGATGTTGAGTGCACGCGCCAGTCGCTCCTCGGGAACATTCCGATCGACCGCCTGCAGGATCATGCGGTGCTCCTGCACCGCGGCGAGGCGGCTGATGCGCTTGTTGTAGGTGAAGGCCTCATCATCGGTCGCGACAAGGCAGAGAACATCGACAGCGCCACGGTCCCGCAGGATCTCGATCGGGAGATGTCCATCTAGAAGAAGGTAGGCGTCCTTTTCGGTTGGATGACGCACCACGATCGGGGGCTCAATCAGGCCTACTTCAGCGATCGAAGCCGCGATCTGCGCATATTTGGCAGATCGCCGAATCTTTCCGGAAACCGGTCGCAGCGCGCGAATCCGCTCCAAAAGAAGCTGGATGCTGTTCGCCTCGAACGCGCTCTTGATCCGCGGCGGCTTGTGTTCGGCTGCCATCTCATGGTTCCCCGGGCGCAGGGCCGACGCGTTCAGCCAGCTTCGCCGGCATCGTATAGAGCCCCTCCGCGCGCAACAGGTTCACGAAGCCCTCATCCGCGCGAAGGGCGCGCAGCGCCTCCACGACGAACAACAGCATGCCCCGTGTGTTCGTCGCATCGCGAACGATCATGCGCTTCTTGTCGACGTCTTGCCGGTAGGTCCGCAGTAGGGAGTCCACCGAGAGTGGTCGCAGTCTCCGACGCTCGGTCACCTTGACCCGAGGGCCCTGGCTCCGGCGTACCTCAATCAGGCGCTTTGCTGCCATCAGGTTGTGGCCCCGCAGCAGCTTCTTCTCATAGGCTTCGTGCAGCACGCGCTGGACATTGGCGTCTTCCGCCTCGGCGATCTCAACGGCGACGCTGACGGGCATCTGCCCTGCCTCCACCGCCCTTAGAAGCCGCGTCTCGCCACCTGTGAGCAGCCGAAGAACGCCGCGGACATACTCCAGTGACAGGCCGGTCTTGCGGGCGATATCCGGATCTGAATGGCCGCGCCGGCGCATGCCGTCGATGTCGTGCAGCAGGTCGATGGCCTGATGCTGACGCCGGGCCACATTCTCGACCAGGCTCATCACGAGGCAGTCCTCGGTCTCGGCGTCCACCACCACGGCCGGGATCTCCACCTGGCCGAGTTCCCGGAAGGCTTCCAGGCGTCCCTGGCCACAGACGAGGTCGTACCGGACGCCCTGCGGACCTTGCCGCAAGGCGACGGTGATGGGGCGCTTCAGACCGACTGCCGCGATGCTTTCGAGCACCTCCCGAAATACCTTCCGGTTCCGGGCTCGCGGATTGATCACATCGATCTGCGCGATCGGGATGGATTGCACTTTCGCGACGGCGGGGGCAGGCATCAGGCAGCCTCCATGATACTGACGCGCCGCGCCAGATCGGCGAGCGCTTCCAATGTGTCGAAGCGGAAGGCCTCGAGCAGAAGGTCGTTCGTTTCGCCGATGCGCAGCCGATGCAGCGTCGCATCGCGGCGCGGCAGGAGGAAATAGTCACGAATGCTCGCATTGCCGGGCGCCATGCGGACCGCGACGGTGATATCCGGTGCGAGGCCCGTGTCGAGGCGGATGTGCCAGCGCACCGTGCCCGAAGCCGCCTCTTGGCAGCGCGCGAGAACGATGGACACCGTGAACTCGCCATTCACTGTTAGCAGGTCTGTAGCCGGATCCTGGTCGACGGCTCCTCCGACATCCCTAATCCCCGCCATTGCCTGGGCGACGATCTCCGGATGGAGCCTGCGCAAGGCCCGGTTGACCTCGACATACCGATAGTCGCGGTCCGGCGAGAAGCCGACGAGTTGGTATGCGCGAAGAAGGCTTCCGAAGCGGGACCGATAGGCCGAACTGGACGGTGCACCTTCGACCTCATCGATGACCAGCCCGAAAGGTAGCCACGGTTTGCGAGGATGGACCGTAGGAGCTCAAGCATCTCCTCATCCGTGAGACGTCGAGATCGTTCGCGGATGATGATCTGCGCCGCCTCGAACAGCAGCCGGTCGACGAGAGGCTCGAAGGCCCCGTCCCGCCGGATCCACATATCCCGGCGATTTCGTACCCGCGCCCCCTGCAGCTTGCACGAGATGCGGTTCCAGACATTGTCGCCGACATACTTCTCGTTGATGAGGATCTGATGGACGGTGCCGCGCGTCCAGGAATGCCCCAGATCTGTGGTGATGCCCTGGGCGTTGAGCAACGCAGCGATCTCGTTCTCGCTGCGCCCATCCTCGACGAAGCTGCGGTAGATCCAGCGGACCGCATCCACTTCCACGGAAGGTCCAGGCACGAGGATGACCCGGTCCGTCTGAAGGCTCTTGTGCTCACCGCGGGCCAGCGGTGCCTTACGGTTCCCAGCGCCATCCAGGAGATGGCGGCGCAACCCGAACCCCGCTGGGCCGCCTTGGCGGAACCCAAGCTCGATCAGGCGGCCCTGTCCGGCAAAGACCCGGACGGAAAGCAGGCGGCTGGTCTCGCCGGCAAGGGCGCGCTTGACGCCTTTGACGATGGTGGCGACCGGGCTGCCGTCATTCTCGAACCCGTCGATGCAATATTCGACTTGGATACCGGCCTTGCGGCACTGGTACTCGTAGAACGCGCTTTCATCGGCGTCCTGGAACCGTCCCCACCGGCTCACGTCGTAGACCAAGATCAGGTCAAAATCTGCCCGCCCGGCACGGACATCGTCGATCAGGGTCTTGAGGCCGGACCGGCCAGCCAAGCTCAAGCCGCTCTTGCCATGGTCGGCGTAGGTTCGGACGATCTCAATACCCCGCTCCTCGGCATACTTCCGGATGGCCGCGGACTGGTTCTGGGTGGAGTAGCGCTGGTGGTCGGTCGACATCCGGACGTATTCGGCCGCGTGCCGCCGGACGCTCTCTGAATCGCTTGTGCCCGTGGACGACCTCACACGCAGGCTCCCCGTCGCGAGCGCCGGCAGGCCGGCGGTCACTATCCAGCCGTGGTGCAAGGGACCAGCGAAGCCGCGGTGATGCCGCACCCTGCTGCGACCTTAGCGCAGGGACTTCAGCCAGATGGGAACGCAGAAGGGCAGAACTCCGCCCGAATTGGGCGGAAAACTATACGAAATCAAAGGTTGGCGTGGACGAACAGCCACCGCAGACGTCATTGCTGACCGAAGCACTGCTTCGCGAGGCTCGTCGGGAGCGAGGTGCCGTGAAGCGACTGATGCGGTGGAGTGGGGCCAGCGAGGGTGCGGTTAAGGCCTGGCTTTGGGGCCGTAGCCAGCCAAGCGCTGACCACCTCATCGGCTTGATGGCGCATTCGGAGCAGATCCTGGCAGCCGTTCTGACCGCAGCGGGCCGAGCATCCACAATGCCCATCGCGGAGGTCATCGCGGCACGTCGTCTTGTTCATGAGGCGGCGCAAAAGCTGGATGCTCTCGTGGCAGGGATATAGCCAGCATCAGCCCGTGCAGCGCTTTGCCGGAAGCCCGGCCTTGTAGTGGGCTGGACACCAACCGCTCGAATGCCGTGCACTGAGCTCGTTGCGGATTGCGTCATGCGGGAGAGGCATCTGATGACTCGTGAGGAGTTGCACACGCTGGTCTGGTCTCAGCCCATGCGCTCCGCAGCAAAGGCCCGCGGAATATCGGACGTAGCCCTCGCGAAGCAGTGCCGAAGGGCCGGCGTGCCGGTTCCGCCGCGCGGCTACTGGAATAAGAAGCAGGCGGGGAAGCCTGTTATGGTGCAGCCACTTCCTCCACTGCCCATCGGCGCAGCCGCATCCCATCGTGGCGCGGCTGCTGAGGCAAGACGAAGAACGAAGGGCGAAGGCCGATCCAAAGGGCTTCTCCTATGACTACTATGGTCCGAAGTTCGATAAGCCCATTCAGCAGCGAAGGCTTCGCATCCTTTCTACGATGTGCCTTGCCCTCGAGCGCCTTGGCTGCAAGGTCAGCGGCAGCACTCATGCGGGCGAGAAATTCAGCGTCAGCATCGGAGGACATTGGCTCTACATCCTCTTCGCGGTGGAAGGTCAGAAGTTCGGGGACCCCTTTTATCGGGGGCGCGGTTATAACCGGCAGGAAGGGGAGCGCCTGCGCTTCGACATCACGGGCCACAGCCCTGATCGGGAGCCCCCGACCCGGACGTGGCGTGACGACAAGGTGCCACTGGAGGGTCAGACCACCGAAATCGTCCGCAGCCTATTTCTGAGGGCCGAGGAGGATGCGCGCGCATCTGCCGTGAGGCATCACCGATATCAACTGGAGGCGCGCGCTGCGCGCATTCGGGATGCCAAGCTGGCTGCCGAGCGTGCGGAGAAGGAACGCGTTGCACGGCGAGAAGCCAATGCGAAAGCGCGCATCCAGTCGTTGATCGATGGTGCCGATGCATTGGAGAGGGCCGAGCGCATTCGGCGGTATGTGGAGGCAGTCCAGCAGAGGTTCGATCTCAGGCCGGATAGTGAAGCAGCGGCGGCACTGGCGGATTGGTCGGCCTGGGCCTTGGCGGAGGCCGATAGCATAGATCCAGTGGTAGGGGCTTCCTGGGACGGCACGCTGAAGCGTTGGCGCGATCTGAACTCCGATGATTGAGGCGATTGTCGCTCTTGCCCTGACCGTCGAAGCAACAATGGCAGCCATCTACCTGCCCCACCGGCCCTTACGAGATTGCACGCCGGGGAAGCATCACCTGACCGGTCGGCATCGCCGTCCGCGAAAACCCTCTCGATTCGGTCGGAAATCGCGCAGGGCCTTTCGGAGTAAGCACTGGCCGCGACAGCGTTGGCGCGTCCTGCCATCTGAACTTCCTCCTTCGGCCCATCTGAAGCTACGTTCCGGGACACTTAAAAGGAGCAAGGCCAGCGCACCACACCTCTATTTCGTTGCTCTGTGGAAAGGAGAGTGTAATGTTTACTTGAAATGACCCTTGACTATCCAACTCTGGATGCTCTGCGCAGCTTCCATCCTGCATGGCGACTGCTGCGGTCTGATCACGCTCCATTGGTCGCGAGCTTTCTGTATCGAGTCTTCATAGCGCCCAACGTCCGTGTCATGGCCGCCGCTGATTTGGTTGAGGCGCTGGAAGATGAACTTTTCGCCCTGCGTCAGCACCTAGGTCAGGACAAATTTCCGAAGCCCGCCATGGAGTATCTCAATGAGTGGGCGGACCACGACAAGGCCTGGCTCCGAAAGTTCTATCGGCCGGGGACCGACGATCCGCAGTTCGATTTGACCCCTGCCACGGAGAAAGCAATCAACTGGCTAAGCCAGCTTTCCGAACGAAGCTTCATCGGCACCGAATCGCGTTTGCTGACGCTGTTCGAACTGTTGAAACAGATGAGCGAAGGTGCCGAAGCCGATCCCATCAAGCGGCTGGCTGAACTCGGCAGACGGCGACAGGAAATCGACCGCGAGATCGAGCAGGTAAAGGCCGGCCATATGCAGCTGCTCGACGACACGGCATTGAAAGACCGCTTCCAGCAGTTTGTACAATTGGCACGTGACCTTCTGGGGGACTTTCGGGAGGTCGAGCACAATTTTCGACAGCTCGATCGCAAAGTTCGCGAGCGCATTGCGTTGTGGGGCGGTGCCAAGGGTGACCTCCTCGAAGAGGTCATGGGCGAGCGCGACGCCATCGCCGATTCCGATCAGGGCCGGAGCTTCCGGGCATTCTGGGATTTCCTCATGTCCACGCGGCGTCAGGAAGAGCTGACCGTACTGCTTGATCGCGTGTTGGCCCTGCCGCCGGTTGCGACACTTCAGCCGGACGCCCGCCTGCGACGCGTCCATCACGACTGGCTAGAAGCCGGCGAGCATGCCCAGCGGACGGTCGCCAGGCTATCGCAACAGCTTCGGCGTTTCCTTGATGACCAAGCCTGGCTCGAGAACCGCCGGATCATCGAGATCCTGCGAAGCATCGAGAGTCGGGCACTCGCCCTTCGTGCCGACCCGCCACCCGGCGATATGACGGTGATCTCGGATTCGGCGGCTTCCATCGAGCTGGCGATGGAGCGCCCCCTGCACGCCGCCGCCGACAAGGCGGCCATCACCGACATCTTGGTCGCGACGGACGAGACGGAGGTGGATCCCTCCGCGCTCTATGATCAGGTCGTGGTGGACAAGGCGCGGCTGATATCGCAGCTGCGCCGGGCGCTTCAGTCGGGTCCGCGCATCTCGCTCGGCGAGCTGATCGAACGCCACCCGCTTCAGCAAGGACTGGCCGAGCTGATCGCCTATCTCCAGCTCGGCGAGGAGACCTTCCACGCGATCGTTGACGAGAGCGCGGAAGACCTGATCGCATGGGAAATCGTGGACAGGGGCGGCGAGTCGGTGCGCCGGCACGCCCGCCTGCCGCGCATCATTTTCGAGCGGGGGGCATGATCGGCGATTCGCCAGCGACCCAGGAGAGGGCTCGAAACCGGCCCGACCTGCCAGTGCTCGCCATCACGCTGCTGAAGGGCGTCGTCTACCGCGAAGACGATGAGCGCGTCTGGGCGGCGCTGCTCGACCTGCAGGCGCGCGTGCGGGACTACATGGCCGTGCTGCGGCTCGATCTCGTCCTGGATGAAGCCGAAGGCCATGCCTTCCTGCGCAGCATGCCGGACCCGGAGGAGGAGGATGGTGCGCCGCGGCCGCCCCGCCTCATCGCGCGCCGGCCGCTGTCCTTCCCGGTCAGTCTGCTCCTGGCGCTGCTGCGCCGGAAGCTCGCTGAATTCGATGCGGCCGCCGGGGAGACGCGCCTGGTGCTGACGCGAGAGGCCATCGTTGACCTGATCCGCGTCTTCCTGCCGGCGGGCAGCAATGAGGTCAAGTTGGTCGGCCAGATCGAGACGCACATCAACAGGCTCGTCGAGCTCGGCTTCCTGCGTCGCCTCAAGCCGGTCAACGGATGGGAAGCCGAGCCCACCAGCTTCGAGGTCCGGCGGATCCTCAAAGCCTTCGTCGACGCGCAATGGCTGGCTGATTTCGACCAGCGGCTGGCGGCCTACCAGGCGCAGCTGGTGAACGGCGAGGAGGCAGCCGATGGCCGATGACATGCTGCCCCTGCTGGATTTCGCTGCCGGCAGCGACCTGGCAGGCTTCCGCCTGCGGCGATTGGAGGTGCTGAACTGGGGCACGTTCCACGGGCGCGTCTGGACGCTGCGGCTGGATGGCCGCAACGGCCTGCTGACGGGCGATATCGGCTCAGGGAAATCCACACTGGTGGATGCAGTCACGACCCTGCTGGTTCCGGCGCACCGTATCGCCTACAATAAAGCAGCTGGCGCCGACAGCAAGGAGCGCACGCTGCGCTCCTATGTCCTTGGCCACTACAAATCCGAACGCAACGATGCCACCGGCGCCGCGAAGCCGGTCAGCCTGCGCGACCGCAACAGCCACTCGGTCATCCTCGGCGTCTTCCACAATGCCGGCTACGACCAGACGGTGACGCTGGCGCAGGTGTTCTGGCTCAAGGATGCACAGGGACAGCCGGCACGCATCTTCGTCGGCTTCGAGCAGGACGCGTCCATCGAGACGCATTTCAGAGGTTTCGGGCCGGATATCGCGCAGCTCCGCAAGCGATTGCGGGGGCAAGGCGCACAGATCGAGGACAGCTTCCCCCGCTACGGCGCTTGGTTCCGGCGGCGCTTCGGGATCGTGAGCGAACAGGCCCTGGAATTGTTCCATCAGACCGTGTCGATGAAGTCGGTCGGCAATCTGACTGAGTTCGTGCGCAGCCACATGCTCGAGCCCTTCGACGTGACCCCGCGCATCGACGCGCTGATCGCGCATTTCGACGACCTCAACCGCGCCCACCAGGCGGTGCTGAAGGCGAAGCGGCAGGTCGATCTGCTGACGCCCCTCGTGGCTGATTGCGATCAATGGACCGCCTTGGGTCAGGAGATCGACACCTTGCGCCGATGCCGCGACGCCTTGCGTGGCCATTTCGCGGAGGTGAAGCTGGCCTTGCTGGACCGGCGGCTGGAACGCATCGCGCTGGAATGGGCGAAGCAGAATGGTGCGGTGCAGTCCCTCGAATTGCGGCAGCGCAGCGAGGATGCGGCCGTGAAGGCGCTGGAGCAGGCGATCCGCGACAATGGCGGCGACCGTCTCAGGCAGCTGGCGACGGAGATCGAGCGCACGCAGGAAGTACGAAGCCGGCGCGAGATCAAGGCGAGGCGCTATGGCGAGCTGGTCGCGGGACTTGGCGAGACGGCAGCCACCGATGCCGAGGCCTTCGTGCTGCAGCGCCATCGTCTGTCGGCACTGCGCGAAGACATGCAGGGACGCGATGCCGATCTCCAGAACCGGATCACCGAGGACGGCGTCACGCTGCGCCAGGGAAAGCAGGACCATGCGGCGCTACAGGCCGAGATCGAGAGCCTGAAGCGTCGGCGCAGCAACATCGACAGCCACCAGATCCACATCCGCGGAGAGCTCTGCGCTGCCCTGGGACTGCCGGAAGACAGCATGCCCTTCGCGGGCGAACTGATCCGCATGCGCGAAACGGAGCGGGAATGGGAGGGTGCCGCCGAACGCCTGCTCCGCGGTTTCGGCCTCTCCCTCCTGGTGCCCGACGCGCACTACGCGGCCGTCGCCGATTGGGTGGACCGCAACCAGTTGCGGGGCCGGCTGGTCTATTTCCATGTCCGCCAGCCCCGCGCCACGGTGCAGGCTGCGCGGCGTCCGCAATCCCTGCTCCGCAAGCTTGAGATCCGGCCAGAATCAGACTTCCACGATTGGCTCGACGCGGAGCTGACGCGCCGCTTCGACGTCGCATGCTGCGTCACGCAGGAGGAGTTCCGGCGGGAGCCGCGCGCCATCACGCGCGCCGGGCAGATCAAGGATCCGAATGGGCGCCACGAGAAGGACGATCGGCATCGCATCGACGACCGCAGCCGCTACGTGCTTGGCTGGACCAATGCCGACAAGATCGCGGCCCTCGAAGCCAAGCGGCACGCGCTCGAATCCGAACTTGGCTCAATCGGGGATCGCCTTGGCAAGGCGAGCGCCGAGCAGGGCGCTCTTCGCAAACAGCTGGCATCGCTGAACAGGCTCGAGGAATTTGATCTCTTCGAGGATCTCGACTGGCAGGATCTCGAGCGCCGCATTGCGTCCCTGGATCAGGAACGCCGGCAGATCGCCTCAGGCTCCGACATCCTGCGGCAACTCGGTGAACGCTTGACGGAAGCGGCCGCGGCGCGCGACGCTACGGTCGAGAAGCAGACGGCGGCGCGACACGAGCGATCCAAGGTCGAGCAACGAGAAAGCGACGCCAAGGCCGCGCGGCAGCAGGCCTGGGATCTGGTGCAGGCGGCGCCGGTCGCGGCGGACCTTGTCCAACGCCTGGAGGGCTTGTGCGCCGAGGCCCTGGGCGAGCATCAGCTGACCGTCGAATCCTGCGACAATCGCGAACAGGATGTCCGCGCCCGCCTGCAGGCCAGGATCGACGCCGAGGACAAGGCCCTGGGCCGTCTCAAGGACCGGATCATCAAGGCCATGATGGACTTCCGCCAGGAGTTCAAGGCCGAGACGGCGGAGATCGACGCTGACCTCGCCGCTTCTGCCGAATACGGGGCGCTGCTGGACCGGCTGTGCGTCGATGACCTGCCGCGCTTCGAGGCGCGCTTCAAGGAGCTGCTCAACGTCAACACGATTAACGAGATCGCCAATTTCCACGCGCAGCTCACGCGCGAGCGGGAGACGATCCGCGAGCGGGTCGGCCGTATCAACGAATCGCTGGTCCAGATCGACTACAATACGGGCCGCTACATCGCGCTGGAGCCCGACCCGACCCGCGATGCGGAGATCCGTGATTTCCACGCGGAGCTGCGCGCCTGCACGGAAGGCGCAGTCACCGGATCGGAAGACGCCCAGTATTCGGAAGCCAAGTTTCTCCAGGTGAAGTCGATCATTGATCGCTTCCGGGGACGGGAGGGCCTGACGGAGCTAGACCGGCGCTGGACGGCCAAGGTCACCGATGTCCGCAACTGGTACGGCTTCGCTGCGAGCGAGCGGTGGCGTGCCGACGATGCCGAGTTCGAGCACTATTCCGATTCCGGCGGCAAATCCGGCGGACAGAAGGAGAAGCTGGCCTATACCATACTGGCCGCCAGCCTGGCCTATCAGTTCGGGCTGGAATGGAACGTGACCCGATCGCGCTCCTTCCACTTCGTGCTGATCGACGAAGCCTTCGGCCGCGGCTCCGACGAATCCGCCGAATACGGCCTCAGGCTGTTCCAGCAGCTCAATCTGCAGCTTCTCATCGTCACGCCGCTGCAGAAGATCCACATCATCGAGCCTTTTGTGGCGAATGTCGGCTTCGCCCACAACGAGGGTGGCCAGGCCTCGAAGTTGCGCAACCTGTCCATCGAGGAGTACCGCGCGCACAAGGCTGCACGCGACGCGGCCATGCAGAACTTGACGGGCAGCGCCAATGAGCTGGACCACATCGCGTGAGGTGAAGGCCCAGATCGCCCGGCTGTGGGACCGAGGGGATCTGGCGCGCGCGCTAGTCACCGGTGAAGCGGGATTGCCGCGGCGCCTGAGGCTGAAGGGCCCTGAGGTGTCGGAGCTAACGGACCGCTTCGACGCCGTGCGGCAATGGGTGTCTGAAATCGGCGCCATCCCGGGGCTCCGCATCGTTTGGCGGGATGCCCGCCACCGTGTCCACGGCACGCAGCGCTTGCCGCAGGAGATCTGGATCGATACGCCCGAGGCTGCGCTCGCCCTCATCGGCAGGAAGCACGATGCGGCGACCATCGGACAGCTCGTCACACTGACGCGGTGCGAATGCCCCGCTCTCCTGCCGTGGCTCGCGAACCGTCCGCTGCGAGCGCTCGACCTAGCCGAGCAATGGCCACGGCTGCTCGCCGTGGTACGCTGGGCGATGCGGCATCCGCGCCCCGGCCTTTATTTGCGGCAGGTCGATGTCGATGGCGTGCATAGCAAGTTCATTGAGGCGCATCGCGGCGTGCTCTCCGAACTGCTCGATCTGGCCTTGCCGCCGGAAGCCAGGGTGGCGGGCAGCGGCTTCGAGGCGCGCTACGGGTTTCTCACCAAGCCGCTGCGCATCCGATTCCGCGTCCTGGACGATCGCCTTGGGATCCTGCCGGGCACAAGGCAGGCCGATCTCTCCCTGGACGCGGAGAATTTCGCGCAGCTCGACCGCCCGATCCGCCGGGTCTTCGTGACGGAGAACGAGACCAACTTCCTGGCCTTTCCCGCCATCGCCGATAGCATCGTCATTTTCGGGTCTGGCTACGGATGGGAGGGGTTGAGACGCGCGACGTGGCTGGCCCGCTGCAGCATGCACTACTGGGGTGATATCGACACACATGGATTTGCTATTCTTGATCAGCTACGAAGGCACTTCGTGCACGTTTCTTCCTTCTTGATGGACAGGGAGACTCTGGACGCCCATGCGGCGCATTGGGATACGGAATCAGCTCCCGTGCGCCACGAGCTAACGCATTTGACAGCTGACGAGTCCGCGTTATTCGATGATCTTCGGCACAACCGCATTAAAAACAGCTTGCGACTTGAGCAGGAGCGGATCGGGTTTGGATGGATGACCCGATGTGTCGATCGCGTCCTGCGCGGCTGAGCATTACGATCCGAAGCGGTGATGCATACTTCTGCGGCATGTCGATGCCGTCGTATCAGATGAACATTGCACGCGTTCGAAGGCATGCGGCGGGCTCGGAACTCGCACCGGCAGCCCGCCCATTGCGCCAGAGAATTTCAGTTCCCGGTTCCCACCGCCGCTCCATTCTTCTCTCTCACAACCTGTCTCTCCTTCCGGTCGGCACCATCAAGCGCTACGCCACCGGCAGGCAAGCCTGACCTACGCGTTCCAGAGCGTGGCGCGCAGCTGGCGTTCGCAGGAGCCGGAGGAACTCGAACCGGTGGACGAGCGCGGCATGCGCGAGAAACCGCGCCGGCTTCGGCGGCTCTGCATGCGGGCGGTCGCAGAGAAGCTGATCGCGCTGCCAAAGGCGGCCGATCTATTGCGCGAGCCAGTGGCCCATGTCGAAGCGGAACTGAAGGGGCCGCAGGCGGTCGATGCGGATCTATGACTGCTCCGCCTGGGCCCTGGCTGAGACGACGCAGGACTGCATCCTGCTCACCGGCGACGGCCGGTTGCGCGCAGCGGCTGGCACAGCCATCGAGGTTCACGGCGTGCTCTGGGCGTTCGATGAGGTCCATCGCCATCGCACCGCAGATTCGGTCGTATTGCGCGCGGCGCTTGTCGCCTGGAGCGAGGATGCGACTGTCTGGCTCCCCGACGGCGAAATACGGGCACGGCAGCGCCGACTTGGCGGGCGCGGATAGTCGGTCGCAGCGGGCCTCACCGCCGATCGGGATCACCTGGCTGACGCCCGGGATGGTCAGCAGCCGCGGCCGCACCACCCAGTCCGCCTGCTCGCGCAACTCCATCGGACTGGCGCGGCCGTCGGTGGACATCGCCACCAGCATGATCTCACCCATGATGGAGGAGACCGGGGCCATCTGCGGGATGACGGCGGGCGGCAGCTGCGCCCGAACCAGGGACAGTCGCTCCGAAACCTGCTGGCGGTTGACCCAGAAAGGCGCGCGCCTCTTAAGATGTTCCGAAGACCCATCGATCCGCTGTCGGTTGGCGAACCATCGAGCGGACGGCAGGCCGGACGATCCGGCGGCCTTCATCACTCGGAACGTGCCGGAACCTGCTTCGCCGATCCTGCAGCCGGGGCCGCCGCCCCGATGGCTCCGGCGGGGAGGGCGCGGTCCCGGGACACCCGCCGCGCCCGCCATCCCTCGGCCGGCGGGGCGGCCCCCCCCCCGCCTTCCGTCAGCCGAGCCTGCCGCGCACCAGGTCCAGCGCTGCCGCGAAGGCGGCCTCCGCGTCGAGGCCGGTGGTGTCGAGCAGCATCGCGTCCGCCGCCGGCTTCAGCGGCGCGACGGGGCGGTTGGCGTCCTGGGCGTCGCGGTCGCGGATTTCGGCTTCGACCTGGCTGCGGTCGGCGGCGACGCCGCGGCCCTGGAGTTCGAGGAAGCGGCGGCGGGCGCGCTCCTCGACGCTGGCGGTGACATAGAGCTTCACCCGTGCCTCGGGGAAGACGACGGTGCCGATGTCCCGCCCGTCGAGCACGGCGCCGCGCTCGCGGCCGAAGGCGCGCTGGAAGTCGAGCAGGGCGGCGCGCACGGCGGGGATGGCGGCGACGGCGCTCGCCGCCATGTCGGCCATCGGCCCGCGCAGGTC
>JAFADX010000263.1 GCA_023424475.1 Pseudomonadota bacterium
GCCTCAACCTGGCGGACGAGGCGGCGGTGCACGAAGCCTTCGCCGCCGTGACCGCGGCGCTGGACGCCGCGGCGCCGGGTGGGGCCGAAGGCTGCGTCGTGCAGGAGATGGCGCGCGGGGAGGCCGAGCTCTTTCTCGGCGCGACCAATGATCCGCAATTCGGCCCGATGGTGCTGGTGGGGGCCGGCGGAGTGCTGGTGGAATTCCTCCAGGATGTGCGCACCGTGCCGGCGCCGATCTCACCGGCCGGGGCGCGCGCCGTGATCGAGGGTCTGCGCGTCGCGCCGCTGCTGCATGGCCTGCGGGGCCGGCCGGCGGCCGATCTCGCGTCGGCGGCCGAGGCGCTCGCGCGCCTGTCCTGGCTCGTGGCCGATCTCGGGCCGCGGCTCATCGAACTCGACGTCAATCCGCTGATCCTGCGCGCGGCGGGGCAGGGGGTGATTGCGGTGGATGCCCGCGCGACGCTGACGGAGGAGGTCCAGGCATGACGGTTTCGGTCCCGCGCCGGCTGCTCGGCGCGACCCTGATGGCGCCGGTGGTGGCCCGCGCCGAGGCGGCCTGGCCCGACCGGCCCGTGACGCTCGTCGTGCCCTATCCGCCCGGCGGCAGCACCGACACCGTGGGGCGGCCGCTCGCGCTCGAATGGGGCAAGGTGCTCGGCCAGCCCGTGGTGGTCGAGAACCGCGGCGGTGCCGGCGGGTCGATCGGCGCCGACATGGTCGCGCGGGCGAGGCCGGACGGCTAC
Organism: Pseudomonadota bacterium; assembly: GCA_023424475.1. Lineage (GTDB taxonomy): Bacteria > Pseudomonadota > Alphaproteobacteria > Acetobacterales > Acetobacteraceae > Neoroseomonas. Next base: position 746 of record JAFADX010000263.1, read on the forward strand.
ACCGTGCTGCTGTTCCCGACCGCGATCTTCACCATCAGCCCGCACATGATGCGGCTGCCCTACGACGTCGATCGCGACTTCACGCCAATCGCGCGCGTCGCCGCCTCGGACGCCTTCGTGGTGATGAGCCCGTCGGTGCCGGCGAAAAACATGCAGGAATTCCTCGCCTATGCGCGGGCCCATCCGGGCGAGGTGCGCTTCGGTTCGGCCGGCAACGGCACCATCACGCAGATGCAGTGCGAGATGTTCGGCGATGCCGCCGGGCTGCGGCTGGAACACGTGCCCTATCGCGGGTCGGGGCCGTCGCTGACCGATCTGCTGGCGGGGCGCGTGCAGATCATCTGCGATCCCGTGGCGCTGCCCGCGGTGCGCGACGGACGGCTGATCGCGCTCGCGACCTATGGCGAGCAGCGCAGCCCGGAATTCCCGAACGTTCCGACGCTGATGGAACTGGGCCTCGCCGAGCGTGGGGCGATGTCGTGGTTCGGCGTCGCCGCGCCGGCCGGCACGCCGCCGGCCATCGTCCGGCGCATCGCGACGACGCTGGAACAGGCGCTGAAGCCGGAGGCGGTCACGCGCGCATTGGCCGTGGGCGGCCTCCGCCCGGCCTATGAGACCGGGGAAGCCTTCGCCAACCGCCTTCGGCGGGACCGAGAAATCTTTGGCGCAATCGTGCGCCGCACTGGAGCAAGGGTGAACTGACGTGGAACTGGTGACTGTCACGGACGAGGGTCCGATCCGCATCGTGGCGCTGAACAACCCGTCCAAGGGCAATGCGATCAGCAAGCCGATGGCGGAGCAGCTTCAGGTGGTGATGAAGGAATTCGAGCGCCGCGACGACCTGCGCTGCGCCATCATCACCGCGACCGGCACCCGCGCCTTCACCTTCGGCGCCGATGTCTCGGACCCGCCGGAGCTGTGGCGCGCCATTCCGACCGTCGGCTTCAAGCCGCTCAAGCCGGTGATCTGCGCGGTCGAGGGCTGGTGCGTCGGCGGCGGCATCGTGCTCGCGATGATGTGCGACCTGATGGTCTGCGGATCGACGGCGAAGTTCTACTACCCGGAAGCCAAGCTCGGCCTGACGGGCGGCATGATCGCGGGGCTCGTCAGCCGCATCCCGCACAAGATCGCGATGGAGATCGCGCTGCTCTGCCGCACCATCGACGCGCAGCGCGCCGAGCGCGTCGGCCTGGTGAACGAGGTGGTGCCGGAGGGCGAGGCGCTCGCCAAGGCGAAGGAATGGGCGCTCGAGCTGTGCGGCATGGCGCCGATGGTGCTGTGGGAGATCAAGCGCATGGTGACCGAGGACATCATCCCCCGCGGCCCGTCCGAGCAGATGGCGATCCATGGCCAGCGCATGGCCGCGATCCGCAACTCGGCGGACTTCGTCGAGGGCGTGGCCGCCTTCCGCGAGAAGCGTCCGCCGAAGTTCGAGGGGCGCTGACCCGTGCCGGGCCCCCTGCACGGCGTCCGCGTGCTCGAGGTCGCCGGCATCGGGCCCGGCCCCTTCTGCTGCATGATGCTGGCCGATCTCGGGGCCGAGGTGCTGCGGATCGATCGGCCCGAGGGACCGCCGGGCGATCCGGCGGACGTGCTCGGGCGCGGCCGGCGCAGCCTGGCGCTCGACCTCAAGCAGCCGGCAGTCGTCGGGGCGGTGCTGCGCCTGGTCGAGCGTGCGGATGTCCTGGTCGAGGGCTTCCGCCCGGGCGTCATGGAACGCCTCGGCCTGGGCCCCGAGACCTGCCTGAGCCGCAACCCGCGGCTGGTCTACGGGCGCATGACGGGATGGGGCCAGGAAGGGCCGCTCGCGCAGGTGGCGGGCCATGACATCACCTACATCGCCCTGACCGGCGCGCTGTGGTCGATGGGGCGGGCGGGCGAGCGGCCGGTGCCGCCGCTGAACCTCGTCGGCGATTTCGGCGGCGGCGGGATGCTGCTCGCCTATGGCATCGCCGCCGCGTTGTTCGAGGCGGGCCGCAGCGGCCAGGGCCAGGTGGTGGATGCCGCGATGACCGACGGCTCCGCCACGCTGATGGGCGCCTTCTTCGGGCAGCTCGCCCAGGGGCGCTGGAAGAACGCGCGGGAGAGCAACCTGCTCGACGGCGCCTGCCCCTACTACGACACCTATGAATGCGCGGACGGGAAATACGTCGCGGTGGGCGCTCTGGAGCCGCAGTTCTTCGCTCTCCTGTTGAAGGGTCTCGGCCTCGATGCCGCGCGCTTCGCGGACCGCACCGATCCCGCGCGCTGGCCCGCGATCAAGGCCGAGTTCGCCGGGGTCTTCCGCCGCGAGGCGCGCGACCACTGGGCGAAGGTCTTCGAGGGCACGGATGCCTGCGTCGCACCCGTGCTCGACCTGGAGGAAGCGCCGCGGCATCCGCACAATGCTGCACGCGGGACGTTCCTCACCCGTGGCGACGGCATGCAGCCGGCGCCAAGCCCGCGCTTCTCCCGCACCGCGGCTGCCGAGCCCGGGCAGGCGCCCCTGCGTGGGGCGGGCGGGGAGGCGGCCCTCGCCGAATGGGGCTTCTCTCCGGAGGAGATCGCCGCCCTGCATGGTGGCGGCTGACAGCCTTGCGGGCGCCTGGCTGGAGCTCTTTTCGACCGGACGGCACCGGCCCGCACCCCCACCGGGCCACCCAACGACAGTATCCTGGATGGGTGGCCGGCGGGGGGTGCGGGCCGGTGCCGGTTCCGACAGATCGGAACATGCTCCAGCCCGTTGTTTCTGCGAGCATCTTCACCCGATCGGGTGATTCCACCTGATCGGGATCTGCTCTAGGTTCGCGGCAATTCGTAGAGGAACCGTCCATGGATACCGCCACCCCGGGCGCGGCCGGCGCGCGCAGCGTCCTCACGGCCGACCATGAGATGTTCCGCACCCAGGTGCGGCGCTTCTTCGAACGCGAGATCGTCCCCTACCACCGCGACTGGGAACGGGCGGAGATCGTGCCGCGGGAGGTCTGGCTGAAGGCCGGCGCCGAGGGCCTGCTCTGCCCCATGATGGCGGAGGAATACGGCGGCGCGGGTGCGGATTTCGGCTATTCCGCAGTGATCATCGAGGAGATCGCGCGGACCAACGCCTCGGGCATCGGCTTCCCGCTGCACTCGGACATCGTGGTGCCCTACGTCGAGGACCTCGCGCGGCCGGAGAAGAAGCGCGAATGGCTGCCGCGCATGGCCAGGGGCGAGATGATCACCGCCATCGCCATGACCGAGCCGGGCATGGGCTCCGACCTCAAGGCCGTGCGCACCACGGCGAAGCGCGAGGGCTCGGACTGGGTGATCAACGGATCCAAGACCTTCATCAGCAACGGGCAGAACTGCGGCCTGGTGATTGTCGTCTGCAAGACCGATCCCGGCGCCGGCCGCAAGGGCATCAGCCTGATCTGCGTCGAGGAGGGCACCAGGGGATTCACCAAGGGCCGCAACCTCGAGAAGATCGGCATGCACGCCGCCGACACCTCGGAACTTTTCTTCGACGATGTCCGTGTGCCGGCGGAGAACCTGCTCGGCGAGGAGAATGCCGGCTTCTCCTACCTCATCCGCAACCTGCCGCAGGAACGGCTGGTGATCGCCGTGCGCGCCGCCGCCTCGATGGAGGCGATGCTGCAGAAGACCATCGACTACGCGAAGGAGCGCAAGGTCTTCAACCAGACGGTCTTCGATTTCCAGCACAACCGCTTCAAGCTCGCCGAGCTCAAGGCCCAGGCCACCATGTTCCGGGTCTTCGCCGACCATTGCCTGGCGCTGCACATGGACGGCGGGCTGTCGGTCGAGATGGCCGCGGCGGCGAAGCTGCTGGGCACCGAGATGCAGAACCGCCTGCTCGACGACTGCCTGCAGATGCATGGCGGCTACGGCTACATGGCGGAATACGAGATCGGACGCGCCTGGGCCGATGCCCGCGTCGGCCGCATCTATGGCGGCAGCTCCGAGATCATGAAGGAAATCATCGCGCGCACGCTGTGACCCTGGCGCGCTTCACCGGGAGGACATGACATGAACGGGATCACGCGCCGCATGGCGCTCGGGGCAGGGCTCGCCATGCCCTTCGTGCGCGGCGCCGCCGCGCAGGAACGGTTCCCGAACAAGCCGATCACCATTCAGATCGGCTTCCCGCCGGGTGGTGCGACGGACGTGCAGATGCGCGCCTTCGCCGATGCGGCGACGCGCCACATGGGCCAGACCGTGCTGATCGAGAACCGCCCCGGCGCGGGCAGCACGCTGCCGGCGGCGAACATCGCGCGCGCGCGGCCCGACGGCTATGTGATCGGGCAGATGAGCCTGCCGGCGCTGCGCCTGCCGCACATGCAGCGCATGCCCTATGACGTGACGAAGGACTTCACGCCGATCATCCACCTGACCGGCTACCTCTTCGCCGTCACCGTCCGGACGGAAAGCCCCTACCGGACCTGGCAGGACCTGGTGGCGGATGCGAAGCGCCGGCCGGGCGAGCTCCGCATCGGCAACACCGGCGCCAACGGCACGCCCCACCTGACGATGGTGGACCTCGCGGACCGGGAGAAGATCGAGGTCACCCACGTGCCCTTCCGCGGCGAGGGCGACCTGACGCCGAACCTGCTCGGCGGCCATATCGAAGCCGGGGCCACGGGTTCGGGCGTCGGGCAGCTGGTGGACGAGGGCAAGCTGCGCTTCCTCAACGTGTGGTCGCGAGACCGTTCCCCACGCTGGCCGAACGTGCCGACGCTGCTGGAACTGGGCTACCAGGGGATGGTGGTCACCTCGCCCTACGGCCTGGTCGGGCCCGCGGGCATGCCGCCGGAGATCGTCCGCGCCCTGCATGACGGGTTCAAGGCGGCGCTCGAGGATCAGACCCACATCGCGACGCTGCGGCGGCTCGACATGCCGATGGAATACCTCAACAGCGCGGACTACGGGCGCTTCATGCTCGAGACCTACGAGCAGGAACGCCAGCGCGTCGATCGCCTCGGCCTCAGGACGGGGTGAGGTAGCGTTCCTTCAGGATCCTGCGCAGCAGCTTGCCGGCCTCGCTGCGCGGGAGTTCCTCGGCGAATTCCCAGGAGCGGGGCCGCTTTGGCCCCGCGAGGTGCTCGCGGCACAGCGCATCCAGTTGCGCCTGCAGCGCCTTCGTGTCGGCGCGCGGGTCGCGCGGAATGACGACGGCGTGGACCTGCTCGCCGAAATCCTCGTTCGGCACGCCGACGACGGCGGCTTCCGCCACGCCGGGATGGCGCAGCAGCGCGGCCTCGATCTCCGCCGGGTAGAGGTTCACGCCGCCGGAAAGGATCAGGTCCGCGCGCCGGTCCGAGAGGTAGAGCCAGCCCTCCTCGTCGACGCGGCCGAGGTCGCCGAGCGTGGCCCAGCCCTTGGCGTTGTAGGCTGCTTCCGTCTTCTCCGGCGCGTTGTGGTAGGCGAAGCGCGGCGCGCCCTCGAAGCAGATGCGGCCGACCTCGCCCGCGGGCAGCTCGTTGGCCTCGTCGTCGCAGATGTGCAGCTTCACCCCGTTCACCGGCCGCCCGACCGTGCCCGGCCGCGCCAGCCAGTCCTGCGGGGAGACGATGGTGGTCCCGATGCTTTCCGACCCCGCGTAGTATTCCCAGATGATCGGCCCCCACCATTCCATCATCCGCCGCTTCACCGCGACGGGGCAGGGGGCCGCGGCATGGATCGCGCAGCGCAGGGAGGAGACGTCGTGGCGCGCGCGCACCTCCTCGGGCAGGGCGAGCAGGCGCACGAACATCGTCGGCACCCATTGGCTGTGGGTGACGCGGTGGCGTTCGATCAGTTCCAGTGCGCGCTGCGCGTCGAACTTCGCCATGATCACGGCGGTTCCGCCCTCCATGATCGTCCGCCGCACATAGGTGTGCGGGGCGGCGTGGTAGAGCGGCGCCGGCGAAAGATAGACCGTCTGCGGACCGAAGCCGTAGAGCGGCTTCCACGTCATGTCCCACTCGGGGGCCTCGCGGTTCTCCCACGGCACGAGCGGGCGCTTGATGCCTTTGGGCAGGCCGGTGGTGCCGGAGGAATAGAGGAATTCCCGCCCGACCGGCCGCTGCGGCAGCGCAGCAGGCTCCGGGAACCGCGCCAGGGCGGCCTCGAGGCTCTCGTAGCCCGGCAGGCCCTCGCCGACCGCGAAGCGCGGCAGCCCGCCCATCGTGCCCGCGCGCAGCAGCGTCGCCGCGAGCTCCGCCAGCCCCGGCGAGACGACCACCAGCCGCGCCGCCGCATCCTGGAGCATGTAGGCCACTTCCTGCGGCCGCAGGTGGACCGAGAGCGGCGTGTAGTAGAGCCCCGCCCGCCGGCAGGCGAAGGCGAGTTCGAGGAACTCCGGCCGGTTGTCCATCAGCATGGCGATGCCATCGCCGGGCTGCAGGCCGGCACCGATCAGCCACTGCGCCAGCCGGTTCGCGCGCGCATCGAGCCCGCCATAGGTGACGCCGCACCCGAGGTCCGGAAAATGGGCCGCAACCTTGTCCGGCCATTCCCGCGCCCAGCGGGCGAGCTGCACCATGCCTTTCCTCCCGTGTTCCGGCCGCAAGCCTGCTGCGCGCCTCCGGCCCCGTCAACGCGCCTTGCCGAAGGGCCGCCGGCGCGCTGCAATGCGGGCATGTCCAGCCCTGTTCCCGCCCGTCCGGCCTCCACCGTCCTGCTGCTGCGCGACGGCGCGGACGGGCTCGAGGTCTTCATGGTGGTGCGCCATCACCGGATCGATTTCGCCTCCGGTGCTCTGGTCTTCCCGGGCGGCCGGGTGGAGGCTGCCGACCAGGTGCTCGCGGGCGGCGACGCGCAGGGCGCCTTCCGCGTCGCCGCCATCCGCGAGACCTGGGAGGAATGCGGCGTTCTGCTCGCGAGCCCGGGAGCGCCGCGGCCGGCCGAGGGCGAGTTCGCCGCCATGCTCGCCGCGCGCGGACTGATGCCCGATACCGGCGCGCTCGCGCATTTCGCGCACTGGATCACGCCCATTCCGGTGCCCAAGCGCTTCGACACGCATTTCTTCCTCGCCGCCGCGCCGGCCGGCCAGGACGCGGTGCATGACGGCGGCGAAGCGGTGGACAGCGTCTGGATCCGCCCGCGCGACGCCCTCGCCGCCGCCGAGGCCGGCACGCGCAAGGTGGTGTTCCCGACGCGGATGAACCTCACCAAGCTCGCGCGCAGCAATTCCGTCGCCGAGGCCTTCGCCGCCGCGCGCGCGAAGCCCGTCGTCACCGTGCAGCCGATCCAGCGCGACGCGCCGGAGGGCCGCATTCTCCGCATCCCGATCGAGGCCGACTACGGCGGCGAGGAATTCCTCGCCGGCGACCCGCCCTCGATGTGAGGCGCGCGGCGGGCCTTCCGTCCCACGACAGCAGCAAGGAAACCTCCATGGCCCCCCGACGGATGAAGTTCGGCATCTTCCTCGCGCCCTTCCATCGCGTCGGGGACAATCCGACCCTCGCGATGGACCGGGACATGGCGCTGGTCCAGTGGCTGGATTCCCTCGGCTACGACGAGGCCTGGATCGGCGAGCATCATTCCGCCGGCTGGGAACTCATCGCGAACCCGGAGATCATGATCGGCGCGCTGGCCGAGAAGACCCGGCACATCACGCTCGCGACCGGCGTCACCAGCCTGCCCTACCATCACCCGCTGCTGGTCGCGCAGCGTTTCGTGCAGCTCGACCACATGACCAAGGGGCGCGTCATCCTCGGCTGCGGGCCGGGTGCGCTGGTCTCGGACGCCTACATGATGGGCATCGATCCGGCCGACCAGCGGCGGCGGATGAACGAATCGCTGACCGCCATCATGCGGCTCCTCGCCTGCGGGGAGCCGGTCACGATGCAGACCGACTGGTTCACGCTGCGCGAGGCGCGGCTGCACCTGGCGCCCTATACCGATCCGTGCTTCCCGATCTCGGTGGCATCCTCGACCACGCCCTCGGGCGCGCTGGCGGCGGGCCGGCATGGCGTCGGGCTGCTCTCCCTCGGGGCGGGGCTGCATGGCGGGCCGAAGATGCTCGCCGAGCAGTGGCGCATGGCCGAGGCCGAGGCGGCGAAGCACGGCAAGACCATGGACCGCCGCAACTGGCGCCTGGTGGTGAACATGCATTGCGCCGAGGACGACGAGCGGGCGTTGCGCGAGGTGCGCCACGGCGAGGCGCTGGAGACGCTGACCTATTTCTCCGAGACGCTCGGCCGCCCGCCCATGCGCTCCGAGGACCCCCTGCGCGACGGGCTGGCGCAGGGCTCGACGCTGGTGGGTTCCCCCGACACCATCGCGGCGGGCATCGAGCGGCTGCTGTCCTTCACCGATGGCGGCACCGGCGGCATCCTGTTCCGCGCACATGAATGGGCGGACCGCGAGGCGACCTGGCGGTCCTTCGAGCTCTTCGCGCGCTGGGTGATGCCGCGCTTCCAGGGCTCGCTGACCATGCCGCAGCAGTCGCGCGACTGGGTCAGTGCCAACCGGGAGACCATCCTCGCGCCCAACATCGCCGCGCTGAAGCAGGCCTTCCGCGATGCCGGCCAGGAAGCCCCGGAATTCTCCCGCCTGCAACTCCATACGGGCAAGGTCGACCTGCCCGGTGGCGGCTGAGTCCCGGCTTCCAAAGGCCGGTCGGCCCTTTTGAGGCCCGGAGAGGGGCGCCGCCCCTCTCCGGCGCGCCATCAGTTGATCCGGAGGTTCAGCCGCCGGATCATCGCTCCTTCCTCCTCCATGACCTGCCCGACGAAGGAGGTGTAGTCCGCGGTGTCCTTGTAGATCCGCGGCATGTCGTATCGGGCGAGCACCTCGGCATGGGCCGGGTCGAACAGGGCGGTCTTGAAGGCGTCGTGCAGCACCTTCACCACGCCCGGGTCCATGCCCTTCGGGCCGGCCAGGCCGTAGGGCGAGGCCGAGACGATGTCGATCCCGACTTCCTTCAGCGTCGGGACGTCCGGGAAGCGGCGCGCGCGCTCCTCGCCCCAGGTGACCAGCAGGCGAAGCTGCCCGGCCTCGACCAGCGGCGCCCAGCCGGTGGAATCGGCGTTTGCCTGCGTCTGGCCCGAGAGCACCGCCTGGATGTTGTCCGCACCGCCGCGGAAGGGCACGTGCAGCCACTCGATGCCCTGCTCGGCCGCGATGCGTTCCATGGTGATGTGCAGCGTGCTGCCGACGCCCGGCGTGCCATAGGCGACCTTGCCCGGATTCGCCTTGGCGTAGGCGATGAACTCCTGCCAGGTCCGCCAGGGGCTGTCGGCCTTCACCACCACGCCGAACAGGTAGCCGGTCAGGTGGATGATGTAGGTGAAGTCCTTGAGGGGATCCCAGCGCGGCTGGCTCGTCATCATCGGCATGCGGAAGGCGGTGATCGGCATCTGGCCGACCAGGTAGCCGTCGCCGCGCTGCTCGGCGGCCATCATCTGCGCGGCCATGGTGCCGGAAACGCCGCTGCGGTTCTCGATCACGATGGGCTGGCCGAGATGGCGCTGCGCGATGTCGGCGAGCGAGCGGAGCTGGCCGTCGGTCGAGCCGCCGGGCGGCCAGGGCACGATCAGGCGGATCGGCCGGTTGGGGAAGCCGGACTGCGCCACTGCGGGTGCGGCAAGCAGCGCGCCGCTGCCGGCAAGCAGCGAACGGCGGGACGTGGCGAGGGTCATGGAGAGCATCTCCCGGTCAGGTTGGTTCTCATTCGGCGCGCCGTCGCGCGGGGCGGCGGCGGCCTGGTCGTCGCCGGGCGGCTCAGGGCCGCTCGTTCGACATCACGACGGTACCGGAGGCCGAGAACATGCCGCCGACGCCGTGGCACAGGCTGACCTTCACGCCGGGCACCTGCGCCGGCGCGATGCCGCGCACCTGGCGCACGCTCTCCTGCAGCGCGAACATGCCGTACATGCCCGTATGCGTGTAGGAGAGGCCGCCGCCGTTGGTGTTCAGCGGCAGCCTGCCGCCCGGCCTGGTGTTGCCTTCCCAGATGAAGTCCTTGGCCTCGCCGCGCTTGACGAAGCCGAGGTCCTCGAGCCCGTAGAACGGCAGGTGGGCGAAGGCGTCGTAGATCATCAGGTGATCGACGTCGTCATGTTTGATGCCGGCCATTTCCATCGCCGTCGGGCCCGCCACGCGGAACGCGCGGGAGGACGTGAAGTCCTGCATCTGGCTGACCATCGTCGTCTCGACGGATTCACCAGTGCCGAGGATGTAGACCGGCTTCTGCGGGAAGTCCTTCGCGCGGTCGGCGGCGGTCAGGATCAGCGCGCCGCCGCCATCCGTCACCAGGCAGCACTGCAGCAGCCGGAACGGATAGGCGATCATGCGGCTGTTCAGCACGTCGTCGATGGTGATCGGGTCGCGGAACGCCGCGCGCGGGTTCTTGCCCGCCCATTCGCGCTGGACGACGGCGACCTGCGCGAAGTGTTCGTCCTTCACCCCGTAGGTCTTCATGTAGCGCAGCACGGGGATGGGAAAAAGCGTCGGCGGGCCCATCGGGCCGAAGGGCATTTCGAACTGACCCTGCAGGCTCTGCGGCTCGGCCGGGCGCGGGGTCGCGTTGATGCGCGACTTGCCGCTCTCGCCATGGGTGATGAGGATCGTCTTGGCATAGCCCGCATGGATGGCCGCCGCGGCGTGGCGGACATGCAGCATGAAGGAACAGCCGCCGACGCCCGTGCCGTCCACCCATTTCGGCGTGATGCCGAGGTAGTGCGCGATCTGCTGCGGCATCATCGGACCGACGCAGGCCACGCCGTCGATGTCGGACGGCTTGAGGCCCGCATCCGCCATCGCGTTCAGCGCGGCATCGGCATGCAGCATGATCTGCGCCATCTCGGGCACGGCGCCGATGCGGGTGCTCTCGGCCGCGCCGACGATGGCGATCTCGCCTGGCTTGATGGTCATCGGCTTATGCTCCCTTCGCCGGGCGGAACAGGGGAAGGGTGATGTCGTCGTCCATCTTCGTGAAGGCGACCTCGAGGGGCATGTCGAGCACAAGCGCCTCGGGCGTCTGCGGGCAGTCGATGATGTTGGTCATCATGCGCGGCCCTTCCTCGAGCTCCACCACCGCGATGGCATAGGGCGGCTTGAAGCCCGGCACGGGCCGGTGATGGATGACGTACGAATGCAGGGTCGCCTTGCCGGAGGCCTCGAACACCTCGACGTTGCGGGTGCCGGTATAGGGGCTGAACGGGCGGGGCGGGAAATACGCCTTGCCGGTATCCCCGCAGCGCTGCAGTAGCAGCTTGCCGGATTTCGCGCCGTCCCAGAAATGTTTCGTTTCCGGGGTGGGCTCCGGCCGCGGGCGGCCTGGTTCGAGTGCCATTGCGGCGCATCCTCCTTACGTTCGTAAAGGCCATATGACCTGGACGCCCAGCCTTGGGAAAGGGGGGATGAGGTGGATTGACCCGGCCGGGCCTTCCGGCGCAGGGTCTGCGCTGTTCCAAGGGGGGCCCCATGCAGGGGCTGAGATTCCGCTGACGCGCGGTGACCCTTTGAACCTGATCCGGGTCATGCCGGCGTAGGGACAAGGAACATGCGGAACCGGGCGCCCCGATTCCGTCCCGCGCTTCAAAGCCCGGATCTCCGTCGCCGTTCGATTGGAGATCCAGATGCCAGACACGCTTCCTCCCCAGATCCCCGAGGTCACCACCGGGCCCCTTTCGGCCTCGCGCAAGATGCATGTGGCCGGCCGGCTGCATCCGCAGCTGCGCGTCGCGATGCGGGAGATCGACCTCGCACCCAGCGCCAACGAGCCGCCGGTGCGGGTCTACGACACCTCCGGCCCCTACACGGACCCCGCGCACGCCACCGACATCCGTCGCGGGTTGCCTGAACTGCGCCGCGCCTGGATCGAAGCGCGCGGCGACGTCGAGACTCATGACGGCCGCGCCATCCGCCCCGAGGACAACGGGCTCAAGCCCGGCGAGGCAGTTCAGGTGCCGGTCTTCGACCGTGGTGCGCGGTCGCTGCTGCGCGCGCGCGGCGGCGCGGCCGTGACGCAGCTCGCCTATGCCCGCCGCGGCATCGTCACGCCCGAGATGGAATACGTCGCCATCCGCGAGAACCTCGGCCGCGAGCGCGCGCGCGAGGCCGCCGCGCGCGACGGCGAATCCTTCGGTGCCGCCATTCCCGGCCACGTCACGCCCGAGTTCGTCCGCGACGAGGTCGCGCGCGGCCGTGCCATCATCCCCGCCAACATCAACCACCCGGAATCCGAGCCGATGGCGATCGGCCGGAACTTCCTGGTGAAGATCAATGCCAACATCGGCAATTCCGCCGTGTGGTCGTCGGTCGGCGAGGAGGTGGACAAGCTGGTCTGGGCCATCCGCTGGGGCGCGGACACGGTGATGGACCTCTCGACGGGGCGGAATATCCACACCACCCGGGAATGGATCATCCGCAATTCCCCCGTGCCCATCGGCACCGTGCCGATCTACCAGGCGCTTGAGAAGGTGGCGGGCCGCGCCGAGGACCTTACCTGGGAAATCTTCCGCGACACGCTGATCGAGCAGGCCGAGCAGGGCGTGGACTACTTCACCATCCATGCAGGCGTGCGGCTCGCCTACATCCCGCTGACCGCGAAGCGCGTCACCGGCATCGTCTCCCGCGGCGGGTCGATCATGGCGAAGTGGTGCCTCGCGCACCACCAGGAGAACTTCCTCCACACCCGCTTTGCCGAGATCTGCGAGATCATGCGCGCCTACGACGTGTCCTTCTCGCTCGGCGACGGGCTGCGTCCCGGCTCCATCGCGGACGCCAACGACGCCGCGCAGTTCGCGGAGTTGGAGACGCTCGGCGAGCTGACCAAGATCGCCTGGGATCAGGATGTGCAGGTCATGATCGAAGGCCCGGGTCACGTGCCGATGCACAAGATCCAGGTGAACATGACGAAGCAGCTCGACGCCTGCGGGGAGGCGCCCTTCTACACGCTCGGGCCGCTCACCACGGACATCGCGCCGGGCTATGACCACATCACCTCCGGCATCGGGGCGGCGATGATCGGGTGGTTCGGCTGCGCGATGCTCTGCTACGTCACGCCGAAGGAACACCTCGGCCTGCCGGACCGGGACGACGTGAAGACGGGCGTGATCGCCTACAAGATCGCGGCCCATGCGGCGGACCTCGCCAAGGGCCATCCGGCCGCGCAGGAACGCGACGATGCGCTCTCCCGCGCCCGCTTCGAATTCCGCTGGCGGGACCAGTTCAACCTCGCGCTCGACCCCGAGACCGCCGAGCAGTTCCACGACGAGACGCTGCCGGCGGAGGGCGCGAAGCTCGCGCATTTCTGCTCGATGTGCGGGCCGAAGTTCTGCTCGATGAAGATCTCGCAGGAGATCCGCGACGCCGCAGCGAAGGGGATGGAGGAGAAGTCCGAAGCATTCCGGGCGAATGGGGGGCAGATCTACGTCGCGCCGGCACCTGCGGAGTGACGTGGGGCCGAGAGGGGCGCTGCCCCTCTCGGGCTCTCCCCGCCAAAGGCCTTTCGGCCTTTGGCGGGTCCAGGGCGGAGCCCTGGTGGGGCCCGGGGCAAAGCCCCGCCTTACAGTTCCAGGATCCTCTCCGGCGCCGCCCGCCCGCGGACCAGGTCCCACAACCCGATCATGTTCCCCTGGAACCGCCCCCAGCGATCCGCCCAGGGCTCGGGCTTCAGGGATCGCACGAGGTTCGCCAGGCAATGCCGCGCCGCGCTCGGGATGGCGTGGTTCCAGGGGAAGGACCCCTTCCGCGCCAGGTAGACCGGGTTCACCACCTGCGAGTAGCCGAGACGCAACTGCTTCACGCGCCCGGACTTCGAGCCGAGATGCACGCCCCGCGCGCCCGCGAGGCGTTGGATCGTGCCGTATTTGCCGATCCGCCGCGTGACGTCGATATCCTCGTACCAGGCGTAGAGGGGCAGGCGCTCGTCGACGCGGATGCCGTGCTCGCGCACCACCGACATCCGGAAGGCCATGTTGCAGCCATAGCCGTTGAAGTGCGGCGCCATGGCGGAGGGGTCGCCCGGCGGCACGTCGGCGGCGAGCAGCGCCTCGCCCTCCTCGAGCGAATAGCCGGGCGCGTTGGCGCCGTCGGCCACCACGGTGCCGGTCGCGACGACCATGTCGGGATGCGCGGCGAAGGCGGCCTCGGTCACCGCGAGGTAATCCGGCGCGCAGAGGAAGTCGTCGTCGAGGAACAGCACCACGTCGCAGTCGCCGGCCGCGTCCAGGATGGCGTTGCGCTGCCGCGGCAGGCCGGCCGCGGCGGTGACGAACTCGACGCCCGGGATGATCCGGCAGCCCGCGACGTCTTCCGGCGTGACGTGGCAGACGATGATGCGGTCGGCCCGGCGCGTCTGGCGCTCGAGGTCGCGCAGCACGCCCGCGAGGATGCCGGCGCGCCCCCGCGTGGCGATCCCGATGGCGATGCGCATCAGGCGAGTTCGGTCAGGGGCGCCAGGCTGTGGGGGCGGCGGGCTTCGGCGGCCAGGGCGCCGGCCACGCGGCCGCGCCAGGTCATGAAGTAGTACGCGGCATCATGCAGGCGCAGCCGGATCAGGCTGAGCGCGGCACCCGCCAGCGGCCGCACCATGAAGGCAAACCAGGCGGCGACCGGGGCGCTGTGCCGGCGCAGCGCGAAGCCGAGGCCGCGGCCGTAGCGCTCGGCCCGCGCGACGGCGACCTCGGTGAGGCGCTTGTCGGGATGCACGATGCGCAGGTTGGGGTCGTAGCGGGCTTCGAGGCCGCGGGCCATGGCGCGGCAGACGAGGTCGTTGCCCTCGGCCGAGCCGAACAGCGTGCCGGGCCCCATCCCCTCGTCGAAGCCGCCGAGGGTCAGCGCCGTGGCGCGCGGGAGGAAGAGGTTGAACTCGATGACGCTGGTCCAGACGTTGCGCAGGTCGATCAGCCCGCCCTCCATCCGCCATCGGCCGGAACCGAGCCCGCCCTCCGGCGACGCGGCGGGGCCGGTCAGCACATGAAGGCCGGGGTTCGCCGAGAAGGCGGCCGCGACGCGGTCCAGCACGTCGGAGGGATAGACGCAATCGTCATCGGGGAAGGTGACGATCTCGCCGCGCGCGTGGCGCAGGCCGAGGTTGCGGGCATGGTTCGCGTTCCGCACGGAGGAACGGATGCGGCGCAGGTCGATGCGGCCGGCATAGGCTGCCTCGATCGCGGCCAGGCGGTCATCCTCGTTCTGGTCGACGATGATGACCTCGAAATCCGACCGGCCCTGCGCCAGCAGGCTGTCGATCAGTTCCGCAATCTCCCGGTCGCGGCCGATGGTCGCGACGACAAGCGAGAACTTCATCGGGAATGTCCCTCGAAGGCGTCCTCAACGATGCGGCGCATCCCGGCTCGGAAGGCCCCATGGCCGAACTTTTCCGCATTGATGCGGCAATCTT
This sequence comes from Pseudomonadota bacterium, assembly GCA_023424475.1. Lineage (GTDB taxonomy): Bacteria > Pseudomonadota > Alphaproteobacteria > Acetobacterales > Acetobacteraceae > Neoroseomonas. The sequence goes on from JAFADX010000263.1 coordinate 16,056, forward strand.
GTGGCGCGAAAACTAGTCCGTCGAATTGCTGCGCCGCAGCAACAACAGCCTCGGCAGTCTGTTCGGCGAAGAAGAGGCCGGTCGGATAGGCCGCGGGCGGGGCGACCACGATGTCCCGGGCGCCGCCCTTCCCATAGGCGATCACGGGCGTGCCGCAGGCCTGGGCCTCGACCGTGGCGATGCCGAAATCCTCCTCGGCGGCGAAGACGCAGGCCCGGGCGGCCTGGGTCAGCCGCACCAGTTCCTCGGTCGGGACCCGGCCCTTGAGCGCGATGTTCGGGGCGCCGGCCGCGGCTTCGCGGACCTGGGGCGCGTTCGGGCCGTCGCCCACGACCACCAGCCGGCGGTCCGGCATGCGGCGGAAGGCTTCGGCGATCAGCTCGACGCGCTTGTAGGGGACCATGCGGGAGGCGACGAGGAAGAAGTCCTCCTTCTCCGTCCGCAGGGCGAAGCGGTCGATGTCCACCGGCGGATGGAGCACCAGGCTCTCCCGCCGCCAGGCCTTGCGGATGCGCTCGGCGATATAGGTGGAATTGGCCACCACCACGTCCGGGTTCAGGGCGCTCGAGCGGTCCCAGATCCGCATCCGGTGCAGCAGGCGGCGGGTGTAGAGGCCCTTCAGCCCCGCTTCCATGCGGGATTCCCGCAGATACTGGTGCTGCAGGTCCCAGGCGTAGCGCATCGGGCTGTGGACGTAACTGACATGGACCTGGCCGGGCCCCGTCAGCACGCCCTTGGCGACGGCGTGGGAGGAACTCAGCACCAGGTCGTAGCCGGTCATGTCGAGCTGTTCGATCGCGACCGGCATCAGCTCGAGGTACTTGCGGAAATGCTTCCGCGCGAGGGGGAGGCGCTGGACGAAGGTGGTCGTCACCGGCTTGCCGCGCAGGAAGCCGCGCTCCTTCTCGGGCAGGAAGTCGCAGACGGCGAAGAGGTCGGCCTCCGGCCACTCGGCGATCAACTGTTCGAGGACGCGCTCGGACCCGGCATAGGTGTCGAGCCATTCGTGGACGATCGCGACCTTCATCGGAACCGCTCCTGCACCAGCGCGAGCAGGCGCCGGGCCGCCGCATCCCAGGTGAAGCCCGCACCACGGGCGAGGCCGGCCGCGCGCAGGTGGTCGCGCAGGCCATCCTCGGCGACCAGCCGCTCGAGGGCACCGCGCAGGCTCGCGGGCTGGCCGGGGTCGAACCAGAGGGCCGCCTCGGCGCAGACCTCCGGCACCGCGCCGGCCTGGGCGGCGACGACCGGGCAGCCGCAGACCATGGCCTCCAGCGGCGGGAGCCCGAAGCCCTCGTAGCGGGAGGGGAAGATCAGGCAGAGCGCATTCTCGTAAAGCGTGCGCAGTTCGGCATCCGTGACGCGGCCGAGCACCTTCGCCGCCTCCGCCGCGACGCCGCCGCCGGCGCGGAACACGGCGGGATCGGCGGCTCCGGCGACGGCGAGCGTCAGCCCGTGGGCACCGAGCACCTCCGCCGCCGCGGCCAGCGCCGCGAGGTTCTTGTGCGCCGCAGGATTGCCGACCACCAGCGCGAAGCGGCCGGGCCCGAGCCCATGCCTGCCCAGCACGCTCCCGTCGGCCGGGATGCGCAGGACATGCTCGCCGCCTTCCGTGACAACGCCGATCGTGCCGGCCTCGACGCCGAGCGCCGCGGCGATCCGCCCGCGGGAGAATTCGGAAACCGTCAGCAACTGGGCCCCGCCGCGGGCCAGCCGCCGCTGCAGCAACCGGTACCAGGTGCGGAAGGCGAAGGAATAGGATTCAGGGGTGTCGAAGGCCCCGGCATCGTGGATCACCACGGCCTGCTTCGCGCCCGCCATCACGGGGCCGGTATTGCCGAGGCTCACCAGCACGTCGCGCTTCAGCGCCCTTGGCAGATCGATCTGCTCCCAGGCCTGGCCGCTGCGCGAGCCGACCGTCTCGGCCCGGAGGTGCCGCAGCTCGGCATCCCGCGCCCCGGCAGGATGCAGGATGCGCGCGCTGGGCCATTCGCCATCGGCCGCCAGCCGGTCGGCGGCCGCGACCACCTCGGTCGCGAAGCGCTGCACCCCGGTCATGCCCTGGGTCAGGAAGCGGCCGTTGATGGCGATGCCGTTCATGCGCCGCTCCATCCCAGGCGGCGCAGCAGCCCTGCGCGGTCATCGCGCGGTGCGATGCGCCAGCCGATCCAGGCCACGACCGCGAAGGTCGCGGCCCCGAGGGCGAAGGTCACGAAAAGCCCCGGATGCGGCACCATGAGGGCAAGCCCCGCGCCGGCCGCCGCGACCAGCGGCAGCAGCGCGCGCCCGGCATCCGCGGCCGGGGGATAGAAGCGGCCGACCAGCAGGAACCGCCCGGCGCAGTCCGCCGCCGCGCGCAGGGCCCAGGCGATGGCGGCGCCCTCGATCCCGATCAGCACCAGCAGCAGGGCGCCGAGCGGGACGAAGATCGCCGCCTGCACCAGGGAAAAGGTCGCCGTCACCTCCGGCCGCCCGATCGCATCGAGGAAGGTCCCCGGCACGAAGGCGACGCAGGAGAAGAAGATGCCGACCCCGAGGATGCGCAGCACCATCCCGCCGCCCTCGGCGAAGGTCGGCCCCAGCCAGAGCCACAGCAGCCAGTTCGCCATGGCGACGAGCACGAGGCAGGCCGGCAGCGCGAGACCGGCGACGATCAGCGCACCCCGGCGCAGCAGCAGCGCCGCATGTTCGGGCGCGGTGCGGAAGGACGACGCGATGGCCGGCAGCAGCGCCTGCGCCACGGCCACAGGCAGGATCCACATACGCATGACGAGGTCGAGCGGCGTCGCATAGAAGGCCACCGCGGTCAGCCCGATCAGGGCGCCGATCAGGAAGCGGTCGGCATAGAGCAGCACCTGCGTCAGCGCGCCGGAAAGGCTCATCCACCCGCCCTGGCGCAGCAGGGGCCGCAGCAGGGAGAAACGCGCCTCGGCGAGGCCGAGCCCCGGCACCATCTGCCAGGCCAGCGCGGCATAGGCGAGCCCGCTGACCAGCCGCACCAGCACCAGCGCGACCATCACCGCCACCAGGCTGTCCGAGACCATCAGCGCGATGACCGGCCCGAGGTAGTAGAAGACGCTGACCGGCATGTTCACGAGGTTGGCTGCCCGGAACCGCTGCCAGGCCGCCAGCACGCCCCAGAGGGCGGCGTTCAGCACCACCAGCGGCGCCGCCAGCGCCAGGACGCGGAAGGCCTGGAGCGCCTCCGTCTCCATCTCGGGCGGGACGATCAGCACATGGCGCACCAGCACCGGCATGGAGGCGAAGGCGAGCCCCGCCATCACGAGGGACACGCCGAAAAGGGAGACCAGGGTGGCGCCGACCAGCGCCGGCGCATCCCTGCCGCGCCCTTCGCCGATCGCCTCGGAGACCGCGCGCGTCAGCGCCATGCCGAGGCCGAGGTCGAAGACGCCGAAGATGCCCACCATCGCCAGCGCCAGGGTGAAGAGGCCCCAGCGTTCGGTGCCGAGCATGTGAACGAGGACGGGGGTGATGCCGAGGGCGATCACCAGCGGGATGCCGCGCCCCAGTGCGTTCCACGCCACCCCCGATACGAGCCGGCGTCCGCCGGCCCGGTGCTCCGGGCCCTCGGACGCCGTGCCTGTCATGGGAAGGATCCTGCCGGGGCGGCCGCGCTCAATGCGCGCCGCGGCGGGACAGGACGGCTGCGGGGGTCTTCAGCAGGATGCGGAGGTCCGCCAGCAGCGAGGCCTGGGAGACATAGGCGACGTCGAGCGCGACGCGCTGGTCGTAGGTGGTCTCGCTGCGGCCGCTGACCTGCCACAGGCCGGTGATGCCCGGGCGGACCATCAGGTAGTGGGCGGCGGCGGCGCCGTAGTAGCGGTCGAGCTCGGACTGGGTGACCGGGCGCGGGCCGACGATGCTCATCTCGCCCTTCAGGACGTTGATGAGCTGCGGCAGCTCGTCGAGCGAGGTGGCGCGGAGGAAGGCGCCGACCCTGGTCACGCGGGGGTCGTTCTTCAGCTTCTGGGTCGCATCCCACTCGGCACGGGCGGCGGGGTCGCTGGCGAGCAGCGCCTCGAGCCGTTCCTTGGAATCCGTGACCATGGAGCGGAACTTGAGGCATCCGAACAGACCGCCGCCGCGGCCGACCCGCGGATGCGCGTAGAAGGCCGAGCCGCCATCCGCGCGCACCAGCAGCGAGACGGCGAGGAAGAACGGGGCGGCGACGAGCAGCGCCGTGCCGGCGATGGCGATGTCGAGCGCACGCTTGACCGCCGGCAGCAGCCGGGTGGCGCGGTCGCGCGCGGGAATGCCGGGGACGGCGCGGGCAGCGGCGCCATGCGGGGGGAGAGGGCCAACCGGAACGCTGGACATGAGCGAATACGGCCTTCTGGATCATGACCGTCGCCGGTGGGGGCCAGCGACGGCCGGTGGGGGGCTTCGGACCGACCACCGCCGCCGCGACTGCGGCGGGAAGGTGCACCGGACCTTCGGTTGACCCGGACAATGACCCTCGGCGCTGACGGATTTGGGACGTGCTTGCGGCATGATTGTGGCGGTGCGGAAAGCAATGCCGAATCTTCATCCGGCCGGTGCCGCCGGGACCGGAAATGCTCTAGACGCGCCGTGACCACCGCGTGGAGTGAGCACCCTGTCCCAGAGGCTTTCCACCTTCCTGTCCTATGGCTTCGCCCTCCTGCTCGGCGTCGGGCTCGCGGCCTCGATCCTCCCGCCGGAGATGCTCCTGCCGCGGGCAGGCGCCGCCTGGGCACCGCAGGGGGATGCCGCGCAGCACGCCATCGCGCAGCGCTACTTCATCGGCGACGCCTGGCGCTGGCCGCCGCTGCTGGCCATGAACATCCTGCCGCCCGGGGGCCTCAACATCGCCTTCGCGGACGGCATCCCGCTGCTGGCGCTGCCGCTGAAGGCGCTGCGCGCGCTGCTGCCCGAAGGGTTTCACGGCATCGGCCTGTGGTACGGCATCGCCTGGACGCTGCAGCCGGTGGCCGCGGTCTGGTGCCTGCGCGGTGCCGGGGAACGGCGCGTGCTGCCGGCCATCGCCATCGCGCTCGCCGCTTCGGCCATGCCGGCCTTCGTCAACCGCTACGGCCATGCGGCGCTGACCGGGCATTTCACGTTGCTGTTCGCGCTCGGGCTCTACCTGCGGCTGGTCCGGGCGCCCTCCGCCGCGCTCTGGGCTGTCGCGGTGCTCGCGGCGGTCGGGACGCTGCTCGTGCATCCCTATCTGGCGGCGATGGCGCTGGCGGTGCTCGGCGCGGTGCCGGCGACGCTGCTGCTGCGCGGGGACCGGCGCTGGATCGGTGCCGCGGGGGGCGTCGCCGCCTGTGCCGGCGCCGTCGGGACAACGATGGCGGCCTTCGGCTACCTCGGTGCGCAGGGGGACGGCGGCTACGGGGATTTCGCGCTGAACCTGCTCTCGCCGGTCTGGCCCTACCGGTCCTGGCTGCTCGGCGGCTTCGTGACGCGCGAGATCGATGCGACCGGCCATGGCGGCTGGGAGGGCTACAACTGGCTCGGCCTCGGGCTGCTCGCGGGGTTGGCGGCGGTCGTGGTCCTGGCGCCACGGGATCTCCTGCGCATGCTGCGCCGCCATGCGGGCCTGGCGCTGGTCCTGCTGGGGTTGACGCTGCTCGCGGCGTCCTTCCGGGTCGGGTTGGGGCGCGAGATCGTGCTGGACCTCGGCAGGCCGCCGGGGTTCCTCGAGCAGTTCCGCGCCTCCGGGCGCTTCTTCTGGCCGGTCGGGCTGGCGCTGCTGGTCGGCTGCGTGGCTCTGCTCGCCCGCGTACCGCGGATCGGGGTACCGCTGGTCCTGGTGTTGGGCATGCTGCAGTTCGCCGACGCGGCGCCGAACCGTGCCGCGATGCGCAACTGGGCTCATCTGCGCGAGCCTTGGACGGTGGATGCGCCGGCGCTCCGGCGGTTGCTCGCGGATGCGCAGAGCGTTGCGGTCTTCCCGACCTGGCCCTGCGTGCCGAAGCCCGATACGCTGGGCGACCATGCGCGTCAGCTGCAGGTGCTGAGCCTCGCGGCCGAACGGCCGGTGCCGGCGAACACGATGTACGTCGCGCGCTGGCGCGGGGCGCGGCCGCGCTGCGAGGATGCGGCGGCCATCGCCCGGCCGCTGTCGCCCGGGGAATTGCGCATCATCCTGCCGGGCGCGCGGCGGGAGGCGATGGCGGCGATGCCCGGCGCCGCCGGGCTTTGCGTCGATGTCGGGGATCTTCTGGCCTGCCGGAAGCCATGACGGAGGGGAGGGCGCCGCCCATCCCCGGGGGGAATCACGCCCCGTCCTGCCGGCTCGGCAGATACCGCTCGGCGAAGTAGAGCGGCCGCTGCTTCGTCTCGTTGAAGATCCGTCCGAGATACTCTCCGATGATGCCGAGCATCATCATCTGCACTCCGCCCAGGAACAGCACGACGGCGAGCAGGCTCGGATAGCCGGCGACGGGGTTGCCGAAGAAGATCGTTCGGAAGACCAGCTGCGCCAGGTAGATCACCGCGCCGATGGCGGTCAGCAGCCCGATATAGGTCGCGACCTTCAGCGGCGCGACGGTGAAGGAGGTGATCCCCTCCAGCGAGAAGTTCCACAGCTTCCAGTAGTTCCACTTGGTCTCGCCGGCGGCGCGGGGCGCACGGTCGTAGCGCACGGCCTTGGACGGGAAGCCGATCCAGGCGAAGAGGCCCTTCATGAAGCGGTGCTGCTCCCGCAGCTTCAGCAGCGCATCGATCGCGCGGCGGGACATGAGCCGGAAGTCGCCGGTGTCGGGCGGCAGTTGCACCTTGCCGCCCAGCCGCTGCATCACGCGATAGAAGCCGGCGGCGGTGGCCTTCTTCATCCAGGTCTCGCCCTCGCGCGTGTTGCGCTGGGCATAGACGACGTCGAAACCCTCCCGCCAGGTCGCGATGAGGGCAGGGATGACCTCGGGCGGGTCCTGCAGGTCGGCATCGATGACGACGACCGCCTCGGTGCCGCGGGCGTGGTCGAGGCCGGCGGTCAGGGCGATCTCCTTGCCGAAGTTGCGCGAGAGGTTGACCACCGCCGTGTGCGGGTCCTCGGCCTGGAGGCCGAGCATGACCGCGAGCGTCGTGTCGCGGGAACCGTCGTTCACGTAGACGACCTCCCAGGACATGCCGATGGTCTCCAGCACCGCGGCGAGGCGGCGGTGGAACTCCGGCAGGACCTCCTGCTCGTTGTAGGCAGGGACGACGACGGAAAGGGCGGGCGCGTCAGGCGTGGTCATGGGTCGTTCCGGGCGGCGGGCGGACGGCGGGCCGCCCATCCCTGCCAGGAACAGCACCGCTCTGGCCAAATCAAGGCGGCTGCGAGGCGGCGCGGGGATTGCATGATCCCTGGGCAAGACGGAGCCTGCCCCGATGTCCTCCCAGCCGCCAACCGCCGACCCCGAGGCGCTGATCGGCGCGCTGCTGCCGGCCGCGGGCATCCCCCTCGACCCCGCCTGGCATGCCGCGGTTGCCGCCAATCTGCGCGTCGCGGCGGCGATCGCGGCCAGCCTGCGGCCTTCCCGCTGCCCGACGACGTCGAGCCCGCACCGGTCTTCGAACCCGGCCGACGAGCCTCGGCGACCTTCTCGACCGCGACGCGGTCGGCATCGCCGCGGCCTTCGCCGATGGCGAGGCGAGCGCGGCCGGGATCGCGGAGGGGGCGATCGCGCGGATCGCCGCGCTGCGCGGGAAGGTGGTGGCGGTGCTCGGCGCCGGCGCTTCCGCCTTCGACAATGCGGCGGTGGCGCTGGAGGCGGGCGCAAAGGAGGTCCACCTGTTCTGCCGGCGCAGGGTGCCGATGGACATCCGGCCCTGTCGCTGGCTGACCTTCGCGGGCTTCCTGCGCCGCCTGCACGAGATGCCCGACGAATGGCGCTGGCGCTTCATGGCCTACATCCCTGGCCTGCGGGAAGGCTTCTCGCAGGAGACCTACGACCGCGTGCGCAGCCACCCGAACGTCGCGATGCATCTGGGCCGGCCCTGGACCGGCGCGCGGGCGGAAGGCGGACGCGCGGTGCTCGAGACGGCGCGCGGGGACTTCGCGGCGGATTTCGCGATCTGCGGCACGGGCGTACGGATGGACCCGCGGCTGGTGCCGGAACTCGCCGGCTGCGCGGGAAACATCGCGCTCTGGGCCGACCGGTGCACGCCGCCACCCGAGGAAGCGAGCGAGCGGCTCGCGAACTTCCCCTACCTCGCGCCCGACTTCGCCTTCGTCGAGAAGCGCGCGGGCGAGACGCCATGGATCGGTGATATCCATCTGTTCGGCATCGGGACCAGCATGTCCTTCGGTCCGTCGGGGTCGTCGGTCAACGCGATGTCGATCTCGGCGCCGCGGCTGGCGGCGGGCGCGACGCGCGGCGTGTTCGAGGCGGACACGCCGCGCCTCTACGCGGACCTGCGCGCCTACGACATCAAGCAGGTGACGCTCGACCCGGCCCGCATCGCCGCCGAATAGCGGCCCCCAACGCAGGCGCCCGGCGTTGACCGGGAGGAGGAGGAAGCGGCCCGAGGCGATGCCTCGGGCCGGGAGCGCACGGCGCGACCGCGCCCGACGCGTCAGTCGCGTTCACGCCGCCAGTGATTGGCGCGCAGCCAGGGGTCGCGGACGCGGCCCGCCGGCGCCTGAGGGCCCATCAAAACGTCCAGCTCACCGAGGCGATGAAGCGGTTGTCGCAAACCTTCAGCCCCCCGCATTCGGACTGGCTGATGTCCGTGCCGTAGAAGCCTGCCGCGACCGAGACGCCATAGGCGACCGGCACCGTCACGTAGATGCTGTAGGCCAGATAGTCGGGTGCGCCGAAGCGGGCATTGTCCTCGATCCACTGGTAGCCGAGCCGGCCCGAGACGACGGTGTCGTGCAGCGGGGTCTTCCAGTCGATCCCGCCTTCCAGCCAGAAGCTCTGGCCGGTGGTGCCCCAGAATTCCGGCGACCAGGCGGCGGTGCCGACGACGGACACGGGCTCCAACTCGTATTTCAGCTTCAGGATCGCCTCGGCGTAGTTGAGCTGATACTGGCCAGGCTGCTCGCTGTAGCCGGGATAGGTGTACCAGGTGCCGCCGATGTCGAAGGTGAGGTTGTCGAGGGTGCGCCGGTAGCCGCCGATCAGGTCCACTTCCTGCCGCGCATTGGTGTTCGGGAAGGCGACATTGCTCGCGAAGGTCCCGATGTAGAAGCCGATCCCGTGCGAGAGCTCGGCCGAGGCCTGGATCGCGGGGCGGCTCCGCGTCTGGCTGATGTTGCGGAACACGTAGTCCGTGGTGCCGGTCACCGTCCCCGTGACGGAGAACCCGCTGCCGAGGTCCACCTGGGCGATGGCCGGCGAGGCCATGAGCCCGAGGGCGACGGCGAGTGCAGCAAGACGTGGGCGCATATGCTGTGGTCCGATCCTCTCCTGAGCCGCCCTGCAGCGGTCTGCCTGGAGGCGGCGCCGGGGATCGGCGCCGCTCCGGGAGGATCAGGGAGCAATCGGCGTGCCGCGCCGCGGTAACCTTCAGGCCGGCAGGGGCATCGTCCGCTTCTTCCATGCCGAAGCCTGGATCGCCGAGGATTTCACGTGGACCACGACCGGCCGGTCGGTCACCGCGAAGGCCTCGGTCAGCACCGGCTCGACCTGCTCCTCGGCGGTGATCGAGAAGGCCGCCGCGCCGAAGGATCGCGCCCAGGCCACGAAATCCGGGTTCACCAGCCGCGTGGCCTGGTCGTAGGGCCGGCCCGGGTAGCGCCCCTCATGATGCATGCCGATCGTGCCGTAGCCGGAATTGTCGGAAAGGATGACGACCGGCGCCACGCCCTCGCGCCTGGCGGTCGCGATCTCGTTGCCGGTCATCAGGATGCCCCCGTCGCCGACGAAGGCGACCGCCCGCTTGCCGGGGCGCCGCAGGGCGGCTGCCACCGCCATGGGCACCGCCGAGCCCATCGCGCCTACATTCGAGGCGAGGAACATGTGCGTCTGCCGGAACGGGAAATAGCGGTGCAGGAAGGAGGAGAAGTTCCCGGCATCGGAGGTGACGGCCGCATCGGCCGGGATATGCCGTTCCATCGCGGCGCAGACGGCGGCAAAGTTCACCCCGTCCTCCATCCGGTCCCATTCGGGCGCGAGCAGCCCGCGGTGGATGGCGTTCAGCCCCTTGACCCAACGCTTCCGCCCTTCGCTCGCCTCGGGCGCGTTGCGTGCGAGGAGGCCGCGGATCACGGCGTGCGGGTCCGCGGCGATCGGCAGGTCGGCGCGCCAGACCCGGCCGATCTCGTTGGCGTCGGGCCAGACCTGGACCAGGGGCAGTTGCGGGTCCGGGGCGGCGGGGAAGGTGTAGGACTGGCTGATGCTGTCCGACAGGCGCTCGCCCAGGCAGACCATGAGGTCGGCCTTCTTCATCTCCTCGATCAGCGGCTTGGGCACGCGGATGCCCATGTAACCGCCGTAGTTCGGATGATGCGCGTCGAACAGATGCGGGCGGCGGTGGGTCGGGCTGATGGGCAGGGTCCAGGCCTCGGCCAGCCGGTTGAGGTCGGCGAGCGCCGCCTCCCCGCAGGCGGCGAGCGCGCCGCCGACCAGCACCAGCGGGCGCTCGGCGTTCGCGAGCATCTCCGCGAGGCGGTCGAGATCCTCCGCCCGCGGCCCCGGCCTGGGCAGGGTGCGCGGCGCGACGACCGGGCCTTCCGCCGGCTCGTCGAAGATGTCCTCGGGCAGGATCACCGCGACCGGGCCCGGCGTGCCGGACTGGGCGAGGTGGAAGGCGCGCGCGATCACCTCGCTCGCCTGGACGGGCTGGATCACCTCGAAGACGCCCTTGGTCACGTCCGCGAGCAGGCGCGAGTAGTTCTGTTCCTGCAGCGCCAGCCGGCCGACATCCTTGCGCTCCACATGCCCGACCAGCATCACCAGCGGCGTCGCGTCGTGATAGGCGGTGTGCAGCCCGATCATCGCGTTGGTGATGCCGGGCCCCCGCGAGACCAGCGCGACGCCGGCACGCCCTTCGCGCATGCGCCCGTCGGCGGCCGCCATGAAGCCCGCGCCGCCCTCATGCCGGCAGACCACCAGGCGGATCTGCGGGAATTCGGTCAGCGCGTCGGTCAGGCCGAGGTAGGATTCGCCCGGCACGCAATAGATCAGGTCGACGTCGTGCGCGGCGAGGCTTTCGGCCAGGATGCGGCCGACGGTGCGGGTCATGTCGTGGTCCTTGCTGGGTCGTGCGGGCAGGGGATGGCGCCGGTCACTCGATGCTGACGCCGGCACGGCGCACCACCGGCTCCCAGCGCGCGTGGTCCGCGGCGACGAAGCGGCCGAAGGCCTCGGGGCTTTCGCTGGTCTCGATGTCGAGCCCGCCTTCCACCAGCCGCTGGCGGATCGTGGGATCGGCGACGGTGGCGTTGAGCGCGGCATGCAGCCGGGCGAGACGGTCGGGCGGCGTGCCGCCGGTGGCCAGCAGGCCGAACCAGGTCGCGGCCTGGATGTCGGGGAAGCCGGCCTCGCCCGTCGTGGGCAGGTCGGGCAGCGCGGCGTTGCGATGCCGGCCGGCGATGGCGAGCGCGCGCACGCGGCCGGCCTCGATGTGCGGCTTCAGCGGCGCGAGCGCATTCGTGAAGACCTGGATGCGGCCGGCCACCAGGTCGTTCATCGCCGGCCCGGTGCCGCGATAGGGCACGTGCTCCATCTCGACGCCGAGCACCTGCGTGATGAGCGCGCCGGCGGCGTGTCCGGTGCTGCCCACGCCGGGCGAGGCGTAGTTCAGCGGCGGGTTCGCCGTCCGTGCCAGCGCCTGGAGCTCGCGCAGCGTCGTGGCCCGCACGGAAGGGTGGACGACGATGACGTTCGCGCCGCTGCCGATCAGCCCGATCGGCGCGAAGGCCGTGGCCGGGTCGTAGGGCAGCCGCTTCCGCACGAGCTGGTTGATCGTCAGGCTGCCGGAGCCGCCGAGCAGGATCGTATATCCGTCGGGCTGCGCCGAGGCGGCGACCTCGGCCCCGAGCGCGCCGCCCGCGCCGCCACGGTTCTCGATCACCACCGGCTGGCCGAGGCGGGCCGCCATGCCGTCGGCCACGAGGCGACCGACGATGTCGTTGGTGCCGCCCGGCGGCCAGGGAATGACGAAGCGGATGGGATGGTCGGGGAAGGCCTGGGCCAGCGCAGGGACAGGCAGGGCGGCGGCGGCGAACAGCGGCAGCAGGCCGCGGCGCGTGAGGCGCAGGTGGGTCATGGACAATCCTCTCCGGTGCGGTCCCTCCCCGGGGCCGCGTGTTGGGCCGCAGGCTGGCCCGCACGGCGCGCCGTGTCCAGAGCGGCGCCGTTCAGGTGTTCTGGCGTTCGAGGTGTTGCTGCCGGCGGCCGAGCCAGAAGCTCAGCGCCACCCAGGCCATGCAGATCGGCACCGCGAGCGCGGCGATGCCGGTCAGGCCAAGGCCGAGTGCGAGCAGCCCCGCATAGCTCCAGGACGCGACCTGGTCGCCGCCGCGATAGACCACGGTGTCGATGAAGTTCTTCGCCTTGTAGCGGTCCTCACGCGGGACGGCGGTGAACAGCACCTCCCGCGTCGGCCGGGTGAGCGCGAAATTGCTGACGCGCCGGGCGACCTGGACGACGACGAAGACGGCGACGCTGGGCCAGGCCGCGAGGGCGGCGAAGCCGAAGATGCTGAACAGCGGCATCAGGCAGAGCATCACCGCCACGCCGAGCCAGCCGGTCAGCCGTCCCGTCAGGAACAGCTGGAAGCCGAGCGTCAGCGCATTCACCCAGAAGTCGATGTTCGCGAAGAAGGCGGTCCGTGCCGCCCGGTCGGGGAAATGCGCCGCCGCGATGCTGGCCTGCTGGAAGTAGAGGATGGTCGAGGTGACCGAGTAGAGCAGGATGAAGACGGCGATGCCGAGCAGGTAGGGCGAGCGCAGCGTATGCGTCATGCCCGCGAAGATCCCGCCGCCGAGCGGGCGGTGCGGGTCGTCGCCCTGCACCGACTGGCGGAAGGCGTCGCTGATGCGCGACAGGCGCCGCACGGCGAAGACCGCCACCTCCAGCAGCAGGATGGAGGCCAGCAGCAGCCGGTTCTGTCCGACATGCGCGACCAGGCCGGAGGTCAGCGCCGATCCCGCGATGCCGCCCATCGTCGCCCCCGCCGCCAGCGCCCCGAACAGGCGCTTGCCCTGCTCCGCGTCGAAGACGTCGACGATGAAGGACCAGAAGACCGAGACGACGAAGAGGTTGAAGACCGAGACCCAGATGAAGAAGGCGCGGCCGATCCAGACGTGCTGCGCCTCGCTCGCCGCCGACAGCAGCAGCATGAAGGCCAGCAGGTTGAGCATGAAGAAGCGGTAGGAGACGGCGATGAAGGTCTCGCGCGGCCAGCGCCGCACCGCGAAGGCGAAGAGCGGGTTCGCGGCGAGCATCGCCAGCAGCGTCCCGGTGAAGAGCCAGGGCAGGTTGCGCACGCCGCCCGCGACGCCGAGCTCGTCGCGGATCGGCCGCAGCACGTAGTAGGCGAGGAAGAGCGCGAAGACATAGAGCCAGGACCAGGCGAGGGCCCGCCCCTCGCCCGGCCGCAGGTCGATCGCGCGCCGCAATGTGCCCTGGACTGCCCCGCCCGCCGGACCGGCGGGGGCGGGGTCAGAGTCCATCGATGAACTGCTCCATCCGGCGGCGCATCGCGGCATCAGGCAGCCGCCCCTGCGCGGCCTGCATGTTGTCGTCCACGTAGCGCGGCTGCGCCATGCCCGGCACCGCGCAGGTCACGGCGGGGTGGGCGACGAGGTATTTCAGCATGAACTGCGCCCAGGTCGTGACGCCGATCTCGGCCGCCCAGCCGGGCAGGGCCTTGCCCTGGGTCGCGCGGAACACGCTGCCGCGGCCGAAGGGCAGGTTGATGAAGACGGCCATGCCGCGCTCGGCGGCGAGGGGGATGATCCGCTCGGCCGCGTTGCGGTTGTCGAGGGCGTAGTCGATCTGGATGGAATCCAGCCGCTCCCGCCGCATCATCTGCTCGAAGGCCTCGTACTGCCGGTCGAAGGAGGTGGTGGCGCCGACATAGCGGATGCGGCCGGCCTGCTTCAGTTCCCGCAGATAGGCGAGCTGGTTGGTGATGTCGCGCAGGTTGTGCACCGCGATCAGGTCGATGCGCCCGGTGCGCAGCTTCTCGAAGGATTGCGCGATCTGGGCGCGGCCTTCCTCGGGCGTGTTCACGCCGACCTTGGTGCAGAGGAAGAGGTCGTCGCGGATGCCGAGCCCGGCCATGATCCCGCCCATGACCGTCTCCGCATTGCCGTAGGAGGGCGCGGTGTCCACCATCTTGCCGCCGAGCTGCCGGAAGCGGCGGAAGGTCTCGCGGAGCGGGGCCAGCTCGGCTTCGGTCCTCGGGTTCTCGTAGCGGCGCGCGGAACCGAGGCCGATCACCGGGATCAGTTCCCCGCTGCTCGGGATGGGCTTGCGGATCAGCACGGGCTGCTGCGCCAGGGCGGCCGGCGCGGCGGCGCCCGCGGCAAGGCCAGCGAGCAGGGTCCGACGGGGCAGGGTCATGTCTCGTCCTTTCGGCGTGCTGGCATCCGGTCGGATGGCGCGGCGCCGGCGGGCGGCCCGCACCTGGCCCTGCGAGTGTGAGGCCGGCGCGGGCGATTTCAAGCGGTCCGGCGGGCGGACCCCGGAATGTTACTTGGCGGTTACTTCTTCCGGGCTTCCCAGTCGGAGAGCGGGATGCGCGGGATCTCCACCCGGTCGGTGGTGCGGGCATACCAGCCGCGGCCGTGCATGCGGCCGACGAGTTCGAGCTTCGGCGTGTCGATGTAGAACTTCGCGGCATCGAGGATGCAGTCGTCGCGCACATACTCCGCGACGACCCGCCCCATCACGATCGTATGCTTGCCGGCGGGGACGAACTGGAAGACCTCGCATTCCAGTGCCACCGGGCTTTCGGCGATGCGCGGCACCTTCACCACGGCGCTCGGTGCGGTGGTCAGGCCGGCCTGCTCGATCTCGCTCACGCCGCGGGGGAAGTCGATCGCGGTGATGTTCATCTGCTCGGCATTCGCGGCCGAGACCAGGTTCACCACGAACTGCCCGGTCGCCTCGATGTTGGACAGCGTGTCCTTCACCGCCCCCGGCGGGCGTTGGCCGCAGCCGATCCCGACCACCACCGGGTTGTCGGAGAAGGCGTTGAAGAAGGAATAGGGCGCGGCATTGATCTTGCCTTCGCGGTCCATGCTGACCACCCAGGCGACGGGGCGGGGCACGACCGAGGCGACCACCAGCTTGTAGGCCTGCTCGTGCGGGATCTTGCGGAAGTCGAAATGCATCTGTGCGGGGTCCTTCGGCTGCGCGTCAGGCCGCGCGGTGCGGCGGGTTCGCGCCCTTGATGAGCAGCGCCTCGAGATTCTCGATGCAGCGCTGGCCCATCGCGTCGCGCGTCTCGATGGTGGCCGAGCCGAGATGGGGCAGCAGGGCGACGTTCTCGAGCGCCATGTAGCCCGGATGCACCTTCGGCTCCCCATCATAGACATCGAGGCCGGCGGCGCGGATCTGTCCCGACGTCAGCGCCGCGATCAGCGCCTCGTCGTCGACCGAGGGGCCGCGGCCGGTGTTCACCACCAGCGCGCCCGTCTTCATCTTCGCCAGGCGCGCCGCATTCAGCCACTTGCGCGTGCCCTCGCCGCCGGGGACGTGCATCGAGATGACGTCGATGGTCGCGAGGAAGCCGTCCTCGGTCGGGTGGAAGACGGCACCCTTCTCGAGCTCGGCGGGCAGGCGCTGCACGTCGTGGTAATGGATCTCCATCTGCATCCCGCGCGCCATGTCCGCAAGCTGCCGCCCGATCCGCCCGAAGCCGAGGACGCCGAGCTTCTTGCCCTGCAGCGTGACGCCCATGAGCTGCGTCGGCGCCCAGCCGCCCCACTTGCCGGCGCGCACCATGCGCTCGCCCTCGCCGGCGCGGCGGGCGGCCATCAGCATCAGCGTGAAGGCGCATTCGGCGGTGGCGAAGGAGAGCACCTCCGGCGTGTGGGTCACCGCGATGCCGCGCGCCTTCGCCGCATCGAGGGCGATGTGGTCCACGCCGACGCTGAAGGTCGTGACGATGCGCACGCTGTCGGGCAGGGCGGCGATGGTCTCGGCGTTCATCGGGTCGCCCGCGGCGCAGAGCACGCCGGCGGCGCCGGCCTCCGTCGCGCGGCGGGCGATCTCGGCGCCGCTGCGGAACCAGGGATCGTCCTGCGGGTTCAGCCGCGCGTCGAACAGGGTGGACAGCCGTGCTTCCGTGGCGTCAGGCAGCTTGCGGGTGACGAGGAGGACGGGCTTGGCCATGGAACGCTTCCTGATTGATGCGGATATCGGCCGGGCACCATGGCGCGACTGGCCCTGTCTTGCCAGGGGGCGGGGGAGGAGGCAGGGTCCGCCCCGGTTCCACGCCAGGAAACGGGGATACGGGAATGGATCTGGGTCTGAAGGGCAAGCGCGCACTGGTCATGGGCGGTGCGAAGGGCCTCGGGCGGTCGATTGCCGACGCGCTGGCGGCCGAGGGCACGGTGCTGACCATCAGCGGCCGCGACGTGGCGGCGATGGAGAAGGCGGCCGCCGACCTCAAGGCGCTCGGCGCGCCGGCGGTGACGGTCGTGCAGGCCGACGTCTCCTCGGGCGAGGAGATGGACAGGCTCGCCGATGCCGCCGTGAAGGCGATGGGCGGCGTCGACATCCTGGTGCTGAACCACGGCGGCCCGCCGGTCTGCACCGCCTCCGAGATGAAGGAGGCGGACCTGGTCAAGTGGTTCCAGAACATCGTCGTCTCGCCGATCCGCATCACCATGAAGCTGATGCCGGCGATGCGTGCGCAGAAGTTCGGGCGGGTCATCGTGGTGGGGTCGTCGGGGATGCAGCACCCGATCCCGACGCTCGCGCTGTCGAACACGCTGCGCGCCTCGATCTGGGCCTGGCTCAAGACGCTGGCGGCCGAGGTGGCGGCGGATGGGGTGACAATGAACATCCTTGCCCCGGGTTCGATCCGCACCGACCGCATCACCCAGACCGCCGCGGTGCGCGCGGAGAAGGCCGGCACCTCCGTCGAGGAGGAGATCGCGCGCGCCGGCAGGGAAGTGCCCGCGGGCCGTGTCGGCGAGCCGAAGGAATACGGCCCGATGGGCGCCTTCCTTGCCGGCACGACGGGCGCCTACATCACCGGCACGATGGTCCGCGTGGATGGCGGCCGCGTGCGGAGCATGCTCTGACCAGCCCCTTCCGGCCATGCGCCGATACCGGAGGACGACGACGATGCTGCCGAACCTGACCCCCGACATGGATCTCGCGGCCGAGCTCTTCGCGGGGCTCAGGGACGGCAGCCGGGACGGCGAGGGCGTGACGCGCGAGGCCTATGGCCCGGGCGAGCGCATGGCCCATGCCCTCGTGCGCGCCGCGGCCGGGCGTTTCGGGCTGGAATGCACGAACGACGTGGCGGGCAATCTCTACATGACGCTGCCCGGTGCGGATCGCGCGGCGAAGAGGATCATCATCGGCAGCCATCTCGATTCCGTCCGGCAGGGCGGGAACTACGACGGCGCGGCGGGGGTGCTGTCGGGCCTCGCCGCCGTGGCCGGCATGAAGCGTGCCGGCTTCGTGCCGGGCCGCGACATCACGGTCATGGCGATCCGCGCCGAGGAAGCCGGGGCCTGGTTCCCCGTCTCCTATCCAGGCAGCCGCATGTCGCTCGGCCTGCTCAAGCCGGACGGGCTCGAAATCAAGCGGCAGGATTCCGGCCGGACGCTCGCCGAGCACATGCGCGAGGAAGGCTTCGACCCGGACGCCGTGGCGCGCGGGGAACATGCGCTCGGCCCGCACAATGTCGCCGGCTATCTCGAACTGCACATCGAGCAAGGGCCCGTGCTGGAATCGGAGCAGGTGCCGATCGGCATCGTCACCGGCATTCCCGGCAGCCGCCGGCTGCGCCAGGGCCGCGTGGTGGGCGAGTACAACCATTCGGGCGCGACGCCGCGGAAGTATCGCCGCGATGCTGCCGCGGCGCTGGCGGAACTCGTGCACCGCATGGACGAGGAATGGTGCCGGCTCGATGCCATGGGCCACGTGCTCGTCTGCACCTTCTGCACCATGGCGACCACGGCGGAGGCCGGCTTCACCAAGATCCCCGGCGAGGCCGAATTCTCCCTCGACGTGCGCAGCGTCAGCCCGCATGCCTGCGACCTGATGTTCGAGGCGCTGCACCGCTTCATGGAGGAGATCGAGGTCCGGCGCGGCGTGCGCTTCGACTGCGGCCCCGAGACCGGCAGCCGCGCGGCCATCATGGACCCCGGCATCCGCTCGGGCCTGGCGCGCGCGGCCGGGGCGCTGGGCATCGCGCATCTGGAGATGGCCTCCGGTGCCGGCCACGACGCGGCAGCCTTCGCCGAGGCGAAGATCCCCTCCAGCATGCTGTTCGTCCGCAACCAGAACGGCAGCCACAACCCGCACGAGGACATGCGGATGGAGGACTTCGCCGCCGCCTGCGCCGTGGTGCAGCGCTGGGCAGCAGAGGCCGCCCAATAGCCCAGCTTTGACAGTCGCGCCCGGCGCCCGGTATCGGTTTCCAAAGGCCTCTCGGCCTTTGGTGGGGTGAGCCCGAGAGGGGCAAGGCTCCTCTCGGAGCCCCATGCGCGACCTCCGCTCCCTCGAAACCGTCATCTGGGTCGTCCGCCTCGGCGGCTTCCGCGCCGCCGCGGCGCGGCTGAACACCACGCAATCGGCGGTCTCGGCCCGCGTCGCGCAGCTCGAGCAGGAACTCGGCATCCGCATCTTCCATCGTGGCCCGCCCCTGTCCCTGACCGCCGAGGGCACCGCCCTGCTGCGCTATGCCGAGCAGATGGTCGATCTTCGCGAGGAGATGCTGCGCGCCATTGCCGATCCGGCCGCGATGCGCGGCCTGCTGCGCATCGGCCTGTCCGAGACCCTCGCGCATACCCTGCTGCCGCGCCTGGTCCAACGCATTGGCGAAGCCCATCCGGGCATCGTGCTCGACATGGTGGTCGACATCACCCCGGCGCTGCGCCAGAGCCTGGCGGCCGGGCACATCGACATCGCGATGCTCGCCGGCACGGTGGACGATCCCCGCGTGGTCAACCAGCCGCTCTGCTCCTATCCGCTCGGCTGGCTGGCGAGCCCGTCCCTGGGGCTGCCGGACCGGCCGCTCCGCCTTTCGGAACTGACCCGCTGGCCGATCCTGAGCTTCTCCCACGACACCGAGATCTCGGCGGCCCTGCGCCGGCTGTTCGAGGAGGCCGGCGTGCCGGGCCTCCGCCTCTGGGGCAGCACCTCGATCGGGACCATGGCGGATCTTGCCCGCGCCGGGGTCTGCATCAGCGTCGTGCAGTGCGTCGCCGCCGAGCGGGACCTGGCCGAGGGCCGGCTTCGCCGCCTCAAGGTCGCGGATGTCACGCTGCCGGACGTCGCCTTCCATGTCAGCTACCTGCGCAAGCCGGACAGCCACGTCGCCGCAACCATCGCGGCCCTGGCGCGCGCCCTGGCCGCTGCGCCCGACTGATTTTTTCGATCACCCCGATCCAGATTTCGCGTTCGACATGTCCCGCCTCCGGGGGTGGAATGGAGCCCCCCGACCGAGGAGGCTTCGCATGGACCACACTCCTTCGCTCCACGAAACCGGCTGGGACGTCCGCCAGCGCATCCGCCGCGGCGAATGGACGCGCCCCACGGGCGGCATGGCGCCGGGCTACGTGCAGGCCAACCTCGCCATCCTGCCGCGGGACCTCGCGGCCGACTTCCAGCGCTTCTGCGCCCTGAATCCCAAGCCCTGCCCTCTGCTGGCGACCTCCGAGCCCGGCGATCCCTCCCTGCCGACGCTCGGCCGCGACATCGACATCCGCACCGACATCGGCACCTATCGCGTCTGGCGCGACGGCGTGATGGTCGAGGAGGTGCACGACATCACCCACCTCTGGCGCGACGACCTGGTGGCCTTCCTGCTCGGCTGCTCCCATTCCTTCGAGGAGGCGCTGCTCGCCGATGGCCTGCGGCTGCGCCATTTCGACGAGGGCGTGCCGGTGCCGGTCTACTACACCGACGTTCCGACGGTGCCTTCCGGGCCCTTCCACGGTCCGCTCGTGGTCTCGATGCGGCCGTTCCGGCCGGCCGAGGCGATCCGTGCCATCCAGATCACCTCCCGCTTCCCGTCGGTGCATGGCGCGCCGGTCCATATCGGCAAGCCGGAGATGATCGGCATCCGCGACCTCGCGCGGGTCGATGCCGGCGGGACCGTGACCGTCGCCGAGGACGAACTGCCGCTCTTCTGGGCCTGCGGCGTCACGCCGCAGGCGGTCGTCGCGGCGACCAGGCCGCCCTTCTGCATCACCCATGCCCCGGGCTGCATGCTGGTGACCGACCTGCTGAATTCCCGCCTCGCGGTCTTCTGATCCCACCTGGCGCGGGGTATGCATGTCCCCGCGCCACGACCTTCCCATCCTTCCAGGACAGCATGACATCCGACATGGCCAAAGCACGCCTTGCCGTCGATATCGGCGGCACCTTCACCGACCTCGCCATCGAGAAGGGCGAGCAGCGCTGGACGGCCAAGGTGCTGACCACGCCCGCCGCCCCGGAGAAAGGCGTGCTGGAAGGTGTGACCCAGGTTCTCGCGAAGGCCGGGATGGCGGCGGGTGAACTCGCCCTCGTCATCCATGGCACCACGCTCGCGACCAACGCCATCATCGAGCGCAAGGGCGCCAGGACCGCGCTGCTGACCACCGAGGGCTTCCGCGACGTCCTCGCGCTGGCCAACGAGGCGCGCTACGACCAGTACGACCTCAACATCGAGCTGCCGCAGCCCCTGGTGCGCCGCCGCTGGCGCGTGGCCGTGCCCGAGCGCCTGGACAATACCGGCAAGGTGCTGGTGCCGCTGGACGAGGCGGCGCTCCGCAGGCAGGTCGAGTTCCTCAAGGGCGAGGGGATCGAGAGCCTCGCCATCGGCTTCCTCCATGCCTTCGTGAACCCGGTGCACGAGCGGCGCGCGGCGGAGATCGTGCAGGAGATGTGGCCGGAGATGACCGTCTCGCTCTCGAGCGAGGTCTCGCCCGAGATGCGCGAGTGGGAACGCTTCTCCACCACGGTTGCGAACGCCTATGTCCAGCCGTTGATGGCGACCTATCTCGGGCGGCTGGAAACCGGGCTGCGGGCGGCGGGGCTGACCTGCCCGCTCTTCCTGATGCTGTCGGGCGGCGGGCTGACCACCATCGAGACGGCCTCCCGCTTCCCGATCCGCCTGGTCGAATCCGGGCCCGCGGGCGGGGCGATCTTTTCCGCCTTCGTCGCGAAGCAGCGCGGCTTCGAGAAGGTGCTCTCCTTCGACATGGGCGGCACCACGGCGAAGGTCTGCCTGATCGACGGCTACCGCCCGCAGGCGAGCCGCACCTTCGAGGTCGCGCGCGTCGGCCGCTTCAAGAAGGGCTCCGGGCTGCCGCTGCGCATCCCCGTCATCGAGATGGTGGAGATCGGCGCCGGTGGCGGGTCCGTCGCGCAGGTGGACAGCATGGGCCGCATCCAGGTCGGCCCGGAATCGGCGGGCGCCGACCCGGGGCCGGCCTGCTATGGCCGCGGCGGCACGCATCCGGCGGTGACGGATGCGAACCTCTCGCTTGGGCGCTACGAGCCGTCGCTCTTTGCCGGCGGGTCGCTGCCGCTGAAGCCGGAATTGTCGTTGTCCGCGCTCGCCGAGCATGTCGGTGGCAAGCTCGCGCTGTCGGCTGAGATGGCCGGGCTCGGCGTGGTCGAGATGGTCGACGAGAACATGGCGAACGCCGCCCGCGTCCATGCCATCGAGAGCGGCAAGGGCTATGACGGCCGCTTCGTCATCGCCTTCGGCGGCGGCGGGCCGGTCCATGGCTACCGGGTCTGCGAGAAGATCGGCGTGAAGCGCATGCTGGTGCCTTCGGGCGCCGGCGTGGGGTCCGCCATCGGCTTCCTGCGTGCGCCGGTGGCCTATGAGGTGGTGAAGTCGCTCTACCAGCGCTTCGGCACCTTCGACCTCGCTGCGGTGAACGGGCTGCTGTCGTCCATGTCGGCCGAGGCGACCCGGGTCGTGAACGAAGGTGCCTTCGGTGCGCCGGTCGAGGAGACGCGCATCGCCTACATGCGCTATGTCGGCCAGGGGCACGAGATCGCCGTGCACCTGCCGCCGCGCGCGCTGGCCGCGGCCGACGTCGCCGCGATCCGCGCCGACTACGATGCGGAATACACCCGCTTCTACGACCGCCCGGTGCCGGGCTCGGACGTGGAGATCCTCTCCTTCGCCGTCACCGTCCGCACGGTGGAGGCGCATGTCGAGCCGGTGGGGCCGGTTGCCGGAATGCCCCCGCCGGAGCCCATCCGCATCCAGATGGTGCGCGACACGGCGACCGGTGAAGTCGCCGAATGGCCCGTCTACGACCGCGAGCAGATGCAGCCCGGGGCGTCGATCCATGGCCCCGCCATCGTGGCGGAAGCGGAGACCAGCACCCTGATCGGCCCGTCCTGGACATGCAGGATGGATGGGCTCGGCTATCTCGACCTGACGCAGGAGGCCGCGTGATGAGCAAGGACACCGGCGCGCTGGCCACCATCCAGCGCCAGATCCAGTGGAACCGCCTGATCGCGGTGGTCGAGGAGCAGGCGCAGACCATGATCCGCACCGCCTTCAGCACCACGGTGCGCGAGGCGGGGGACCTCTCGGCCGGCGTCTTCGACCTCGAGGGCCGGATGCTCGCCCAGGCGGTGACCGGCACGCCGGGCCATGTGAACTCCATGGCGGAATCGGTCGCGCATTTCCTCGCGAAGTTCCCGGCCGACACGATGCAGCCGGGGGACCACTACATCACCAACGATCCCTGGCTCGCGACCGGGCACCTGCACGACCTCACGGTGGTGACGCCCGCCTTCCGCAACGGCAAGATCGTCGGACTCTTCGCCAATACCGCGCACATCATCGACATCGGCGGCCTCGGCATGGGCCCCGAGGGGCGGAGCGTCTTCGAGGAAGGCCTCTATATCCCCATCGTGAAGTGCTTCGACCGCAACGTCCCGAACGAGACCTTCTTCGACTTCATCCGCGCGGGCTCGCGCACGCCGGTGGAACTCGAGGGCGACATCTACTCGCTCTGCGCCTGCAACGACGCTGGCGCGAAGCGGCTCGTCGAGATGATGGACGAGTTCGCGATGGACACGCTCGACGAGCTCGCGGGCTACATCTTCGAGGCGAGCACGCGCGCCACGCTGGCCGAGATCGCGAAGATCCCGCGCGGCACCTACCGCTCCGAGATCAGGTCCGACGGCTACGAGGCGCCGGTCACCCTCAAGGCCGCGATGACGATCCACGACGACCGCATCGTGGTGGACTATGCGGGGACGAGCGGGCTTTCCAGCCGCGGCATCAACGTGCCCCCGGCCTATTGCCGCGCCTATTCCTGCTTCGGCATCAAGGTCGTCGTCGCGCCGGAAGTGCCGAACAACTGGGCGAGCCTGCTGCCCTTCCAGATGGAGATTCCGGAAGGCTGCATCCTCAACGCGCCGCATCCCTATCCGGTCTCGGTGCGGCACATCGTCGGCCAGCTGCTGCCCGACCTGATGATGGGCTGCCTGCACCAGGCGGTGCCGCAGCGGGTGAATGCCGAAGGCTCCTCGGCGCTGTGGAACCCGCCGCTGCGCGGGGGCTCGCAGGTCTCCGGCCAGGCGGCAGAGGTCGAGGATTTCGAGATCATCACCTTCAACTCCGGCGGCACCGGCGCGCGGCCGGCCAAGGACGGGCTCGACGGCACGGCCTTCCCCTCGGGCGTGCGCACCATGCCGGTGGAGGCGACCGAGAACGTCGCCCCGGTCATCTTCTGGCAGAAGCAGCTGCGCCCGGATTCCGCCGGGCCGGGCCGCACCCGCGGCGGCTTCGGCCAGGTGATGGAGATCGGTGCGAAGGGCGATGCCGAATTCGCCGTCAACGCCATCTTCGACCGCGTCGCCAACGCGCCCAAGGGCCGCGAGGGCGGCGGGGAAGGGGCCACCGGCTGGGTCGGGCTGAACGATCCCAACGGCACCGTGCTGCGCACCAAGGGCTTCCAGATCGTTCCCAAGGGCCGGCGCCTGTTGCTGAAGCTGCCCGGCGGCGGCGGCATGGGCGACCCCTTGCAGCGCGATCCCGCGCTGGTGCGGCGCGACGTCGAGGACGGGCTGGTCAGCCCGGCAGCGGCGCGAACGATCTACGGCCGCGGCGAATGACGGGCGGGCGGGCGCCGCGCGGCACCCGCCCGGGGATCGCGCCGGGGGCTCAGGCGATCTGCTGCTCCTGCAGGGCCTGCTCGAGTTCCTGGAAGCTCGGCATGAAGCCGGTCGGGACCATCTTGCGGCCGGTCTCCACCGCCACCTGGGGGGCGTTGCCGTGCAAGTGCGCCACCAGCACGGCCCGGATCACCTCGAAGAACTTGCTTTCCTCGTCCACCACGCCTTTCAGCCGTGCCGCGAAGGGCCCCATCAGCCCGTAGGCCAGCAGGACGCCGAGGAAGGTGCCGACCAGCGCGCCGCCGATCAGCCGCCCCAGCACGGCCGGCGGCTGGTCGATCGAACCCATGGTCTTGATGACGCCCATCACTGCCGCGACGATGCCGAGCGCGGGCAGCGCATCGGCCATCGCCTGCATGGCGTGGGAGGGGTGCATCTCCTCGTCCTTCACCTTCTTCAGCTCGCGCGCCATCACGTCCTCGATCTGGTGCGGATCGTCGGCGTTCATGCCGACCATGCGCAGGTAGTCGCAGATCAGGTGCACCACGTGATGGTTGGCGGCGATGCGCGGGAAGGCATTGAAGGCGGCGCTTTCCTCAGGCTTCTCGATATGCGGCTCGAGCGCCATCGGCCCCTTGGTCTGCGCGAGGCGCACCAGGTGGTAGAGCAGGCCGAGCAGGTCCATGTAGTCCTGCCGGGTGTACTTCGCCCCCTTCAGGATCTTCCCGAAGCCGCCGCCGACATGCTTGAGGTCGGCGATGCTGTTCGACATGACCAGCGTGCCGATCGCCGCCCCGCCGATGATCGCGAATTCGAAGGGCAGGGAGTGCAGGATGATCTCGAGATGCCCGCCCGCGGCGACGTAGCCGCCGAACACGCAGACCAGCAGGAAGCCGAGCCCGGCGAGCGAGATCATGGCGCCTCCGGCACCTGGCGCAGCAGCGTGATGGAGACGCGGCGGTTCGCCGCCGCCGTCGGGTCGTCGGGCAGCAGCGGCTCGCGGTCGGCGCGGCCGCTCACGCTGCGGATCCGCATTTCGGGCAGGCCGGCCTCGGTCAACAGGCGGCGGGTGGCATTGGCCCGCTCGGCCGAGAGGTCCCAGTTGCTGCGGTCGCCGCCGCCGCGGAAGGGCGTGGCGTCGGTGTGCCCGGCGATGTCGACCTGGTTCGGCAGCCGCGCCGCAGCCTGTGCGACGCGGGCGAGCAGCGCCTGGGCCCGCTCGTTCGGCGCTGCGCCGCCGAGCGCGAACATCGGCTGCCGCTCGGCGTCGAGGAGCTGGATCCGCAGCCCTTCCGGCGTCTGCTCGACGCGCAACTGGCGGGCGAGGTCGGCGAGCGCCGGGTCGGCCGCGACCGCCTCGCGGATCTGCGCGGCGGCCTGGTCGAAGGATTCGCGCTCGCGGCGGGCAAGCTCGCGCCGCAGCGACGCTTCGCCCAGGGTCTCGGGCGAAGGTTCCGGAGCAGGCATTTCCGCGGGACCGCCCCGCGGCGGCTCGGGGCCCGCCGCTGCGCCGGGCGGGCTCGCGGCGACCATGCGTGCCTGCTCCGCGTCCTCGCTTCCCTCGGGGCCGTCGCGGCGTGGCACCGGCCGGGCCGGGGTGTCGCTGTCGTCCTCCTCGATGTCCATGACGACCGGCATCCGCCCCGGCTGCAGCGTGATCGCCCCGCTCGTCGAGGTCTGGTTGCCCTGGTCGTTCGGGGTCTGCCCGCCGAAGGGCTGGCCGGACCCCGACACCGAGCGGGCGAGCAGGTTGGTCGGCGCGAAGTAATCGGCCAGGCCACGCCGCTGTTCCTCGGTGGTCGCGTTGAGCAGCCACATCAGGAGGAAGAAGGCCATCATGGCGGTGACGAAGTCGGCATAGGCGACCTTCCAGGCACCGCCATGGTGGCCGTGCTCGCCGCCTTCCTCGCGCCGGATGACGATGGTCGCCTTGCCGCCGTCTTTCGCCTTGCCCGCCATTCCTGCGTGATTGCCGCAGGGCTGCTGACTATTTCCCTAACCGCTCCGTGCCGCGTGACATGGCGCGGCCGCTATGGTTAGCGTCGGTCGAAATGGACCTCCCCGCCCCGAGCCTGTCCCGACCGGACGCCACGGAACCGATGACCGTCCGCCGGCCGCCCCGGCAGACCGCGCCGATCGTCTTCGCGTCCCCCCATTCGGGGCACGACTACCCCGCGGCCCTGGTGGCGGATTCCCGCCTGACGCCGCGGGCGCTGCGGCGGAGCGAGGATTCCTTCGTCGACGAGCTCTTCGCCGCGGCCCCGGACCATGGCGCCCCCCTGATCGCCGCGACCTTCCCGCGCGTCTGGTGCGACGTGAACCGCGAACCCTGGGAACTCGACCCCACGATGTTCGACGGCCCGCTGCCGCCCTGGGTGAACACGACCAGCCCGCGCGTCGGGGCCGGCCTCGGCACCATCGCCCGCATCGTCGCGACCGGGGAGACGGTCTATCGCCGCCGCCTGTCCTTCACCGAGGCCGAGACGCGCATCCGCGCCTGCTGGGAGCCCTATCACGCGGCGCTGGCCGAGCTTATCGCCGAGACCCGGGCGCGCTTCGGCATGTGCCTGCTGATCGACTGCCATTCCATGCCGGCCCATCCGGCGCAGTCGTCCAATCCGCCGGACATGGTGCTGGGCGACGCGCACGGCACCGCCTGCGCCCCGCGCGCGGCGCGCCTGGTCGAGGAGATGCTCCTGGTCCGCGGCTTTCGCGTCCGGCGCAACGATCCCTATGCCGGGGGCTATGTCACGCGCCACTACGGCCGCCCGCGGGACGGCGTCCACGCGCTGCAGATCGAGATCGCCCGGTCGCTCTACATGGATGAGGACCGGATCGAGCGGAGCGGCGGCTTCGGGCGTTGCGCCGCCGAGATCACCCGCCTCGTCGCCGGGCTCTGCTCCGCAGACTGGTCGTTCCTGCGCCCCTGACCCGCGGGCGCCCGGTGGGGCCGCGCGGAAAAAAATGGCGGTGCCCGAAGGCACCGCCAAGTTTAGGGAGGAAACGTCCAAGAAAGACAGCGGGAGGCAATGCCTTGCCGCTGCGGGGTTTAGATAGGCCGCCTTCATCCAGCCCGCAAGCGATTTTTTGCGTCGCAGCAAATAGGAGGCAATGCAATATGCGAATGCATTTATGTTTCGCGCGATGCCTCCCCGACATGCGGCACGCTGCTTGCGCGGCCGGGCGGCATGCCGAGCGCCATCGCATCCCTCAGAGACCGTTTGAGAACGCCGGCACCGGCCTGCACTCCCACCCGGCCACCCAGCGGCAGCATTCTGGATGGGTGGCCGGGTGAGGGTGCGGGCCGGTGCCGGACCGCAGAATGTGCCGAACGGCGCATTCTCAAACGGTCTCTCAGCCGTGCCCTCCTTCTTCTCGTCCTCGCCGCGCCCGCGATGGCCGATCCGACGCAGCTCTGCCGCGCGGCCATCGCGGTGGCGGAGCGCGAGCGCGGCATTCCGGGCGGCCTGCTGCAGGCGATCGGCCGGGTGGAATCCGGCCGCCGCGACCCCGCCACCGGCCAGGTCGCACCCTGGCCCTGGACCATCAACGCCGAGGGTCGCGGCATGTTCTTCCCGTCGCGGGAGGCAGCGATTGCCGAGGTCCGGCAACTCCAGGCGCGCGGCGTAAGGCTGATCGACATCGGCTGCATGCAGGTGAACCTGCACCACCACCCCGATGCCTTCGCGAGCCTCGAGGACGCCTTCGATCCCCTGCCCAATGCGCGCTATGCTGCGCAGTTCCTGGCGGAACTCCGTGACGCCTCGGGGGACTGGGCGCGCAGTGCCGGCCATTACCATTCCCAGACGCCGGAGCGTGCCGAGCCCTATCGCGCGCGGGTCCTCGCGGCCTGGGCGCAGGAGCAGGGGCGACCGCCGGGCGATCCGGCCGCAGAGGCGGCGCTGCTCGCGCGCGCTTCAGGCACGGAGCGGCCCGGCCTCGCCAACGGGGCCGATCGGGCGCGGGTTCTTCCCGCCGCCTCGGCGGGGCGGGGGCGGGGGCTTGACGCCTATCGCGCCGCGCCGATC
>JAFADX010000395.1 GCA_023424475.1 Pseudomonadota bacterium
CGATCGTCGATCGGCCAGCCGGCCGCGCTAGCACCTGCCTCAATGATGCTGCACGGCTTTCGCATCGGCAGCGCACTCAGGCATTTGCCATCGCTTCGCCGCAGGTCGAGAGCCTTGCCGACGGAGCGGCGGGCGGCCACCGCATATGCAGACCCAGGCGACCGAGCACCAAACAGACACTCTCCCCGCAAGAAAAACTTACGGGGAGGCCGGATTCCCCGTAGATTCATGATTGACGAAGCGATCTCGAGGAGTGCAAAAAGAAAACGCCGGCGGGGCTGCCACCCCGTCGGCGTTCGGAAACCTGAGCAAAAAACGGAGAACGTCGTGCTCAACACCACCCAACTTACGATCCGCATCGCCGCCGTTCAAGGCGCATTCGGCCACCTGCTGGCGACATACGCGACGCAGATCAGCCCGAAGTCGCTTGAAGCGTTCCTTGGCCACGATCCGCGCTCCCGCTTCTGGAAGAAGCTCGACCCCGAGCTCGAGCAGATCTACTCGCAGCTTCAGCGCACGACGACGCCTGATCGTCTCCGCGCGATCCAGTCCTACATCCGGAAGCGGTTCACCAAGCAGGCGATCGTCTTGGGCGCCTTCCCCGCTATCTCCATCGCCGTGAAGCGCCACCTCCGGTTTGAGCCGTTCACCACGAGCGGCAACGACCTCGCCGGCGCTGGCACGCTACACCTGGACATGTCGAAGTCGAATGGCCGCATCGTTCTCGATGGCCTCGCGCGAGTGTCGGGGGTCATCGAGCTTGTGGAACTCGCGAACCATGATTCGCTCACTGCGGCCGAGCGGCAGGCGCTCAACGAGTTGCTCGACGAGTTCTCCCTCCCGCTCGTGATCTTCGCGCCGCGCCAAGAGGGCAACACCCTCGACCTGCGTGAGATGAAGCAACTGTTCGCCGACTTTAACTTCAAGCAGACCTCGATCAGCCCGAGCATGGCGATCGCCTGGGACTCAAGCGACATTTACATCGAGGCCGCAAACCGCCTGGGCACCGCCGGCGTCATCAAGGCACACGGGGGCATGGAAAGTGGGCGCGCCTCGCTTGGATCAAAGTCGACGGCCCTGGTGGTGCAGCAGAACCTTTTGCGCTTCGTGCGTGGCGCAGCGGAGGGCGACCGCTTCACCGAGGCGAAGACGAACGTCGACAAGGACGACAGTGCTCGCCGTCTTACTGAGGCCGAACTCGACACGTTCGTCCAGCGGGTCGACCGCTTCCTCGGCGGGATGGCGGCTGCCATGGGGAGCGTCCGCTTCGCCGACACGAAGAACGGCATCCACCTCAGCGGGCCGGGCTGGGGCGCGCTCGGTGTCGTCTTCCACGACCTCGACGCCACCCTCGGCATGGCCGACCCGGAGGCAGCTGGCCGCAAACTAGGCGAGATCGACTGGCAGAGGTCGGCACCGTTTTGGCGCGACATCATGCGCGAGAAGGAGGTCCGCGGTAAGGCGACTCTGACGTTCGTCGGCGGCGGCTATGAGAGCCGCCAGGCAATCCGGCGGAAGGCGCACGAGCAGCTCGGTACGTGGGACCGCCTGCAGGACGTTCTGCGCGCCGCTGACGGCGACGTAGCAGAGGATGAGGCGCAGGCAGCCTGACATCGCTGGTCAAGGCTGGCGCAATAGCACTTCAGGGGCGGCCGGGTGTTTCGGCCGCCCCTTCTCTTTTGGCGTTAGGCCACGCTGCGCCGGTAGGCGCCGCGACGTAGCGCGTCGTAGATCTCGCCCTGCACCACGCCCATGATTGCGAAGCCCGCCGTGAGGTACTCCCTCAGCTCTTCCTCCTTGGGCACCTTGATTGCGTCCCCATGGGCAATCGCGTTGCGGACGCCGAGCAGACGGTTGAGCGTCCCGCTATGGGGTTCCACAGCTGGGTAATCTAGGCCGAGTCTATAGAGGTTCCGCTTCAGCACCGCGCTCTTCAGATTGGACTCCGTGTCCACTACGTGGTCCGGGATCTCGACGACGGTCGCGGTGATCTTGTCGAAATCCTCGATGAAGCGCTGCTCGCGTGCCGACAGGTGCAGTTTCTGATCGTCTGGCAGGCTGCGCCCGAAAACTGGGTGCTTGCTGTTGGCGTCTCGAAGTGCCGCAAAGACCTTGGTGAGTGTGGCGGCCACGAGTGGCACCGCGGCCTCCTTGCACGGGAGCCGCGCTTCATTCACCGCGGCAGCGTAGGCGAATAGCGCGAATTTGCAGAAGCCCTCCAGGTGCGCATAGGCCAGCAAGACTAGCGATCGGCGGAGCATGCTCCTCTCGGCATCGCTCTCCGAGCGCGCTGCGACGTTCTCGATCAGGCGGATCTCAGCTTCGCGTTGCTGGCGATCGCGCTCGAGATCCTGCAGCACGTCATCCGGGGAACGCATCTGTCAGCTTGGCCACTACGAAGTTGATCCGGTCGTTCAGCGGGCCCGGCGAGTTCTTGCCTCCGCCCGTCGTCAAACGAATAAAGTCTGGATTGAGCTTAACGGCCCGGAGCACGTCGCCTAGCCGCTGCGTGGCAGACTGGTCGGCGAGGCTGATACGGTCGAGAACGGCCTGCAGCCCAATGGTGATTGCCTCGAAGTGATAGATGCTAAATCCACCGCTGAGGGTTGATCGCGTGCGGTTGGCAAAGGCGAACGCGTACTCGCCAAGTGCGGCGCTGAGGGCATCAAACGTCTGCCGGAAGCGGGTCTCCTCGGCGGGGTAGTCGAACGGCTCGGCGCGCCCTGGATCGGCGACACCTTCCATGAAGTC
Source organism: Pseudomonadota bacterium (assembly GCA_023424475.1). GTDB lineage: Bacteria > Pseudomonadota > Alphaproteobacteria > Acetobacterales > Acetobacteraceae > Neoroseomonas. Next base: position 2,752 of record JAFADX010000395.1, read on the forward strand.
GGTTAGGAATTCTGCCACTTCGTGTCGGAAGCGTTCGCGTCGGTTCTTTAGCGCGAAGAACCGCACAACGAGCTCCTGATCGAAGGCCGAGAGTCGCCGCTCCTCGGATAGATACTCGGTCGTGGCCTTGAAGCTCGGGACGCCGCTCATAGCGATGACGAAGTCCGGGAAGCGCCGGTCGAGAAGGCGAATAGTGGCATTCCTGACCTGCTGTTCGGAGAGAACCTCCCCGCCCGTGTTGAGACGCCTGAACATGTGATATTTGAAGCGCGCGTCAGTCTCCTTCCGGATCACCTCCACTCGGATAAAGGCGCGCTTGAGGCGGATTTGCAGTGCAGTCGGCAGCGCGTCGTACGTCCAGCCGTTGAGCTCCGGCACGATGTCACAGCCCGCGAGCTCGAGCATGTGCCCCGGTGCGACCGGGGAGTCGAGGTGCGGCGCCGACAGTTTGCCACGGAAGTGCAGGTACGACGAAATGCGTTGAAGGCCGTCGATGAGCTGGTACCGGCCCTCTTCCTCCTCGATGACGAAAATGGGCGGCACTGGCATTTCGAGCAGAAGGGATTCGATGAAGCGTGACTGCTGTCCATCAGTCCAGCGGAAGAGGCGCTGGTAGTCCGGCGTGATATCCAGCTCGCCGCTCTCCCACATATCCATGAGCTCGTTGAAAGATAGGTCGAGCGCCTGTGTGCTCGCCAGCCGGACACTGGACGCAATCGCCGCAATTAGGTCTGGCCTTGAAGTTGTCATGCGCCGCACCTGACCTGGTTATGACTTGTGAAAGCAGAGCACCGCCTCGACAGCGCCAGCAGGTCGCCCGTAGCCGCGCGAGTGCGGGTGAATGCCGGCCATCGACCGCTTGAGGTGGAAATCCTCCCGGCGCCGCAGAACGAGGCCCTTTGCCGCCGCTAGTTCGCCCACAATGGTCGGAAGGTCATTGTGGATTTCCTTGTAGTGAGAGTCTTGCACCACAAGGATAGCGCTGCCCGAGGGGCTGAGGCCGGCGACCAAGTTCGCGACCGATGCAGACATCTTGTAGAAATAGTCGAGGTGAGTCTTGTAGTAGTAACCTGATGACGCCTTTGACGGGTGCAACCGCAGGCGTTCGAGGAATCGAAGGCAGGTCGGGCCCCAATCGTCCGCTGGATCGAGTTCTTGGACCGGCACCAGCGTCGATCCGATCATCTTCCTCCCTAGATCGCGCGCCTTGATCGATACCAAGGGGTCCAGCACTGCCAACTCGATGCGCGTTGCCGCCGTGTAGTCGATGCGGGTGCAGTAGGGCGGCGAGGTAAGGACGAAGTCCACGCTCTGCGGCTGCAGCGAGTGGGACGCGGTGTCGGCGACGAGGATCTCGGGATGGCCCCGCTCCAGCGGCGGCTCGGCCTGCGTGCCCAGGGCGGCGAGCGCATCAGCCATCGCCGCCACGTTGGACTTGAAATGGCGAGCCACCTCCAGCCGTGCAACCGATGCCTTCGGTTCACCGGCTTGGGGCCGCCTAAGCCAAGTGGGGTTAGACGTCATGAACTGCTGCACCAGTCGCCGACACGCAGAGAACAAGGCGACATAGAACGTCGCGGTCGTGCCGGAGATCTGGTCTAGCCGAACACCGCCTTGCGCAGCGGCGCTCTCGCCCAGCAGTGTGCGTCCAATGCTACGCTCAAGTGCGCGCACCTCGGCCGCGGTCGCCGGATCGAACCATGCCAGCAGAGGGTCGTCGTCGCACAGAGGTGAGGTGACGTCGCTAGTGTGCGAGACGACAGCCGCAGCGAGCGGCTTGAGATGGTCCGCCTCGCTTGGAGGAAGGAGCCGGGCCCGCGCCACCACAACCATAACGGGATTTAGATCGAGGCCACGCGCGGCGAGCCCGAGACGGGACGCAGTAAGCGTGGTTGTGCCGCTGCCGTTCCACGGATCGAGCACGACGGACCCGATAGGCAGTCGCGCAGACTCAAGGACGGCCCGAGCGAACGACTCCGGGTAGCCGGCGTAATAAGGGAAAAACCCCTCCCATCCGCCCTGAAGCTTCCGGCTGCGCTTCGGCGACGGGATTGCCAGGTCCTCGATACTTACTTTGCGCATAGCGGAAGAAATCACGGCGCGTCGCCTAATTTCTGCAAATCGCAAGGGTCAATCGAAATGCGACATGCTTGTCCAATTAAATTATAACCGCGAACGCTAGCTCGACACAGCATCCGCTTTGCCCTCCAGTAGAAGAGGCAGTGACAGCTGCTTGGATGTGACTGCATCGAGAAGTCGTAGGAGCGCGAACTCGATGAGATACGACTTGGAGAGCGGCGGCTTGTGCTCCGCCGCAAGTGCCTCAAGTGCTCGGTTGGTTTCTCCGTCGATCGTCACTGAGAAGCGAACTTTGGCGCCCACGACCCGCTCTATGCTCCCATCGCTGCACCAATGTGCACCATTCTGGTGCCCACATGAAGGCGTCGTGTTTTGCCGTGTCCGAGGCGGGGTTAGCAACCGTGAATTCGGCAATCCCGGGAGAAAACCGCGCCGCGCTCACTCAGCACGAAGCATCACAGCTCGACTGCCCATTCCAACGAGACGCCCTCCATCAATCCCGCCAACGTGACCCCCGTCGGCTCCCGCGCATCCAAGATTGCCTCCACCACCGCGGGCGCCAGGAGCGTTAGGTTGAGAACCCGACCGACATAGGCGCGATCGACACCCTCCGAGGAGGCGAGCTCACGAATCGACCCGTACCTGCCCTGCTCCAGCATCCGCCGCCAGCGGAACGCCCGCGCCAGCGCCTTCACCAGGGCGGGATCGCCGCTGGTGGTCTCCACGCCCGGCGCGTCCTGGCGAGCCTGCACGGGCGCCCCATCCGGCCCGATGATCTGCTTCCGCCCGCCGCGGCGCCGGATCGTCATCGGCACCACCACCGTCAAGATGCTCATGCTGCGATCGCCTCCCGCGGCGGCTTCGCCGCCATGTCCCGCGCCAGCCCGGCGAGCCCCTCCAGGTTCAGCCGAATCTCGGCGCCCGCCTCGGTGACCGTCACGCGCTCGACCAGCAGCCGCACGATGCGCTCCTGCTCGCCGGGGAATAGTTCGTCCCAGAGTGGATCCAGCCGCTCGAGGGCGTCACGGACCTCTGCCTCGGTCAGATCGGGCGCCTCCTCCCGCGCTGCGCGCCACGTGCCGACCATCACCTCCGGCTGACGCAGCAGCGCGCGGACCTGTGCCAGCACCAGCCCCTCGATCTCGCCTGCAGGGAGACGCCGATGTGGCGCGTTGTCCGCCCCGCCCTGCAGCACCGCCTGGCTGACGTAGTAGCGGTAGAGCCGCCCCTTCTTCCGCGTGTGGGTCGGCGACATCGCCCGCCCATCCGGCCCGAACAGCAGGCCGCGCAGCAGCGCCGGCGCGTTGGCGCGGTTCTTCGCCGCGCGGGCACGCGGGCTCTCAACCATGATGGCGTGCACACGCTCCCACAGATCCCGCGGGATGATGGCAGCGTGCTCGCCGGGATAGGATGTCCCCTTGTGCACCGCCTCGCCAAGAAACGTGCGGTTCACCAGCAGCTTGTAGACGGCCCCCTTGTCGAAGGGCCGGCCGGTCTTGGTGACCAGGCCCTCGGCGCGAAGGATCGGCAGCAGCCGCGTGGCGGATCCGATCTCGGCGAAACCCTCGAACACGCGGCGCACCGTCGCGGCGCCCACCTCGTCCACCACGAGCTTGCGGTTCTCGACCCGATAGCCGAGCGGCACCGGCCCGCCCATCCACATGCCCCGCGCGCGCGAGGCGGCGATCTTGTCGCGGACGCGCTCGCCGATGATCTCCCTCTCATATTGCGCGAAGCTCAGCAGGATGTTCAGCGTGAGCCGGCCCATGCTGGTGGTGGTATTAAAGCTCTGAGTGACAGCAACAAACGTGACCTCGTTGTCGTCGAAGGTCTGCACCAGCTTGGCGAAGTCCATCAGCGAGCGGGATAGGCGATCAATTTTATAACAGACGATGACGTCGATCAGGCCAGCCTCAATATCGGCCAGCAATCGCTTCAATGCGGGGCGATCGAGCGTGCCGCCCGACACGCCGCCATCATCGTAGCGATCGTGCACCAGCACCCAGCCCTCGGAGCGCTGCGACGTGATGAAGGCCTCGCACGCCGCCCGCTGCGCGTCGAGCGAGTTGAATTCCTTCTCCAGTCCCTCGTCAGTGGACTTCCGCGTGTAGACGGCGCAGCGGAGCTTGCGGATTTTCGCCGGCATGGCGGTGTCGCGGCGGGTCATGCGCCGGGCTTCCGCAGGCCAAAGAACACCCAGCCGTTCCAGCGCGTACCGGTGATGGCGCGGGCGATGGCGGAGAGCGACTGGTAGGGGCGGCCCTGGTATTCGTATCCGTCGCGGGTGACGGTGACGACGTGCTCGACGCCCTGGTACTCGCGGATCAGCCGCGTGCCGGCGATCGGGCGCTGCTCGTGGCGGATGCGGCGCAGGGTGATATTCCGGCCATCGAACTGCTCGCCCAACGCCTCGAGGCGCGCGAGCGTCTCAGGCTTCAGGCCGCCATAGGCGAGCTCCTGGATGCGGTATGCGAGGCGGCTCTCCAGGAAGCGCCGATTGTACGGCGGCGGCTCGGTGCCGAAGAGGCTGCGCCATTCGGCCTTCAACTCCCCGATCGGCATGCCTGGCAGCGCGGCGAGGCGCGCCGGCACGTCCGGCTTCGGGATGGCGGTGATCGTGGTCGTGGTGGCGGTCGGCTTCGCGCGGGTCATGCGTCTCCCTTTCTCCTGGGGTTCGCACGAAGGCGCTGGCCGGGGACGGAGTGTAGGCGAACCACGCTCTCACCGTCGGCCGCAGGCGCGGCTTCCTCGGCAGCGCGGCTGCGCAGCCGCAGCAGGCCGCGGGCGAGGAGGTCGCAGATCTCGCGGAGATGGGGTGGGAGGTGGGCGTTGATGGGACGGTCGTCACGCTGCATGGCGTGACAATACGAATCGGAGACCGCCGCGGGGAGTGCTGATTTGTAGCGCTACGCCGCGCTCCGCCCGGCAGGCCCGTCCGGCTCAGGCGACCGAGACGTCCGGCGGTAGGATCACCACCCGCGCCCCGATCGGGACGCGCTGGTAGAGGTCGATGATGTCCTGGTTGATCAGCCGGACGCAGCCTGCCGAGGCCATGGTGCCGATGGTCCAGGGCTCCACCGTGCCGTGCAGGCGGTAATAGGTGTCGACGCCGTCCTGGTAGAGGTAGAGCGCCCGCGCGCCGAGCGGATTACGGCCGCCGCCCGGCACGCCGTCACGGAACGGGCCGTAGCGCTGCGGATCGCGCCGGACCATGTCGGGCGTCGGGCGCCAGTTCGGCCAGGCGGCCTTGCGCTCGACAAAGGCTTCGCCCGTGAGGTTGAAGGCCTCGTCGCGGCCAACGGCGATGCCGTAGCGCATGGCACGGCGGCCCTCGAGGGCCAGATAGGCGTAGCGGGCCGCCGTATCGACGACGATGGTCCCCGGCTCGTCATCGCGCGGATAGGTAACCTCGCGGCGGAGGAACCGCGGATCGATGCGCCGGAGGTTGACCGCGGGGACCCAGAACCGATCCGTGGTGATCGCCCCGTAGATCCTGCGGTAGTCCGGCTCGGCCGCCGGCACGGCCGCGGCCGGCGGCGCGGGCGCGACCGGCGGGGCAGCCTCAGCCTGCGGCGACACCACGCTCGACACGGATCGCGGTGCCTCGGACGACGCGCACGCCGCGAGCAGGCCAGGCAGGCTGGCGACAAGGCTCCTTCGGCTAACCTGCATCGATCGTCCGGAATCCCCTGGGCAGCAGCGCGACTGCTTGTGCCAAGTCAACGATAGCGACGGCGTCGTTGTCCACGGGCTCGGCAGCCACCTACGCGCCGACCTGCCGCCCGAGCCAAATCACCCGCCCGATGACATGGACGTCCTCAGCACTCAGGCCGCGCTGCGGCTGATAGGCGGTGTTGTCCGACAGCACGCTGAGCCGCGGCGGCCGCCCCAGTTCCACCTGCACCCGCTTCACCTGCAGGCCGTTGCCGGTACGGATGACGTAGATCCCGTCCTTGTCCCCCGGCTGGTTCTGCCGGAAGTCGACCAGCACCGTGTCGCCGGTGCGCAGGGTCGGCTCCATCGAATCACCGTCGACGCTGATCACCGCCAGCTGGTCGAGCGGCGCGGTGGTGACCGTGCGGACCCACTCCTCCCGGAAGGCAATGCGATAGACGACCGCCTCCCGGTCGATCTCCTGGCCAGGGCCAGCAGAGGCGCGGGCGTCGTAGACCGGCAGCAGCGCCCAGTTGTCGCCGCCCATGCTGATCACCTCGGCCGCGGCCGGGCCGGTGTAGGCGGTGGGCGGCCGGGGCGGCGTCGCCTTGCGCCGCACCCGCTGGCCGAGCACGGCAGCGGCTTCCTCCGGGGTGTTAATGGCGATGCCCGCGTCGCCGGCCTCCTTGCCGAACAGCAACATCTGCCAGGTGATGCCGAGGGGCACGGCGAGCTCGCGCGCCGCCCGCGCGGTGAGTGGGCGGCGGCCGCTCTCATAGGCGCGATAGGTCGCCTCTGGGACGCCGGCCAGGCGGGCCAATTCGGCCCCTGAATCAATGCCCTTGGCTTCGCGAAAGCGGCGGAGGCGGTCTGCGGTGGATTCCATGGCGCTGCAATATGTAGCGCTTTCTTCCCGATTGTGTAGCAGGTTTATCAAGATACAAACAGTCTTGTTTGCGTGCCGCGACGGAGCGTATCTGTCCCGCATGCCCGACCGCATCTCCCTCCGCAGACGGCCAGCCGAACCGGCACGCCCGGCGCTGTCGCCGGCGCTCCCGCCGCCCAAGAGCTTCGCCGACGTGATCGCCCTATGGCCGAGCGCCGCTGAGCTCGCCGCCCTGCTGGATGTCGAGGCGGTCACTGTCCGCGCCTGGCGTCGCCGCGGGATCCCCGCCCGGTACTGGGCCGCGGTCGCCGAGGCGGCGCGCTTCAGCGGCCGGCCCGTCGATGAGCGGCTGCTCGCCGGCTTGGGCTCCATCCGCAAGGGCCGCACCCATGGGTAAGGCGTCGCGCGACAAGGGCCTGCGCCGCGAGCGGGCCATCGTCGATGTCCATCGCAAATCCGGCATCCACGTCGAACGCGTGCCGCTGTCGGGGGCGCTCGGCTACCGCGGCAACGATGCCGACGTCGATCTCTATGTGCGCGGCGCCGCTCCGGTGAAAGCCGAGGTCAAGGCGCGTGGCGACGGCGCCGGCTTCAAGACCCTACTGCGATGGCTCGGGAGCAAGGACGCGCTGGTGCTGATCCAGGACCGCACGGTGCCCCTGGTCGTCGTGCGGCTCGACATCTGGCTCGAGGTCGCGCGGCGCAGCGCGCTGTTCCGCGACCCGGATGGCGATGCCGAGCGTTGTGCCCGTCGCCGCGACGCTGAACAGGGCCCGCTCCCGCCGACCGACGCCATCGCGCGGGAGGCTGCATGACACACCGCGCCCTCGGTCTGCGTCGCCTGCAGCGTGTGCGCGATCTCGCGCGCACGGCCGCCGGTGGCGCAGCCCTCGCCGGCGGCTTCCTCGCCCTGTGTTGGGCCGTCGGCCTCGCCTCCATCCCCTGACCCATCTGCGCCGGAGACCCCCCCCGAATGAGCAACCGAACCACCTTGGCTGATCTGCGCGGCATGGATGCCGGCCAGGCGTCCCGTCTGCCGCCCGCGCATCTCGCCCTCCTTCTGGAGGATGCCGCCGCGCTGCGCGCCGATGCGAAGCACGTCTCCGACCTTCTCGCCGACGCCCTGCATCGCCGCTACGGCCCCGTCGCGGCCGAGCGCCGTCAGACCGAGGGCAAGGACACCGGGCGCGTCCGCTTCCTCGACGCCGGCTTCGAGATCTCCGCCGAGCTGCCCAAGCGCGTGGAGTGGGACCAGGAGCGCCTCGCCGCCGCGATCGAGACCCTCCGCATTTGGGGTGAGGATCCGGCGGATTACGTCGCCACCGAGATCAAGGTCCCCGAGAGCCGCTTCACCGCCTGGCCGCCGAAGCTGCAGGCGCTGTTCCAGCCCGCCCGGACCGTCGGCACCGGCCGCCCCTCCTACAGCCTCGAACAGGTGGAATGCTGAGCATGACCCACGAACTGCGCATCCGCGTCGCGATCCCGCTGGAGGGCGACGCCATCGCCCGCGCGAAGGAGGTCGCCGCCTTCGAGGAGACGCTCGACGGCTTCGCCGAGGCGGTCGCCCGTGCCGGCGGCGACATCAGCGTTGACGTCATCAAGGCCAAGCCCCGCACGCCGAAGCAGGAGACGCATTGATGGCGATCTCCCTCGCATCCCTGCGTCGCAGCGGCGACGCGCGGCCGCCGCGCCTTCTCGTCTATGGCGTCGCCGGCATCGGCAAGACCCAACTCGCCGCCAGCGCCCCGGCGCCGGTCTTCCTGCAGACGGAGGACGGGCTCGGGAGCATCGCGGCCGATACCTTCGGCCTGCTGCGCAGCTTCGAGGCCGTGATGGAGGCGATCACCAGCCTCTACACCGAGCCCCACGACTTCCAGACCGTGGTGCTCGACAGCCTCGATTGGCTGGAGCCGCTGATTTGGCAGCACACCGCCGAGGCCAATGGCTGGAAGGACATTGAGCAGCCCGGCTACGGCAAGGGGTATGTCGCCGCGCTCGACGCCTGGCGCGCCTTCCTCGACGGCGTCAATGGGCTGCGCGGCGACCGCGGCATGGCGGTGATCCTCATCGCTCATGCCGACATCCGGCGCTTCGACAGCCCGGAGACCGAGCCCTACGACCGCTACCAGCCGAAGCTCCATGCCCGGGCCGCGGCGCTCGTGCAGGAGCATGTCGATGCGGTGCTCTTCGCGAACTACCGCATCACCACGCTGAAGTCGGATGCCGGCTTCGGCAAAAAGGTCGTCCGCGGCGTCACCGGCGGCGACCGCCTGCTGCACACCGTCGAGCGCCCGGCCTTCCTCGCCAAGAACCGCTTCGCCCTGCCGGAGAGCCTCGCGCTCGACTGGCCGACGCTCGCCGCCGGCATCCCCTTCTACGCCATTCCCCCGACCACCGCCCCCGCAACCACCGCCCCGACCGACAGGAGCTGACCATGGCCTCCCTCAATGGCACCTTCGACGCCAGCGGCGTCGCCCCCGCCCAGCCGATGGATCCGCTGCCTGCCGGGAAGTACCGCGCGCACATCATCGAGAGCGAGCTGCTGCCGACCCGCTCGGGCGACGGCCAGTACCTCAAGCTGGTGCTCGAGGTGCTCGACGGCCCCTATGCCCGGCGCAAGCTGTGGGACCAGCTGAACCTGGTGAACGCGAGCACCCAGACCATGGAGATCGCGCAGCGCACGCTGTCGGCGATCTGCCATGCGGTGGGGCAGATGCAGGTCGCCGACAGCGAGCAGCTGCACTTCAAGCCGATGCTGGTCAGCGTGAAGTACGAGCCGGCCGGCAATGACAAGCACGGCGTCTTCCATCAGGCCCGCAACAAGATCACCGGCTATGCCGCGGAGCGCGCCACGCCTGGGATCGCCACGGCACCAGCGC
>JAFADX010000003.1 GCA_023424475.1 Pseudomonadota bacterium
GGGGCGGGATGGGGCGCCTGCCGGCGATGGCCGCGCCCCTCCTGGCCCGCGGCGGCGCCACGGTGCCGGCCGCGGCGCCTTCCGGCCGGCGCCTCGGGCCGGACGAATGGCATGCGGCGCGTCGCCATGAGTTCGGCCTTCACCTTCGCGAACGGCCTTCGCCTGTTCGGATTGGACCTGCTGCCGGCGCAACTCGAGCGCTGTCGCCAATCCGCCGTCCCATTGCACGAACCGGTCGAGAAAGCCTGGTTCGAATGCCTGCTCGGCGAGACGCCGCCGGGCCGGAACCACGAGATCCTGTTCGAGGACCCAGCGCCGCCGGAGCAGCCGGATGGCATCGTGGTCGCCCGGCGCAGGGTCTGACGCCCATCGGCCCGAGGCAGGATCCGCCATGCCGCTGGCATGAGGGCCGTGCGCCCTACCGCTCCCTGCGGAGGCCGGCGGCCCGGAGCGCGGAGACAGCGAGGTCCCGTGCCTGCCAGAACGGGCTGCGGCGCATGCCCTCGATCTCGTGACGCAAGGCAGCGATCTCGCGTTCGGCTGCCGCACGATCCGCGGCGGCGCGCTCCGAAGCCGCGGCCTGCGCCTGCGCCAGGGCATCCTCCGCCGCGCGGCGTGCCGCCTCGGCCTTCTGTGTCGCCGCGGCCTCCCCGGTCGTGGCATTGGCGATCGCGCGCGTGATCTCGGCCTGGAGGGCCGTCTCTTCGGCGCCGGAGACTTCGGCGAGCGGATAGCCGAGCCGACGCTGCACGACGCCGTGGAGGGCATTGAACATCGCCGGCCACTGCGCTTCGAGTTCGGTCACGTTCTGCGCGTTGCCGCCGCTGCGGAAGTGATGCGGCGCCAGGGCGTGCAGCTCCTCGAAATCGGGCAGGCTGGCCTCGGTGGGCGCGCGACCGAGGAACTGTCCTACCGCCGCCATGTTCGCCACCGGATCGGCGATCAGGTCCTCGTAGCGAACGACGAGCCGGCGCTCGATCGGGGCATCCAGCCAGGCCGCGACATTCGTGGACCAGCCCCCGAACTGCACCAGTCCGGCGACCACATCCTCCAGCCGCGCCCCGATGTCACCAGGCCGGTTGCGATAGTGCCAGTAGGAGGCGATCGCCGAGCGGCCGTCGCGCACGATGCAGATGGCCGGGAAGCGGTTGTCCGGCGGCGGAAGGTCGTGGGTCTTGACCAGGTAGAGCTCCCCCGAAGCCTCCATTTCCGCGAGACGCTCGGGCGCGAGCGGGCCGTGGGGTTCGAAGCCGATGGTCTCGGCGAGTGACGAGTCGATGTCCGGATCGCCGCCGTCACCGTGGAGCGACCAGGTCCTGAGGCCGAAGAAGCGGTTCAGCAGGATCCGGAACAGCGTGTTTCCGGACCGGGGGTACGACGCAAGCCAGCAGATCATGGCCTGGGGAAGATCCTTTGAAATTCGAGGCTGCATCCTAGGACGCGAAGGCTCGCCGGGCGATACAACGGTTGCGACCCCGACGGTCGGCGCCGCCGCGGGATATGGCAGCGGCATTCCTGCACCGCAATCCGGCGGGGACGGCCGGCGCCCCCTATCGCCCGCAGCCCGGCCGCGCGATCATCCCCGCCGCAAACACCAGGAGGGAACGGAGCCGCATGTCCGCCGCAGTACCTGTCGCCGGCCACAAGTTCATCATCGTCGGCGGCGCGAGCCTGGTCGGCTCGGCCACTGCCGCAGCGATGCTCGATGCCGGCGCCTCCGAGGTCGTCCTGTTCGACAATTTCTCCATGGGGTCCGAGGCGGCCATCGCCCACATCAGGGACAACCCGCGCCTGAAGCTGGTGCGCGGCGACGTGATGCGCCTGCCGGACCTGCTGCGCGCGATGGAGGGCTGCCACGGCGCCCTGCTGCTCGCCGCCTACATGACGCTGAACATGGACCGCGACCCCTGGGGTGGCCTCGACGTCAACATCCGCGGCGTGCAGAACGCGCTCGAGGCGGCGCGCGCCAACGGCGTGAAGAAGGTGGTCTTCGCCTCCTCCAACGCCGTCTATGGCTATGGCCCCGGCGTGAAGGGCGACCTGGTGGAGTCCACGCCCTTCCATTCGGTCGGAGCCCCGCCGGCAGCCATCCTGTATGGCGCCACAAAGATCATCGGCGAGCAGCTCTGCCGCGACTTCAAGCGCCGCTTCGGCCTCGACTACGTCGTGCTGCGCTACTCGACGGTCTATGGCGAGCGCCAGCACTACCGCGCCGCCAACGCGCTCTACATCATCGAGACCTGGGACAGGGTGAAGAAGGGCGAGCGCCCGCAGGTCTATGGCGACGGGTCGGAGACCAAGCACTTCGTCTATGTCGGCGACCTCGCCGGCGCCAACCTCCGCGCCTTCGAGGCCGACGCGACCGATGTCGCGGTGAACACCTCCGGCCCCAGGCCCGTCACGACGCTCGAACTCGTGAGGATGGTCACGAAGCTCGCAGGCTCGGACATCGAGCCGGAATTCGTCGGCGACACGCCGGGCAAGGTGCGGCTGACCTCGGGCGGCGCCTTCCGCATCGCGCATGAGGAAGCCTTCAAGGCGATCGGCTGGAAGCCGCAGGTGGAGATGGAGGAGGGCCTCCGCCGCCTGATGGCCTGGATCGGGAGCAACGAGGGACGGACCTCCTGACCACCCCGCGGCGCGGTGCCGCCCTCAGGCCGGCATCCCGCCGGCGTACTGCTTCACTCCGCCGGTGCGGCGGGTGAGGCCGCTCGCCACGACCTCGTTGTCCACCTTGTTCGGGGCGTCCGTCCCCGTCAGCGCGGAACTGTCGGTGTCGCGGCAGATCACGCCGCCCTTCACCTTGTGGATGTCCCTTACGATCGGCGCCGTCGCGTCGCAGAGGTTGTGGGCGAGCTCGTGCAGGACGCAGTTCGCGACCAGCGTCTCGCGGTTCGTCGTCGCGTTGCCGCGCGGGTCGCCGCCCTGCACGATCTGGCGCATGTAGACCTCCGAGACCACGGCCTTGTCGGCGGAACCCTGCATGGTCGAGCCGGAGGCGCCGAGGGTGACGTCGGTGGTGGCCCGGGTCGCGACGATGCTGTCGGCCGGCGAGGTCAGCAGGTAGCAGACCAGGTCGCCGCCCTTCACGTCGCCCTGCTTCGTGTCCGTGCGCACCGACACCGCGTTGTAGGCGGCGACGGACTTGATGACGTCCTCGAAATACTTCGTCAGCGTGCCGCAGCAGGTCCGGAGGTGGCCGGCGTCGAAGCGCCCGCTCAGGTCGCCGGCCTTGTTCACGACATGCACCGTCAGGGTCGCGGCCATCGCCTTTCCTCCTCTGGCCCATTGCCCGGCGGGATGAGAATGCTCCCGGAACGTCCCTCGGTGCGAGTGATACCGCTCACCGCCCGGCTTGAAGCGCTTCCTCGAATCCCGCAGGTTCGGGCGGCGTCTGCAACGGAACCGGACACGGATGGACGAGGGGGGCACGCCACCCATCGCGGCGGTGATCGAGCGTCTCGCGGCGCGATGGCCGGACCGCCCGGCGCTGGTCCATGACGGCATGGCGGTGACCTATGGGCAGCTTGTGCGCGAGATGCGCGGCGTGGCGGCGCATTTCGCGCGCGCCGGCCTTGGCCCCGGCGATGCGGTCGGCGTCTCCGTGGCCGAGGAGCGCCTTGCGATCCCGGTCGCGCTCGCGCTGCTGCGCCTGGGCTGCCGCCAGGTGGCCCTGCCGCCGCGGGACCCGGCGCCCATCCGCGCCGACCTCGCTGCACGCCTGGCCCTGGCC
>JAFADX010000046.1 GCA_023424475.1 Pseudomonadota bacterium
GGCCGGCCTTCCGCCCGCACCTCGGCGACGCCGAAGGGTGCGACCCGGTTCCCGCCATTCGCGAAGGGCGCATAGGCGGCGACGAGGTCGAGCAGCGTCACCTCGGAGGTCCCGAGCGCGATCGAGGCCTCCCGCGGGAAGGGCCCCGGCAGGCCGAGCCGCTGCGCCACCGCCGCCACCGCCCGCGGCCCGCCCGCCCGCTGCATCACCCGCACGGCCGAGGTGTTCACCGAATGGGCGAAGGCATCCTCGATGGTGATCTCGCCGCGCATGCGCCAGTTGCCGTTGCCCGGCGACCAGCCGCCGAGGCGGATGGGGGCGTCGCTTACCGGGTCGTCCGGCGTCGCTCCCGCTTCGATCGCCGCCAGGTAGACAAAGGCCTTGAAGGCCGAACCGGGCTGCCGCCGCGCCTGCGTCGCCCGGTTGAACGGGCTGGTCCGGTAGTCCCGCCCGCCAGCCATGGCACGCACCTCGCCGGTCGCCGCATCGATGGCGACGACCGCGCCCTGGCTGACGCCCGCCACCCGCCCGGGCCCGGCCAGAAGCGCCTCGAGCCGCGATTCGACCGCCGCCTGGAGGCGCGAATCGAGTGTCGTGCGCAGCGTGAGGTCGCGCCCGCGCGGCATATGGTCGCCGAGCCCGTCCCGCACCCAGTCGGCGAACCAGCCGGCGTCGCGGGACGGCGCGGACGGAAAGTGGATGCGCTCGGCCTGCTGCACGGCGACGGCGGGCGTGATCGCGCCGGTCTCGACCATGGCGTCCAGCACCTCGACCGCGCGGCGCACCGCCGCCGTGGGGTTCACGCGCGGATTGAAGCGGGAAGGGGCGCGCGGCAGGCCCGCCAGCACCGCCGCCTGCGCCACCGTCAACCGCCGCGCCGGCACGCCGAAATACAGCCGCGCCGCCGCATCCACCCCGAAGGTCCCGGCGCCGAGATAGACCCGGTTCAGGTAGATCGTCAGCAATTCGTCCTTGCTGAAGCGGCTTTCCAGCCAGAGGGCGAGCAGCGCCTCCTGCACCTTGCGCCGCAGGCTGCGCTCAGGCGTCAGGAACAGGTTCTTCGCAAGCTGCTGGGTGAGGGTCGAGCCCCCCTGCACGACCCGCCCCGCGGTCAGGTTCACCACCAGCGCCCGCGCCACGCCCAGCAGGTCGAGGCCCATGTGGTCGCGGAAGCGCCGGTCCTCGATCGCGATGAAGGCGGCCGGCACATAGGCCGGCAGGTCCCGCAGGCGCACCGTTTCGCCATAGAGGTCGCCGCTCGTCGCGAGCAGGGAGCCGTCCGAGGCCAGCAGCGTGACCGACGGCCGGCGCGTCTGCGCCAGCGCCTCCTCCGGGCGCGGCAGGTCCCAGGCGAGGAACAGCACTGCGAGGAACCCGACGATCAGGCCCCAGGCCAGGACGAGCGCCGCCCAGCCCAACAGGCGCGGCGCCCACCGGCGCCGCCGGACAATGGGGGGTGCAGGTCGGGCGGGGGCCGCGCGTCGGGGGGTGCGCCGCCCCCGCTGCGCGACGGCACGGGACATCTCGAAGGTGATTACCATGCCGGGAGGCGGGGGGAAGGGACCTTCCCCCGCCTCCCCAACCTTCCTTGGCCACTGGGTTCCGGAGGCCACGGGGGCGCCGGAGCCAGTTTCGATCGGACGGCACCGGCCCGCATCCCCACCCGGCCACCCATCCAGGATACTGTCGTTGGGTGGCCGGATGAGGGTGCGGGCCGGCTCCGACAGATCGGAACATGTCTAGGTCAGGGCACGCATGCGCACGCCGCCGCGGCGCAGCAGCAGCACGATCAGGCCGATCGCGACCACGCTGAGCGCGATCAGCAGCGTCGCGATGGCGGTGATCGTCGGGTTCACCTGCAGCACCAGCTCATTGAACATCCGCTTGGGAATGGTATCGTAACGGCCAGCGATGAAGTGGGTGATGATCACCTCGTCGAAGCTCGCGATCAGGGCGAAGATCCAGGCGGCGAAGACGCTCGGCAGCAGGTTCGGCAGCAGCACGCGGCGGAACATGGTGGCGGTGGAGGCGCCGAGGCTCAGGGCCACCTGCTCGATCCGCTGGTCGAAGCTGCGGATGGCGACGGACATGACCAGGATGACGTAGGGCACGCCGAGGATGGCATGCCCGATCACCAGGCCGGGGAGCGTACCCAGCAGCCCGATCTGCGAGAAGAAGATGTAGAGCGCGACGGCGATGATCACGCTCGGCACCACCAGCGGCGCGATGAAGACGCCTTCGACCAGGGCCCGGCCGCGGAAGGTGCCGCGCACCAGGCCATAGGCCGCCACGCTGCCGGCGAGCAGGGCGATAGTGCTCGAGACGAGCGCCACCAGGACGGAGTTCTCCAGCGCCTGCAGCCAGCGCGGATCGCCCAGAAAGGACTGGTACCAGCGCAGAGAGAAGCCCGGCGGCGGGAATTCGAGCGAATTCGCGCTCGAGAAGGACATCGGGATGACGATGAGCGCCGGCAGGCAGAGGAAGGCGAGGACGAGCACGCCGCTCGCCGCGAGCAGCCGGCGCGGGAGCCGCCCCCGGTCCGCCAGAGCGCTCACGACGCCGCCCCCCGCGCGCCGATCCAGCGCGAGGCGGCGAAGCAGGCCAGCGTGACCACGAGCAGCACGGTGGACAGCGCCGCCGCCGTCTCCCACCGCGCGAACTGGTTGATCAGCAGGTCGAGCGCGTTGGCGACCATCGGCACGCGCCCGCCGCCCAGGATTGCCGGGGTGATGAAGAAGCCGAAGGTCAGGATGAAGACCAGGATCGCCCCCGCCGCCAGCGCCGGCACGCTGAGCGGGAAGAAGACCCGGCGGAACACCGTGGCGCGGCTGGCGCCCAGCGATTCCGCGGCCAGCAGGAGCCGGTCGTCGATGCGCACCATGGCGGCGAAGAGCGGCAGCACCAGGAAGGGCAGCAGCACGTTCGACGTGCCGATGATCACGCCGAACTCGTTGTAGAGGAAGGCGACCGGCGCGCCGACCAGGCCGAGGTCGAGCAGCACCCGGTTCACCACCCCTGCATTGCCCAGCACCACGATCCAGGCATAGGTCCGCACCAGGATGCTGATCCAGAAGGGCAGCACCACCAGCGCGGTGGCGAGGACCTGCCGCTGCGGCGGCAGGCCCCGCATCCAGTAGGCGAGCGGATAGCCGAGCACCGTGCAGACCACCGTGGTGATCAGCGCAATGCGCAGCGTGCGGCCGAGCACGCGAAGATAGACCGAGGTCTCGATCAGGCTCCGGTAGTGCTCGAGCGTCCATTCCGGCTGGGTGACGCTGCGCGCCAGCATCAGCAGGATCGGCAGGATGAACAGCGCGAGCATGAACAGCAGGAGGGGCAGGACATAGCCAAGCCCTGTCGGCATCCGCCGGGTGGTCGCCATCTGCCCGCCCTTCCCCTGCCCGTATCGCTCAGAGCCCGAGCTTGAATTCCTGCCAGCGGCGTTCCGCCGCATCGCGGTTCTGCGCCCACCAGCCGGGATTGCCGAGGGCCTGCATCGCCTTGTTCGCGGCGGTGGTCGGATACTGGTTCAGGCGGTCCTGCGGCAGCAGCCGGTCGAGGGTGGGACTCGCGCCGGTATAGGGAACGACCCCCGCCGCCACCGCCTGGTTCCGCGCGACGGACATCTCGTGCAGCAGGCCCATCGCGGCTGCCTTCTCGGCCGGGTTGGCACCCTTCGGCACGACGAAATAGGCGAGGTCCAGCAGCCCCTGCGCGTAGGTGAATCCGATGCCCGGCTGCCCCGCCACGCGGCCGGAATAGGCGCCGGCGTATTGCACCTCGTTGTCCTTGAGGAGCTGCGGCGCCTGTGCGCCGGCGCCCCACCACACGGCGACGCTGCCCTTGATCTGTTCGAGCTTGCGGAAGGCGCGGTTGAGGTCGAGCGGATAGAGCTTGTCGGTCGCCACGCCGTCCGCCAGCAGTGCCATCGGCAGCGCGGAGGTGACGTTGTCCGGCAAGGTGCGCTTGCCGGGGAATTCCCGCAGGTTCCAGAAGTCGGCCCAGCTCGTCAGCGGCTTCGCATCCGACCGCCAGGCCATGATATTGGAATAGTACTGGTAGCCGAAGCCGTAGGGCAGCTTCGCCTCCTCGAACATCGGATCGGGGTTGATCGCCGCCCAGTCGAGCGGTTCGATCAGCCCGGCGGCCTGCGCGATGGCGGTCGAGAGGCTGCCGAGCTCGAACAGCGCCGCGGTGATGCTGCGCGATTCCACCATAGCCCGCAGCTTGCCGAGCGGATTGGGATTCTCGCGGATCACGCGGATATGGGTGCGCGCGGTGAAGGGCCGGATGTAGCCGGCCTCGATCGAATCGCCGGACAGGCCGCCCGCCTCGATCATCCGGAACTCGGTCACCTGCGACTGGGCGCGGGCGATGCCGGGAAGGGCCAGCCCGCCGGGCAAGGCCGCGAAGGCCGTGGCCTTCAAGAGTGTCCGCCTGTTGGTCATGTTCACGTCTCCCATGGCCGATCCTCAATGGCTGCGCGGCGCGGGGCGTCGCCCTGCCGGCATCCTCATCCGGGCGCCGGTCCGCCGTCCGGGATGATCCAAACGTCCTCGGGCTGCCAGGTGACACGCGCCTGGGTGCCGGGGGCGAAGCCGCCCCGCCCGCCCGGCGCGACGACCACCATCGCGCCGATCGGCGTCTCGATATGATAGCGCACGGACTGGCCGAGATAGACCACCTCGGCCACCGTCGCCGGCAGGATGCCATCCGCGTCGGCGGGGCCGAGGGCGAGGCGTTCGGGCCGCAGGATGGCGGTGACCCGCGTTCCCTCGGCCTGCCCGGCGTCGCCGCAGGGAATGGACCGGCCGCCATCGACCAGGATCGCGTGGAGGCCGGGCGCCACGCGTCCTTCGAAGAAGTTCGCGGTCCCGAGGAAATCCGCCACGAAGCGGTTGCTCGGCCGCAGATAGGCGTCCTGCGGCGCCGCGGTCTGCTGCACCCGGCCGTGGTCGAGCACGACGATCCGGTCGGAGAGCGAGAGCGCCTCCTCCTGGTCGTGGGTGACGAGGATGGTGGTGATGCCGAGCGAACGCTGCAGGCGGCGCAGCTCGATCTGCACCTCCTCCCGCAGCTTGCGGTCGAGCGCGCCGAGCGGTTCGTCCAGCAGCAGGATGTCGGGCTGGAAGACGATGGCGCGGGCGAGCGCCACGCGCTGCTGCTGGCCGCCGGAGAGCTGGCTCGGCTTGCGCCGCTCGAAGCCGTCGAGGCGCACGCGCGCGAGCGCCTCCTCCACCCGCCGCCGCGTTTCGGCGCCGCCGACCTTGCGGACGGACAGCGGGAAGGCGACGTTGTCGAACACCGTCATGTGCGGGAACAGCGCGTAGCTCTGGAACACCAGGCCGATGTTGCGCTGGGAGGCCGGCAGCATCGTCACGTCGCGCCCGCCGATATGGATCGCGCCGCCGCTCGGGTGGTTGAGGCCGGCGATCATCGTCAGCACGGTCGTCTTGCCCGAGCCGCTGGGCCCGAGGATGGTGACGAACTCGCCCTGTGCGACGTCGAGCGAGACGTCGTCGACCGCGGCCACGGCGCCGTAGCGCTTCGAGACCGATTGCAGCTGGATGGAGCTCAAGGCTTCGCCCGCGCCTCCCGGTTTGCCAATCCCGGTCGCGATGTTCGGCGCTGCGCGCGCCCCTGTCCACCCATCACCTGCCCCGGGCCTAGGCGCCGAGCGCGCGCGTCGTCTCCTCGACCAGCGCATTGGCGATGAGGTCGACCTCCGCCGCGCCCATCGGTGTCGACAACGCGCCGGAGCAGTTGGGCGTCGTCAGGATGCCGCGCGCGAGCATGGCGAGCTGGATCTGCGCGATCGCCGTCTTCGCCGCCGGCGTCGGATGGCTCGACCGGTAGTCGCGGATCGGTTCGGCGGTCAGGTGCAGCCGGAACAGCGAGCCGAGGCCGGTCACCTGCGCCGGCACGCCCGCGGCGGCGAAGGCGGCGTTGATGCGTCCGCGCAGGGTCTCGCCCAGGCGACCGAGCCGATCCACCGCAGCGGCGTCATAGGCCCCCAGCGTCGCGAGGCCGGCGACCATGGTCAGAGGATTGGCGCTGAAGGTACCGCCATGCGCGACGGCGGGCGTGCCGCGCGTGTGGTCGAAGATCGCCATCCGATCGGCGGGCCCGGCGACGGCACCGACCGGCAGGCCGCCGCCGATGATCTTGCCCAGGGCGATGAGGTCCGGTTCCAGTCCGAACAGCGTATGCGCGCCGGCGTGGGCCAGGCGGAAGCCGATCACCTCATCGCAGACCAGCATGATGCCATGCCGGCGGCAGGCGGCCCGGATCGCGTCCAGCGTGCCCTGCGGCGGCGGCACCATGCCGGCCTTGGAGGTCAGCGTGTCGAGCACCACGGCGGCCAAGCGCGGCCCCTCGCGGTCCAGGATGGCGGCGCAGCGTTCCGGCTCGGCATAGGGCAGGATGACCGTGTCCGCGACGACCGCGGGCGGCGTGCCGCGCGCATAGGGCACGGCGGCGGGATCGCAGCCCGGCCCGTCCCAGTTGGACGGATCGGAGGCGAGGCTGATCTCGAGGTGGTCATAGGCGCCGTGATAAGCGCCCTCCATCTTCGCGATGGCGGCGCGGCCGGTCAGCGCGCGGGCGGCCTTCACGGCGAACATCACCGCTTCGGTGCCGGAATTGCAGAAGCGGATCTGCTCGCAGCGCGGTGCGCGGGCGCGGATCGCCTCGGCGAGCGCCGTCTCGTGCTCGGTGGGCAGGCCGAAGGCGGTGCCGCCGCCGATGACGGCGCGCAGCGCCTCGACCACCGGCGGGAAGGCGTGCCCGTGGATCAGCGAGAAGAAGTTGTTGGCGCAGTCGAGGATGCGATGGCCGTCAAGGTCCTCGATCCAGCAGCCTTCGCCACGCGCGGCATAGGGCGGATGCGGCGCGAACCAGCTCGCATGGCGCATGCTGCCGCCGGGGACCACGCGCTTC
Organism: Pseudomonadota bacterium; assembly: GCA_023424475.1. GTDB lineage: Bacteria > Pseudomonadota > Alphaproteobacteria > Acetobacterales > Acetobacteraceae > Neoroseomonas. Next base: position 6,940 of record JAFADX010000046.1, read on the forward strand.
GCCCGGGCAAAGGCCTGCTCCGAGGCCGCCGCCGATGCCGCGCTGTTCGTGGCGCGCATCGGCGCCGCATCGCGTGGGCTCATGCCGATCCCCCGTCTTTCCGCAGATTGCAACGCATAGTGCAGCAAGCAGCGGCTGGATCGTCAAGCAAGGCCCGGCCGATGCCGCGCGCATGATTGATGGCGACGCCGCACCGGAGGGATGCCATGAGTCCCCCCGTGGATCCACGACCAGACCCCGACGCGCGATGCTGACATCGGCCCAGCCCATCCTGGTGGCAGCCTTCGCTGTGCTGCATGTGCTCGTCATCCTGCGCGCCCTGCTGGTGGACGGCCGCGATCCCATGTCGCGGGCCGCCTGGGTTCTCGCGCTGCTGCTGCTGCCGGGCGTCGGAATCGGGATCTACCTGCTGGTGGGCGAACCGTGGCTGGCCCGGCGGCAGCGCGACCGTGCCCTCGCCATCTTCGACATGCTGGCGAAGCACGCCGCCCGCGCCGGTGCGGCCGCGGCGCGCGAGGACATTCCGGAACGCTTCCGCCCCGCCTTCCGGCTGTGCGAGGCGCTCGCGCGCTGCCCGACGGTGCGGTCCAACACCGCGCGGCTCGCGCCCGATTCCAACGCGGCGATCGCGGCGATGGTCGAGGCCATCGACGGCGCCGCCGCGAGCGTCCACATCTCCTTCTACATCTGGCTCGCCGACGCCAACGGGATGCGGGTGGTCGAGGCGCTGTGCCGCGCCGCGCGGCGCGGCGTCGCCTGCCGCGTGATCGCCGACGGCATCGGCTCCCGCGCGCTGGTGCGCTCGGCGCACTGGCAGGCGATGCGGGCGGCCGGCGTGCGGCTGCAGAGCGCACTGCCGATCGCGCGCGGTCCGCTGGTGTTCCTCGGCAATCGCGCTGACCTGCGCAACCATCGCAAGATCGTCGTCGTCGACAATCGCCTGACCTTCTGCGGCAGCCAGAACTGCGCCGACCCCGAATTCCGCATCAAGCCCCGCTTCGCGCCCTGGGTGGACATCATGCTGTCCTTCGAGGGGCCGGTGGTGCTGCAGAACCAGCTGCTCTTCGCGGCCGACTGGATGGCGCAGACCGGGGAGGACCTCACCGTCCTCTTTGCCACGGCGCCGGATGCGGCCGCCATGGGCGGCTTTCCTGCCATCGCCTTCGGCACCGGCCCCGATTCGCCCAAGGGCGCGATGTCGGACGTCTTCGTCGCGATGCTCGGCGCCGCGGAACGCGAAGTGGTGATCTCGACGCCGTATTTCGTGCCCGACGCGCCGGTGCTGGCGGCCATCGTCTCCTGCGCCAGGCGCGGCGTGGTGACGCGGCTGATCCTGCCCGCGCGGAACGATTCCTGGGCCGTGGGTGCGATCTGCCGCGCCTATTTCCCCGAATTGCTCACCGCCGGCGTGCGCGTCTTCGAGTTCCATGGCGGGCTGCTGCACGCGAAGACGCTGGTGACGGACGGCGCCGCGGCGCTGGTCGGATCGGCCAACATGGACCGCCGCAGCATGGACCTGAACTTCGAGAACAACATCCTGCTGCATTCGGAGGCCACGGCGCAGGAGATCCGGCGCCGCCAGGACGACTATCTGCGCGCATCCACCGAGGTCCTGTCCGAACGGCTCGGCTACCGTTCGATCCCGCGCCGCCTGTGGGAGAACACGCTGACGATGTTCAGCCCCGTGCTCTGAGGGGCGGTTCGGAAATGCGCAGGCGGCGCATGCCGATGGGCGGCACGACAGGCGGCGCGGGAGGCGATATCGTCGCGCGTGCCGTCATCCTCCGGGAATCCTCTCGCGCCATGCATGATGTGATCGTCGTCGGAGCCGGCTCCGCCGGTGCCGCCCTCGCCGCCCGTCTCTCGGAGGACGTGCACCGCCGCGTGCTCCTGCTGGAAGCCGGCCGGGACTGGCGCGCCGCCGAGGCGCCGCACGCGCTGCGCAGCCCCAACATCGTGCCCTTCATGCACGACCCGGCGCACCAGGCCGCCTGGCAGTGGCCGGGGCTGACGGCGCGGCGGACGCGGGCGCAGGCGCCGAAGTTCTACTGGCGCGGCAAGGCGCTCGGCGGGTCCTCGACGGTCAATGCGCAGATCGCCATCCGCGGCGTCCCCGCGGCCTTTGACGCCTGGTCCGAGCAGGGCTGCGAGGGATGGTCGGCGGCGGAGGTGCTGCCGATCTTCGACATCATCGAGGACGACGCGGACTTCGCCGAGCCCCGCCGCCGCCAGGGAGGGCCGCTGCCGGTCTGGCGGATGCCGCAGGAGCGCTGGGGCGCCGTGGACCGCGCCCTGCGCGATGCGGCGCTGCTCGCCGGCCATCCGTGGAAGGCGGACCTGAACGCGCCGGACGGCGAAGGCGTCTCGTGCAACCCGATCAACCTGCGCGACGGGCTGCGCGTGACGACCAATGACGGCTACCTCGAGCCGGCGCGCGGACGGGCGAACCTCGAGATCCGCGGCGAGGCGCTGGTCGACCGCGTCCTGTTCGACGGGCGCCGCGCGCGCGGCGTGCGCGTGCGCTTCGGAAGCGGCCCCTGGGAGGAGATCGCGGCGCACGAGGTGGTGCTCTGCGCCGGTGCCATCCACAGCCCCTGCCTGCTGATGCGCAGCGGCGTCGGTCCGGCCGCGACGCTGCGCGGCCTCGGCATCGCGGTGCTGCACGATGCCCCGGCGGTCGGCCGGCATTTCATGGATCACCCGATCCTGCGGGCGAGCCTCGCACTGAAGCCCGGCTTCAGGAGCGAGGGGCCGGAGGCGCGCCACACCAATTGCTGCGTGACCTACAGCAGCGGGCTCGGCGGTGGCGGCGAGCGCGACATGATCATGATCGCCTACAACCACCGCGGCCTTGCCGAGGGCGGCGTCGCGCCGGTGGGGGCGATCGGCGTGGCGCTCTACGATGCCTTCTCGCGCGGCGAGGTGCGGCTGACCTCCGCCGACCCAGAGGCGCAGCCGGTGGTCGAGGAGAACATGCTCGACCACCCGCATGACCGGCTGCGCATGCGCGACGGCGTGCGCCGCCTGGCGCGGCTCTGCGCCCTGCCGCCCGTGGCGGGCATCGCCGATGCGATCACCTTCGGGGACAGCGCGCTGACCATGGCCGAGGCGGCGGCGCTGCCCGACGAATCCCTCGATGCCGCGATGCTGGCGGAAGCGGGCGACATCCAGCACGCCGCGGGCACCTGCCGGATGACCGCGCATGAGGACCCGCGCGGCGTGGTGGACCCTGACCTGAAGGTGCGCGGCGTCGAGGGGCTGCGCGTCGCCGATGCGTCGATCATGCCCTCCGACTGCCGCGCCAACCTGCACTTCACCTGCGTGATGATCGGCGAGATGGCGGCGCGGCGCATGAAGGCGGCAGCCGGCGCCTGACCGGCCGCCCCGTGGCTCAGTCCCCCGGCACCAACCGGATGCGCCGTTCCGTCGCCGCTTCCACCGCCGCGCGGCTGTAGAGCATCGGCACGTATTCGTCCCTCGCCCAGATCGGGAAGAGGTCGCGGTAATGCGGGCTGGCCGGGTCGCCGGACTGGCCGGGCGCATTGATCGTCCAGCTCGCATCCCAGTCGCCGACGTCCAGCACCATCCGCCAGGACACGCCGGAGATCACGCGGAAGTCGCTGGCGCGATAGCCGTTGTTGTTGACGGTCAGGTTCGACCCGCCCTTGGGCGCCGGGCCGACATCGAGCCTGGCCGCGATCTCCGGCGGCGCCAGGCGCGACAGCGGATGGCCGAAATAGCCCTGATGGATGCGGCCCCAGCTCCAGTCGGCGGCGTCCTCGCCCATGCGACGCACGGCCTCCGTCCAGGCGGCGGCCAGCGTCTCCAGCAGCAGCGCGTCGCGCGCCGCGGCGGGATCGGCGCCGAAGCCCGGGTCCTCGGCTTTCTCGAGGATCTCGAGATAGAGTTGCGTGTCCGGCACGGTGATCAGCCGCGCCATGCCGTCCGGCCCGAGCGCCCTGGGCACCGCGGGCATCAGGTGGTTGGTGAACCAGATCTCGAACAGCGCGGCCGGGCCGCTGCCGGCATCCAGCCGGTGGTCCCAGCCGGCGAGGAAGGCTCGGGCCTGCGCCGCACCCTCGCCACGCGCCGCCGCGAGCAGCGCGCAGAGGCGCCGCGCCGGCACGCTCAACACGTCGGTCTGCAGCTTCAGCGTGTCCTCGACCGACCAGCGCCTGTCGCCCGACAGCGATTCCGAGACGCGCATGAAGCGCGCCACGTCGGTCCATTCGAATCCGGTCTTGTGGCGGCGGTAGTCGAAGCCGGGCGGCAGGTTCATCTGGTTGGAGGAGCCGACCCAGCCTTCCGCGGGATCCTTGACCGAAGGCAGGGTCGAGGCCGAGATCGTGCCCGCCCATTCGTAGCGCCCGTCGCCGGCGACCGGCATCAGCCCGTCCCAGTTCGGGCGCACCGGGATCTTGGCCGCCGCCTGCCAGGCGATATGCCCGTCCACGTCGGCGACGACATGGTTGGTCGACGGCGCGCCCCAGCCTTCCAGCGCGGCCTGGTATGCCTCGACATTCGTTGCGGTCAGGTAGCCGAGGCTCGCCATGTAGGCCGCCGTGCCCGGTTCCCACCACACGCTGCGCAGCGCATAGGCGCGGCGGTTCGCGGCATCGACATACAGCACCGGGCCGTGGCGGGTGAAGCGCAGCTCCGCCGGCACGGCCGCGCCGCCGCGCACCGGGATCTCCTCGGCGACCACGCGCATGCGTTCCCAGCCCTCTCCGTAGCGGTAGAGGTCGGGGTCGGACTCATGCAGCTCGTAGACGTAGAGATCCTCCTGGTCGGAGGGATGGATCGTCAGCGAGAAGGCGAGCCGGTCGTTGTGGCCGAGGCTGACGCCGGGGATCGCGGGTTCCCCCGCGCCGATCACGTCGAGGCCGGGAGCCGAGAGATGCGCGATGTAGCGCAGCGAGGGCTGGTCGTGGACGCGATGCGGGTCGCTCGCGAGGATGGCGCGGCCGGTGGTGGTGCGCTTCGGCGCGAGCGCCCAGTTGTTGCTGCCCCATTCGCCGGTCTCCGCCAGCGGCTCGGCGGGATCGGCGCCATCCATCGGATGCGGCTCGCAGCCAAGCAGGTAGAGGCGCATCACCTCCGGCGGGATGACGTGCGGGGCGGTGCCCTCGGGCACCTGCAGGCGCCATTCCGGCTGCAGGCCCCTGTGCAGCCGGTCGGCCTCGGCCCCGAAGCGCGCGACGACGGCGCTCCGCAGCACCTCGGAATCGAGGTTGCGCACGCGGGCGTGGGAGCGGCAGCGGACCACGTCCTCGGGCTTCCAGCGCGCAGGCTTCGTGCCGAGGGCGCGGAATTCCATCGGCAGGCGGTCGGGCTCGTGTTCCACGAGGTCGACATAGGCGTTGATGCCGGCGACGAAGGCGGTGGTCCGGGCCTCGGCATCGGCGCCGTAGCAGGCCCATTCGGCGGCCATGTCGCCGCGGTAGAGCAGCAGCCGCGCGGCGCGGTCGCGTTCGACATAGGCCGGGCCGAGGTCGCCGGCCATCAGACCGAGGCCGCGCTTGCGCCAGGTGTCGATCTGCCACAGCCGGTCGCGCGCGGCGTTGAAGCCCTGCACGAAGAAGGCGTCGCGCTGGCTCGCGGCGTAGATGTGCGGGATGCCCCAGCGGTCGACGAGGATCTCGGCCTCGGCACCGAGGCCGGGCAGCCTGAGCGTGTCCTGCGCGGTAGGCATCAGGAGACGCGCCTCCCGTGCCGATCGATCGTCGTCGCGTCGGGGGTCGAGTGCGTCATCTCACCGGTCATCCCATGCCATGCGGCGTAAGTCGTGCCGAGGGAGCGGCGGAGCGTCAATCACCCCTCACGGGATGCGGCGTCGCATGACGGCCGCCAGCAGATAGGCAAGCACGCCGAACAACGCGAGGATCCGGGTCCCCGCGCTCGTGGCGAGAAGCGGCGCCAGCGCCGCGGCGATCACCGAGGCGCACCCGTTGACGCCCCAGGCCCAGGGCACCATCGCCGGCGCAGCCGCCTTCAGCCGCCCGAGGATGAGGGGAAACGGGAAGCCCATTGCGAAGGCGAGCGGCGCGATCGCCATCACGGCCAGGATCGCGCGCGGCGCCACGCCTGATCCCCCCGGCACCGGCAGCCAGGGCCAGGCAACCGCGTGCAGAAGCGCGAAGGCCGCGATGGCGGCGACGGCGAGGCCGATGCGCGGGGCTTGTGCGCCCGTGCCGGCGGGCGAGGCCGCCTCGGCCGCGCCGGCGATGCCGCTGCCAAGGCCCGCGAAGACGAGGAAGGCGGCGAGGGTGATCGCGAAGGCGTGGACGGGATCGCCGAGAAAGAGCACCAGGTGCTGCATCACGGCGATCTCGACGAACATGAAGCCGATGCCGATCAGCAGGAAGTACGCCGCGGTCCCCAGGCCGGCGCCTCCCGTCACCTTCCCGGCCAGCAGGCGTGCGGGCAGCAGGATCAGCGCCAACGCCGCCGCCACGGCGATCGCGAGCGTCGCGGCCTGCACCGGCCAGCCCCAGTCCAGCAGGCCGGCATTGCCCGACCGCGCCGCCGCCCAGAGGACCGGCAGCGCGCGCCAGCGGAAGAAGTCGTCGAAATAGGGGCGGTCGTCGGTCGCGGGCCTGATGTCGAAGGCGTAGGATGCGGCGAAGCGCGCGCGCCCCGGCCCCGCCAGGGCTGCGACGCCGTCGAAAAGCTGCGGCTCGCCGAGGAGATTGTAGCGGTCGGCGGCCTCCCGCGGCATGCCGGGGTGCCAGCCGAGGTCGAAGTTGAGGTGCTCGGCGAAGGCGCCGATGGTCGCGACCTGGTCCGCGCCGAGGGGGGTGCGCCGGACCACGAGCACGGCGCTGTCCCAGGACCGGAGAAAGGCGAGATGCCGGGAAGGCTGCGGCGCACCGAGCCGCTCGAGGGCCTCGATGGCGGTGAGCGCCAGCTTCAGGCTGTCGCGCGGCGGCAGGCGGAGCGGATGGGGCACGGCCAACACCCCGCCCGGCGCGAGGCACTGCAGGTAGGCGGCCATGGCTTCGACCGTCAGCGCATGGTTCTCGGCCAGCGCGGCGTTGCGCCCGAAGGCGGCGCCGAGCACGACCAGGTCGAAGGCGGGCCCCGCCCTTGCGGCGACGCGGCGTGACGTCCCGACATGGAGGCGAACCTCGGGGCGGTCGAGGATGCCGCCGGAGAAATCGGCGAGCTCGTGCCGCAGCAGGCTCGCTACGCTCCCATCCGGCTCGACCACGTCGATCGACCGCGCCGCATGGCGGAGGGCCAGCAGCACCTCGGTGCCGCCGCGAAGGCCGATGATCAGGACCCGCGGACGCACCATCACCAGCCGATAGGGCAGGGCCGCGAGCGTCATGTCGAGATAGGCGAGCGGGGCGAAGTCGCCCGTGAAGCGGGTGATCGGGACCGGGCCCTCGCCGTCGAGGAAGAGGCCGAGCTGGGCGGCGGGCTCCTGCCGGTTCACGAGGCTGAGGCCCGTCGCGATGCGGAACGGGATCCGCTCGCTGCGGACGACCTGTGCCAGGCCGATCGGGCTCGTTCGCTCGGCGACGATCCCGGTGCCCTCGACCAGGAGAGTCTGCGGCAGCGGCTTGAAGGGCGACATGGCGAGGCCCGGCCATCCGGCCAGGCCCGCGACACTCACCAGACCGCCGTAGGCGACCGCGCCTGCCGCCAAGCGGTGGCGGCGCACGGAGACGAGCATGATCGCCGCCGCCGCGGGGCCCGTCGCGGCGGCGATCCAGAGTGCCTGGTCGGGACGCAGCAGGTCGAGCAGGCCGACCGCTGCCAGGCTCCCTGCCCCGGCGCCGAGCAGGTCCGCGCGATAGATGCGCCCGACCGGAGCCTCGACGCAGGCGAGCGCGAGACCGGTACAGGCGGCGGCGAAGCCGAAGGGCACGGCGAAGAGCAGGTAGAGCAGCCCGAGCCACAGCCACTGCCAGGGCGACCAGATGATCTCGAGCGCATTGAAGGGCAGTGCCTCGGCGATCGCGACCGAGGCGAGGGCGGCTGCCCCGAAGAGCACCGCCGATCCGGCAAAGGCCGGCGCGGCCCGGGGCCGCAGGCGATCGAGCGCGGCGGTCAGGATGCTGCCGCTCGCCCCATAGCCGAGCAGCGCCAGGCTGATCACCATGCCGACGAAATGATGCCAGTGGATGATGGCGAGGAGGCGCGCCAGCAGCACCTCGAAAGCCAGCGCGCCCGCAGCGACCACGGCGACGGCGATGAGGTCCGGTCTCACCTTCCCGCGCTGCGGACGAAGGGGACGAAGTGGACGGGCAGCGTCTGCCGCGTACGGATCTGGCCGCCGGGCAGCTTCCCGACCAGCACGAGGTGCTGCAGCGCGAAGGCGCCGCCGACGGGGATCACCATGCGGCCGCCCGGGCGGAGCTGGTCGAGCAGCGGCGGCGGAATGCCGGCGGCCGCGGCGGTGACGATGATGCCGTCGAACGGCGCTGCCGGGGGCACGCCGTAGTATCCGTCGCCGCGATGCACGGTGACGTTGGCGTAGCCCAGCGCGCGCAGGCGGCGCTCGGCGGCATCGGCGAGCGGCGCGACGATCTCGATGCTGTGCACCGCGCCGACGAGCTCCGCCAGGATGGCCGCCTGGTAGCCTGAGCCCGTGCCGACTTCGAGGATCGTCTGCCCCGGTGCCGGGCGGAGCAGGTTGGTCATGAGCGCGACGATGAAGGGCTGCGAGATGGTCTGGCCGTAGCCGATCGGCAGCGGCCGATCATCATAGGCGCTTGCGGCCTGGTCGGGCGGCACGAAGGATTCGCGCGGCACCCGCCGCATCGCGGCGAGGACCTGCGGGTCGATCCTGTCGCGGCCGTCCAGCGCATTGCCTGCGTTGGACGCGCGCTGCGCGATGATGCCGATCATGGCCTCGCGCGGATTGGCAAAAGGGTCCTGGGCCCGAACGCCCCCGGGCGCGGCGAGGCCGGCGACGCCCGCGATGGCGCTGCGCCGCCCGATCGCGCACGCGGAACGGCCCGATCCGCCTGCTTCGGACCGGCACGGGTCACGGCGCCCTTTCGCGGCCTCCGGCATGGCGCTCAGGCTGCTCCGTCGCGGCTTGCCGCGTCAATTCCCGGGAGCAGCGGCGCGGAGTCCCGGCCGGAAGAAGCCCGGTACGGCTCGCCCGAACCCCTGGCTGATTGACCCGCATTCGCGGCCGCCCATAGGCTCCGCGCTCACGACGCCGGAAGAACGAGGAAACGCCATGAAACGTCGCAGCCTTCTGCAGGGCACCGCCGCCGGTGTCCTGGCCGCCGGGGCGCCCGCCCTCGCCCAGCCCGCCCGCACCGCCACGCTGCGCTTCGTGCCGCAGGCGAACCTCACGGCGCTCGATCCGATCTGGACCAGCGCGATCGTCACCCAGATGCACGGCTACCACGTTTACGACACGCTCTATGCCGTGGACGGGCAGCAGCGGGCGCGCCCGCAGATGGCCGAGGGCCACACGGTCAGCGACGATGGCCGCACCTGGCGCATCCGCCTGCGCGAGGGGCTGCGCTTCCACGATGGCGAACCCGTGCGCGCGCAGGACTGCGCCGCGAGCCTCGCGCGCTGGTCCAAGCGCGACGCCTTCGGCCAGATCCTCGCCCGCGTGGTGGAAAGCTGGACCGCCGCCGACGACCGCACGCTCGAGATCCGGCTGGCGCGGCCCTTCCCGATGCTGCTCGACGCGCTGGCCAAGCCCGATGCGAACGTGCCCTTCATCTTCCCCGAGCGCCTCGCGCGGACCGACGCCAATACCCAGATCGCCGAGGTTGTCGGATCGGGCCCCTACAAGTTCCTGCGCGACGAGTTCGTCTCCGGCAGCCGCGTCGTCTATGCGAAGAACGACGCCTATGTGCCGCGGCAGGAGGCCTCGGACTGGGCCTCGGGCGGCAAGGTCGCGCATTTCCCGCGCATCGAATGGCATATCCTGCCCGATCCCGCGACCGCGGCGGCGGCGTTGCAGAGCGGCGAGGTGGACTGGGTCGAGCAGCCGCTGTCCGACCTGATCCCGACGCTGCAGCGCAACCGCAACATCGCGATCGACATCCTGAACCCGGCCGGCCTGCTCTCGATCATGCGGCTGAACCACCTGCAGGTGCCGTTCAACGACCTCAAGACGCGCCAGGCGGTCGCCTTGTCGGTGGATCAGCCGGAATACATGCAGGCGACGCTCGGCAGCGACCGTTCGGTCTGGCGCGAATGCCACAGCCTGTTTCCCTGCGGCACGCCGCTCGGAGTCGAGAACCTCTCCGAGCTCAACGCGCCGCCGCGCAGCCTGGACCGCGCGCGCGCCGCGTTGCAGGCGTCGGGCTACAAGGGGGAGAAGGTCGTCATCATCAACCCGACCGACTTCCCGCTGATCGGCCCGCACGGCCAGATCACCGCCGACCGGCTGCGGCGGATCGGCATGAACGTGGAACTCGCCGAGACCGACTGGGGCACCGTGGTCCAGCGCCGCGTCCGCAAGGAACCTGTGGACCAGGGCGGCTGGAGCATCTTCCACACCTACGGCTCCTCGCTCGCCTACCTGAACCCGGCGGTGTCCTCGCTGGTGAAGGGGCCGGGGCCGACCGGCTGGTTCGGCTGGTACACCAGCCCGCGCGCGCAGGACCTGGTCGAGGCCTGGCTCGCCGCGGCGGAACCGGAGCGGCAGCGCATCCTGGCGAACGAGCTCAACAAGCTCGCGCAGGACGAGGTCGCGACCATCCCGCTCGGCCAGTTCTTCATCCGCACGGCCTACCGGCGCAGCATCACCGGCCTGGCCAAGGGCAGCATGCCCTATCCCTGGGGCGTGCGGCCGGCATGATACACCGCGCGAGGGGCCCATCGCCCCTCGCGCGGTCACGTCGGGTCGCGCAGCACGCGATAGAGCGCCGGGATCGCGAGCACCGTCAGCAGCGTCGAGGACAGCAGGCCGAACATCAGCGCCACGGCAAGGCCCTGGAAGATCGGGTCGGTCAGGATGAAGCCCGCCCCGATCATCGCCGCCGCGGCGGTCAGCGCGATCGGCTTGAAGCGCACCGCGCCCGCTTCCAGCGCCACCACCCGCAGGCTGCGCCCTTCCCGTGGCGCGTGGCGGATGAAGTCCACCAGCAGGATCGAATTGCGCACGATGATGCCGGCCAGCGCGATGAAGCCGATCATGGACGGCGCCGTGAAGGCCGCCCCGGTCAGCGCATGGCCCAGCACCACGCCCGGCAGGGCGAGCGGCACCGGCACCAGCACCACCAGCGGCAGGACGAAGGAGCGGAACTGCGCCACCACGAGGACGTAGATGCCGAGCAGCGCGACCGCGAAGGCCGCGCCCATGTCGCGGAAGGTCACGCGCGTGACCTCCCATTCGCCGTCCCAGAGCAGCACCGGATGGTCCGGCGCATCGGGTTGGCCGGCGAAGCGGATCTCCGGCACGCCGGGCAGGTCGGCGAGTTCGTCGGCGACGGCAAGCATGCCGTAGACCGGCGCTTCGTAGGCACCCGCGAGTTCCGCCATCACCATCTCGGCCGGCCGGCCGTTGCGGCGGTAGATCATGGGCGAGGCCGGTTCCTCCCGTACCTCGATCAGCGACCCCAGTTCCACCGGCCCGCTCCGCCCCGGCACCGGCGTCGAGAGCAGCCGTTCCGTGAACACCAGCCTTTCCTTCGGCAGCCGCACCACGATGGCGAGCGGATTGCGCCCAGCCCCGCGGTGCGACCAGCCGACCGGCACGCCGCCGAGCAGGCTGCGGATGGTGTCGTGCACCGCCGCCTCCTCGACGCCATGGTATTCGAGCTGGTCGGGCAGCAGCCGGATGCGCAGCCGCGTGCCCGGATCGGCGATGGTGTCGTCGATGTCGACCAGGAAGCCGATGCGGCGGAAGGCGTCCCGCACCGCCGCGGCGGCCGCGCGGCGGGTCGCGGCATCCGGGCCGTAGATCTCGGCGAGCAGGGTCGCGAGCACCGGCGGGCCCGGCGGCACCTCCACCACCTTGACCCGCGCGCCTTCCGGCAGGTCGAGCGCGCGCAGCCGCTCCCGCACGTCGAGCGCGATGGCGTGGCTGGCGCGGGCGCGCCGGTGGCGGTCGGTCAGCTGCAGGTCGAGGTCGCCGAGCCGCGGCGCCTGGCGGGCGAAGCTGTGGCGCACCAGGCCGTTGAAGTTGAAGGGCGCAGCGGTGCCGGCATCGAGCGTCATCGACTCCACTTCCGGCACGGCGCGCAGCAGCTCCGCCGCGGCCATCAGCTGGCGCTCGGTGACCTCAAGGCTGGTGCCCGCGGGCATGTCGAGCATCACCGCCAGCTCGGACTTGTTGTCGAAGGGCAGCAGCTTCACCGTGACGTCGCGCGTCACGAACAGGAACATCGAGGCCGTGGTCGCGATGCCGGTCGCGGCGAGGAAGGCCCAGGCCACCGCCCGGCGTTCGATCACCCGCCTCGCCGCGCTGCGGTAGATGCGCCCCAGCGGCCCGCCCTCGTGCCCGGCATGGGAAGCGCCGAGCTTCACCATCAGCCAGGGCGTCAGCACCATGGCCACGAAGAAGGAGAAGGTCATCGCCGCCGAGGCCACCGCCGGGATCGGCGCCATGTAGGGACCCATCATGCCGGAGACGAACATCATCGGCAGCAGCGCGACGATGACGGTCAGCGTCGCCACGATGGTCGGGTTGCCGACCTCGGCCACGGCCTCGATCGCCGCGGCGATGCGGTCGCGGCCGTCCCTCATCGCCCAGTGGCGGTCGATGTTCTCGACCACCACGATGGCGTCGTCCACGAGGATGCCGATCGAGAAGATCAGCGCGAAGAGCGAGACGCGGTTCAGCGTGTAGCCCAGCACCCAGGCACCGAAGAGGGTGAGCAGGATGGTCACCGGGATGACCACCGCCGTCACCGCCGCCGCGCGCCAGCCGATGGCAAGCCAGACGAGGCCGACGATCGACAGCGTCGCGAGGCCGAGGTGGAACAGCAACTCGTCGGACTTCTGCTGCGCCGTCGCGCCGTAGTCGCGCGTCAGGTCGGCGGCGATCCCATCGGGAATGACGTTGCCCGCCATGGCCGCGAGCCGCGCCTGCACCGCGCGCGTCACTTCCACCGCATTGGCGCCGGGCCGCTTGGCGATGGCGATGGACACCGCGGGCACCTGGCTCCAGGCGCCGTGCGGCCCGCGCGTCAGGCGCCAGACCCGCGCCTCGATCGGCTGCGGCGCGGCCGAGATGCGGGCGACGTCGCCGAGATAGACCGGCCGCCCGTCGCTGGCGGTGAGCAGCAGCAGCCCGACATCGGGCACGCCCTGCAGGGTGTGGCCGGCCTGCACGGTCAGCGTCTGCCCGTCGCGGCGCACCTGCCCCGCGTTGAAGGAGCGGTTGGCGCCCTGCAGCTTCTCGACCAGCTGGTTGAGCGTGATGCCCAGGCGCATCATCGCGGCGGGGTCGGGCTCGACGCGGATCTCGGTGGGCCGGCCGCCGACCGGGTAGGTCAGGCCGGCCTCGGGAATGGTCGCGAGGTCCGACAGGACCCGGTCGGCGACCTCGTGCAGCGCAGCGTCGTCCCAGCGCGCATCCGGGGCGAGCGGCCGCAGCGTGACCACGGCGACGGCAACGTCGTTGATGCCCCGCCCGACCACCAGCGGCTCGGGGATGCCAAGGGGGATGCGGTTCCAGTTCGCGCGCAGCTTCTCGTGGACGCGCAGGATGGCGTCGTCGGCATTGGTGCCGACCAGGAAGCGCGCGGTGACCAGCACCTGGTCGTCGTAGGTCTGGCTGTAGACGTGCTCGACGCCGGGAATGGCGGTGACGATGGCTTCCAGCGGCCGCGTCACCAGCTCCATCGCGTCGGGCGCCGAAAGCCCGTCGGCGCGCACGCTGATGTCGACCATCGGCACGCTGATCTGCGGCTCCTCCTCCCGCGGCAGGGCCACGAGGGCGAGCAGGCCGAGCGCCACCGAGACGATCAGCAGCAGCGGCGTCAGCGGAGAGCGGATGAAGGACCGGGCGAGGCGCCCCGAGAAGCCGAGGTTCACGGGCGCACCAGCGCGTCGCCCGCGGCAAGCCCGGAAAGGATCTCGATCCCCTGCCCCCGGGCCATCGGCACCGGCGCGCCGCGCTGCACCGGCACCAGCACGCCGGAGGCGAGCCGCACCATGTCCACCCCGGGCCCCACGACCAGGAAGTCGCGCGGGATCACGATGGCCGGCCGCTGGTCCGCCTGGATCGTCACCCGGACGCGTTCGCCGACGAAGAAGTCGCCGAGTCCGGCGACCTCGGCATCCGCGACCACCTGGCCCTGCTGCAATTCCGGGTAGACCAGCTTGATGACGCCCTGGCCGAGCGGCGGCCCGTCCGAAAGCCCGCGTGCGCCCAGCATCACGGGATCGCCGGCCTTGAGGAAGCGCGCATGGCGCTGAGGCAGGCGCAGACGTAGGACATAGCGGTCGGTGGCGATGGTGGCGATGCTCTCGCCCGGCATCGCCACCGCGCCGACGGTGCCGCGCACACGCAGCACCCGGCCGTCCTGCGGCGCCAGCACCTCGCCCTCCCGGCGCTGCTGCACGGACACCTCCCGCTCGGCGCGGGTCGCGGCGATCTGGGCGGCGACGACATCGGCGGCCGTCTGCGCGTCCTCGAGCCGCGCCTGGGTGGCGGTGCCGGTGGCACGCAGGGCGCGGGTGCGCTCGAGTTCCTGCAGCGCCTGGCGGTGCTGCGCCTCCAGCGCGGCGATGCGCGCGTCGAGCGCGGCGAGTTGCAGGGGCTGCTTGGCGTCCTCGACCACCGCGATGACCTGGCCCGCGGCCACCGCGTCGCCCTCTCGCACCGTCAGCCGCGCGAGGGTGCCGGCGATGCGGGCCCGCGCATCGACCTCGCGCACGCTTTCGACCGTGGCGAAGACCGGCCGAAGGTCGGCGACCGTGACCGGCTCGACGATGAAGCGCTCCTGCGCCATGGCCGGCACGGTCGCGAGAAGGAACAGGGCAAGGAGGCGATGCATCGAGGACGGTCCCTGATTCATGCGCCGCGCCGCCAATGGCGGCGGCGCGACGGCTTTCGCCGGCGCCCGGAGGGGCACCGGCGAGGTCAGAGACCCATGTCTATTGTCCCGCCATTCAATATGCGTTGATGCGCATCAATGCCGTTTCCCCCGCGCCGCCTCATCCGGCGGCGAGGAGGTTCAGTGCGCCGCCTCGCGCGAGCGATCCCAGAGCAGGGGAACCACCTCGCCCGTGTAGCCGGAGATGAAGGTTTTCGCCTTGCCCTCGGCATCGAAGGCGTGGCGGGCGACCGCGCCGATGTTCCCGCCATAGAGGTGGACGCTGATCGAGACCCTGTCGTCGAAGGCATTGGCGACCTGATGGATGTCGCCGATCTCCGGCGACACGGCGCCGATGTCGCCGGGAGACAGCCGGTGGGGCTCGCCGACCGGCGCGAGGCTGCCGTCAGGCTGGCGGGCAAAGCTGGTCTCGATCTCGGCGCCGCGCAGCATGCCGATCAGCCCCCAGACCAGGTGGTCGTGCACCGGCGTCTTCTGCCCCGGGCCCCAGACGAAGCTGACGAGGGAGAAACGCTCCAGCGGGTCGCAGTGCAGCAGGTACTGCCGGTAGAAGCGCGGATCGGGCCGGGCACAGGCGTCGGGCAGCCAGTCGTCCTGCGCGATCAGCGCCTTCAGCAACGGTCGCGCGGCCTCCATCAGGGGGGCGCCGGCGGGCACGGTCCCGGCGGCCCGGGTCATGGCGACGACGAAGTTGCGCAGTCTGGTGATGCTCATGCTCGCTCTCGCGCCCTCCCGCCTGGTGGGGCTGGCGGCGGCCCCTGCGATGTCCGTTCTTCCCAATATTTGGGATTGATATCCCGCATGATGTTGACCCACTCTGGTCAGGGGGATATCCCCTGTCAAATGGAAACCCGGGCCGCATGCCTCCGGCCTCCCGCCCCATCTGCCAGGATCGGCCCCCCGGGGTGCTCGGACAGGCGTGCCGCAATGGACAAGACGCTGCTCAAGGGCCTCGCCGTGCTCGAGGCGATCGCCGAGATGCAGGGCGGGGCGCGTGTGATCGAGGACGTCGCCGCGCGCCTCGGCCTGTCGCGCAGCAATGCGCACCGCACGCTGCAGACCCTGATCCATGCCGGCTATGTCGAGCGCGACCCCGCCCATGGCGGCTATCGCGCCACGATGAAGATGTTCGGCCTCGGCGTGCGGCAGCTGAACCGCCTGGACGTGCGCCGCGTGGCTCCGCCCTTCATGGCGCGGCTGGCGCGCGAGACGGGCGAGACGATCCACCTCTCGGTCCTCGACGGGCTCGAGGTCGTCTATGTCGACAAGATCGACAGCGAGCACGCCGTGCGCGCCTATACGGTGGTCGGGGGCCGCGCACCGGCCCATGCGGTGGCAACCGGCAAGGCGCTGCTCGCCGCCGGAGGGACGGCAGTCCTCGACCGCCTGCCGGCGCACCTGCCGGGCTTCACCGCGGCGACCGTCACGGACACCGAAGCGATGCGCGAGGAGCTGCGCCGCGCCGCGCGCATCGGCTACGCGGTCAACCGGGGCGAGTGGCGCGACGGCGTAGGCGGCCTCGCCGCGCCGGTCTTCGACGGATTCGACCGTCCAGTCGCCGCGCTCGGCATCTCCGGTCCGCTCAACCGGCTGACGGCGGCGCGCCTGAAGGCCCTCGCACCGCGCGTCATCGAGGCGGCGGCGGAACTCTCCCGCGCGCTCGGCCATGCCCGCGCTTCCACCTGAGACGGCAGGACCGATCCCATGGACCCCTCGCTGCCCGTCGCGGGCATCCGCGCCATCGAGCCCCGCGGCCTGGCCGCCGGACCCTTCCGCGGGCGGCCGCCCGCCGACGCGCTGCGCTCCCGGCCGCTGATCGGCGACGGTGGCAGGAAGACCTCCGCCGCACCGCACCGCGGCAGGCGCCCGGTCATGCCCGATCTGCCCAACGGCGCGTGCATGCGCATCCTCGCCTCGCCAATGCGCTTTTCCGGCGAGGGCCCGCCGATCCGCCAGCGGCCGCCGGCGCTGGGCAGGCACAACGAGGAAGCCGCCGCGGAGGCCACGCCATGACCGCTCCCCTGCAGGTCGCGCAGCGCGACGGCATCTGGACCTTCACCCTGGCGCGGCCGGAGAAGCGCAACGCCCTCTCCGCCGACCTGGTCGAGGCGCTGCTTGAGGCCGTCGAGCGGGCGCACGCGACCGGCGCGCGGCTGCTGGTGTTCCGCGGCGAGGGACGCAACTTCAGCGCCGGCTTCGACTTCACGGGTGCCGAGGCGCAGAGCGAGGGCGACCTTCTGCTGCGCTTCGTGCGCATCGAGATGCTGCTCCAGGCGGTCGCGACCTCGCCCTGCCTGACGCTCGGTCTCGCGCACGGGCGCAGCTTCGGCGCGGGCGTCGATCTTTTCGCGGCCTGCCGGCACCGCATCGCCACGCCCGACGCCACCTTCCGCATGCCCGGCCTGCGCTTCGGCCTGGTGCTCGGCACGCGGCGCTTCGCGGCCATCGTCGGCGCGGCCGAGGCCGAGCGGATCCTCGGCACCTCGGCCACCTTCGACGCGGCCGAGGCCGAGCGCCTGGGCTTCCTCCGGCGGATCGCCGAGGCGCAGGACTGGGAGGCGGCGATCGGGGCCGCGGCGCAGACCGCCGCCGCGCTGGACGCGCCCG